>JBAUGL010000096.1:0-40558 GCA_049679665.1 Pyrinomonadaceae bacterium | reverse complement strand
CGTCGATAGTGTACTGCTCGTGATGAAACCCAAAAATCGACTCCATGACGTGCGAGAAAGCGCCGTGACCAACGTCATGCAGCAGGGCCGCAACGCGGACCGCCGTTTGCTGCTCACCGGTGATCGGGTACTGCTTCCGAAGCCGCTCGAGGACTCGCGTTGCGAGATGAAAGGCCCCTAAACTATGGGTGAATCGTGAATGTTCGGCGGCTTGATATGCAAAGTGAGCGAGGCCGAGCTGCCGGATCCGCCGGAGCCTCTGGAATTCGGGAGAATCGATTAACCCGACGAGCAATTCGCCCTCAGATGTATCCGTTTCGACGCGAATGATGTTGTGAACCGAATCACGGTATATCCGTTCAGACAGGGGCGTTCATCTCCAAACTGCTTAGTTGCGAATAAATTCTAACAAATCTGTGACAAAAGGCTATTCCGTGCAAGTTTGTTAGTGATATAATAACCTTTTCCACAATACAACTTTTTATGATTTGGCGGAGGTAGTTATGGATCCAGCAAATAGGTCGGCCGTAGTTTGGCGAGGCTTTGGAGTTTTTTCATCACTTGTCATTGTGTTTTTATTCACACAGTTCGCGTATGCCGCAAGCATCATCGAAGGCGGGGTTTACGACAATAAGAAAAATGCCCTCTCAGATGTTCACGTCGAACTTCTCAACGAATACGGTTCCGCCGTTAATCGGAATCGGACGGATGGTTCCGGCCGCTATAGATTTGACGGTCTTCACGACGGCAGGTATTCCGTTAGGGCAATGGCGTTTCAATATGACCTGCAGGACCAAACGATCCCGATCGAGATAAGGACACAAAATATTCGGGGCGGTGAAGGCACCGGGATCTTCCAGGTTGATTTCTATCTGCTGCCAAAGAAAGCCGCCTTTTCGGATGCTGAACTCGGTGTCATATTTGCACAGGACGTGCCCCTAGCAGCAAAAAAGACGTACGACAAGGCAATAGCTGATTTGAAGAGCGAACGAATTGATTCCGGCATTTCAGGACTTCAGGAGGCTGTTAAGCAGTTCCCAAATTATTTTGACGCGCTGTATCGGCTTGGGATGGAGTTTTATACGGCGAAGCAATATAAGGAGGCCCTTTCATTTTTTATCAGAGCTACGGAGATAAACCCCAAGAGCGTGACATCGGTCTACTATGTAGGATATTCGCTCCATAATTTGGGTAAAGCGTATAACAAGGCTGCGATAACCGCGCTCCAACAAGCGTACGTCATGGCTCCAGGCTCTCCGCAGGTAGTGTTTGCACTTGGCAGATTTGAGCGTGCCGGCGGCAATTTTGCCGATTCAGAAAAGCACCTGCTATTGGCAAAGAAACTGGCGAAGGTGTCGGTGCCCGAAATCCACAAGGAACTCGCCCAACTTTATTCAAATGACCTCAAACGATACGGTGAGGCCGCCGATGAGCTTGAATCTTATTTGAAAGCATCCAAACTGAGTGGGGACGACATGAAGAAGATAAGAAAGGTGATCGGCGACCTTCGCGCGAAAGCAAAATCAACGGCGAAGAGTTAAGCCGGTTCTATGCAAGGGTTAATTGAACCAGCCAACTCCGGTTAGAAGAAGAATCGCTTAGGTGGACTCGACGACGTGGGTCTCCGGCCCTCGTTTGGATTGAAAAATCCTTTCGGGGGTGAAATTTTACCTTTTCAGAACTTCAATCAAAAATTCCTTCGATTTTTGCGTAATCATCTCATCGGCTGATCCGAAGTCTCGGTTTATCGCGGCGTGGCTTTTGGCTGTAATATCGATCGTTGCGGCCTGCACACCTGCCTTGAGCAAAGCCTCGACCATTTTCTTGGATTGGTTGACCGAAGCGATCCGCCCGCCTGCAGTAAAAATCAGGAAAGGCGGAATAGTATTGCCTTTTTCGATGTGAAAATAAGGCGACGCGTCTTTTTGAACGGCTTCATTAATAGTGAAAGCGTATACATACATCTCATTCAAGTTACCGCCGAACCGCTCGGACCCCTGCATTTGGGAAGGAATGTCGTAACCTGCTCCGTCTAAAAGAATTACACCGTTTATAACCGATAGATCCTTTTTATGTTGTTTCAGGCGGCGTTCATCGGTGGCAACCAAGGCTGCCAAATGTGCGCCCGCCGAATGACCCATTACAAAGATCTTATTTCTATCACCACCGTATTTGTTGATGTTATTGTGAACCCATGCGATCGCTTCGGCAACATCTTCGACATGTGCGGGATGTTGAACGGTAGGTGAGAGACGGTAGTTGATACTGATATAAATAAAGCCGTTTCGGGCGAAAAACGGTACTTTATTGTCGTTCAAACCTCGATTTAGTTTGTCGCCGTTTCGCCATCCGCCTCCATGGATCATGATCATAACGGGCGCATTTTTGACGGATCGAGGTACGTAAATATCCAAACTCGTGAGGTTTGCATTGGAATTGGCCCGCACAGCATATTGAATATTTCTGTGCGTTTCAATATTTGTTGACTGCGCCAAAGATCGCGCGAATAACAACAAACCGATCAAGACCAAGCCGATACATAAAAATGACCTTCTCATACGATTATTCCTCAAGTAAAACTGTAATTTAGACGTAGGCACGAGGCTTTTTGTTTGAGAAGGATGAGGCTAGAGACAAAAAAGGCCTGTCCAATAAAGGACAGGCCAAAAGGTTTAATCTTAAATCCGTGGATTAGAAGAAGAAACGGAAACCGAAGCGGACATCACGTCCACCCTGGAAGCTGTTAGCCAAGCCGTACGTATTGAGCGTTCGCTCTCCGAGCGGCGTGTCGGCATGGTTGATGTAGTTCAGAACATTCTGGCGGATACCGCTGCCATTGAAAATGGTCTGGAACGTATTTAATTCACGTTCGCCGCCCGTTGCGCCACCGCAGGTGGTGCACCCGGCACGCGAACCATTAAGCACAGCGCCGCTAAAGTTCACGGCACTGATGTTATTCGCTACACCCAAAACATTATCTTCGTCCAACAGATTGCGGATGTCGACAAAGCCTTCAAGTGTGAAGCGGTTGTCACGTCCGAACTTGTAACGATGATTGACCGAAAGGTCTGTTTCAGTGAACATTTCCGTGCGTCCCAGATCACCGCGTTCGTTCAGAACCGTCGTACCCAAGCTATAAAGGTTATAGATCGTGGTCATTGGGGTTCCCGATTGAACGGTGGTGAAGGCGGTCACGCCGGTACGATTAACGCCATTTCCTGCCCAGTCAAACGTGTAACCGCCGTACGCCTTAAATGAGTGCGTCCGGTCAGTAGCAAGAAGACCGTTATCCGGGTCGCCGTCAGCCGTAAAGCCAAGGGGCGGAAGGTCGAAGAAACGGTTTACGTTCGGGCTGTTGCGTCCGCCTTCATCAGTACTGGCCAAACCTGAATAGTTACCGAAAAGACGGCTCCAGGTATAGCTTCCGTTGAAGAAGTAGTTGTTCGCGCGCTTATCGACACGAACTTCAACCGCGTCGTACTTGCGCTCTGCTTTCGTACACGGATAGTTGCCCGAAATGGAAATCTCACAAATGAGGCCGAGTCCCGGGTTACCGATGATGTAAGCTTCCGATCCTTGATCGTTGAAAACGCCTACGTCTTCGATAGCACGGTCAACCTGTTTGTGCGTGTAACGTCCCGAAAAGACAAAGTTGGCGCCGAGCTCACGCTCGAGACCGAACGTATATTCGCTCTGACGAGCAGCCTTGATGTCCGGATCGATAGCGCCGGTCTGAAAGATGTCCGCACCAACGAGGTTAGTCGCGATACGAAAATCGAACTGACAAACCGAATAGCCTGTCGAATTCTCGATCGGGCATGTTCCACCGATCGGATCCGGGTTGGAGCCGAGGATGTTCTGGAACGTGTAACCGGTATACGCGGTTCCACGAGCGGGCGTGAGCTCGAAAAAGTCACGACGGAAGAAGTCGCCGCCGAACGAACCACGCGGCAATTCATACTTGAAACGGTCATAGAACCAGCCGTAGTTAGCAAACAGTTTCGTTTTGCCGTCTCCGGTCAGATCAAATGCAACACCGATTCGCGGCGAGACCTTGTCTCCCCAGTTGAATTCGATGGCCTCAGAAGTTGCCGCATCGCCGAAGCTTGGAACCGTTTCTTTCTCGATGCGGACACCGAGGTTAAGGGTAAGCCGGTTCGCTATCTGCCATGAATCCTGAGCGAAGAGGCCCTGGTTCTTACTGGCAGCTTCGCCGACCGTGCCAAACCGTGTCATCAAACCTGAACCGTAAACACAGTTCGGGAAGTTTGCGGCAGTACAGAGCGGTGCTGTGTTGTCAGAACCACTAAGAGCACTAATGGCTCGTCCATAGAACAACTGGATCAGTCCGAGGCCCGTGTAGCCACGGTCAACGGTGTTGAACAATTTGTTCATCTGGTAGCCGACTTTGAAGTTATGACGTCCAAGAGCATTGATACCGATAAAGCTGGCGTCAGCGTCGTAGGTTGTACGTGTCGAGACATCAAAGGCGTTCTGTGAGTTGCTGGCAACATTCTGGAAGCCCTGTGCACATCCGGTATCAGCCGCCGTCAGTAAGCCTGAAACCTGGCTGCAGATTACGCGTGTGACATTTGCCAAACCATACGAACCAAGTTTTTCATTCAGGAAGCTTCGGCCGCCGCGGAAATTAAGAACCATCCAGTTGGTCGGGTTCCAGGTTGCCTGTCCGTTAAAGGCATTGGCATTCTGGCGTCCGCCCTGCTGTGCAAGAAGGGTCGGCCCCGACAGTACTCCTGTGCTGCCGCCGAAGTTAACACTTTGCGGCGAACCGCTTAAGCCTTCTGTGGTGCTCGGAAGGACACCATCCTGTACGATCGGATTCCAAAGGAATGTTCCGAACAAACGAAGGCGTGAAAACGGTGAAGCATCAAGACGGAAGAACGCGTGTTCGTTGGTCTGTTTGTTGCTATAGCTTTCCGTGCTTCTGACAAAACGGCCATTCGGATTCGAGACGCTGTTTCCGGAAACGCTGTTTCCGAAATAGTCGAGCGTCCTTGTTGTTTCAAAGATCTGCGGAGCATAAACCGCCGAGAACCAAAGGTGCTCTTTGATGACGGGTCCGCTTACCTGCGCAACTGGGAACCAATCCGTTCCGCCGTCATTTGGCGGCTGGAAGTAATCGATGTCTCCCGGGGAATTCGAAACGCCGGCGGCTGTAAACGAAGCCAGAACAGGACGTCGATCACCCTGGATCTTCGACGGCTTGAACGAAATACCGAAGTTTCCGCGCCAGTTGTCGTTTCCGCCTGCGGTTACGACGTTGATGATACCGCCGGTAGCGCCACCGTATTCAGCCTCATAACCGGTCGATTTGATCTGTACTTCCTGGACGGTTTCGAACGGAAGGTTAAAGTTTGAATCGAGCGAGCCCGTACGGAAGTTAGTTACTTCCTGGCCATCGATAATAAATACGTTCTCAGAACCGCTGGCTCCGTCGATCTGGAAACCACCGAGCTCAGGACGTACGTTCGGAGCGATCTTCAACAAGCTGGCAAACGTTGTGCCGGCAGGAAGATCTTCGATGATCTTTTTGGTGATGCTGGTATCGATCTTAGTATCACCCGGATCGATCGTCACATTGGAATCGGCAACGACATCGACGGTAACGCCTGTGTCGCCAATTTCCAATCTGGCACTCGCGATGGTCGATTTATCGATTGTTACCTCAACGTCCTGACGCGAGGTTTTAAATCCGCTTCCTGTTGACGTAACAGTATACGTTCCCGGAGGGACCTGCGGAAATTGAAAGTAACCATTGCCGTCAGTGGTCGTCGTCTGGTTAAAACCAGCCGTCGTACCGGTACTGCGTGCCGTTACGGTAGCGCTGGGGACAACGGCACCGTTCTGGTCAGTAATGGTTCCTTCAATATTACCTGAGGTCCTTTGTCCAAATGCAATTGCGGTAAAGCAAAACATAATGGACAGAACCAAAGATATAAATTTGAAGTTCTTACTCATTTTTTATCTCCTGTAAATATTGTTGGGATGTATGGCAATCAGGCTTGAAACTAACGGATACAAATTTGTCCCGCACAAACCACACCTACATGTATATGTAAGTAAGCAAATTCGACGCCACTGAGCGCCGATTCGGCGAACTTGCCTTAAATTTTACAAATAGGGATGTTATCGTCAAAAATAATAACGGCGGACAGGTCTGATAACATGAAAACACTCCATTTAATTGAAGTTTCTTCACGTTTTTGGATATTTCTAACGAATTATTCGACGTCGATCAGGTGGCCCATTTTTTCTTTTTTTGTACGCAAATAATGGGCTGCGGGCTTTTGCGCCCGGATCTCGATCGGGATACGCTCCACGATACGTAATCCTGCGTTTTCCAGGGCCCTGAGCTTATCCGGATTGTTTGAGATCACACGCACCTTGCAAAGCCCGAGGTCGAAGAGGATCTCGGCGCATTGTTGATATTCGCGGGCGTCGATCTCGAAGCCCAATTTCTCGTTTGCCTCGACTGTGTCCGCGCCCTCATCCTGAAGAGCGTAAGCCCTTATTTTGTTAATAATTCCGATACCGCGTCCTTCCTGCTGCTGATAAACGATCGCACCCCGGCCTTCGGACTCGATCATTTGCATCGCCCTGTGAAGCTGCGGCCCGCAATCACATTTTATCGAGCCAAAAACGTCGCCGGTCAGACACTGTGAGTGGATCCGGACAAGAGTCGGGATCTCGGCCTCCATCTCGCCCATATAGAGCACTACAAACTCTTCGTCGCTCGTGAGGGAACGATATCCTGCGATCATGAAATCGCCAGTCTCCGTCGGGAGTTTTGCCGTTGCGACTCTTTCGACCGAGATCGCACGTCCTGACCACGGGCAATCGTCTCCATTCACGCTGCGATCTTCTATTTCGTGTAAATCCGATCTTTTCATCTGTTTCGGAATTATAACTCTAACCGGTCGAAAAAAGTAACACAGCTGCCTCGGGCTAGCCGAAAAACTCGCGATTATGGCCAAAGAAAAAAAACCGCGTGTTCGCAGTTAACGAACAAGCGGCTAAGTTTTTAGGGTGAAAAATCTGGTCAGTTTTTATCGTCGGTGTCCTCGGCAGAATCTTCTTTCTCGGGCTCGTCAGTCTTGTGATGGGCAAATACTTCGTCTCCGGTCGAAAAGCCGTCAAATTTGCCGCTTCCGGTGATCCGGGAGTAAATTCTGGTGATAACGCTCGAGACCGCGGATTGTTCGCTGGATTCTATTTTTGCGGGAACGGGCTCTTCAGCAAACGCCATATCCAATCGCACGAGTTCGGCCGTAACTTGCCGGCAGAACGAGCAATCTACAAGGTGCCGCAGGATCGGACGGGCCTCGCGGATGGCTAACCTGCCTTCAGTAAAGGCGGCAAGCGAATCCTCGTCTAGATGGCCGTTCGCAGGACCGAAGTCCCGATCCTCGCCATTTCGGAGATTTAAATAACGTCCGATCAGAGCTTCGAAGCTGGTGTCAGTCGATAAGATTTGCTCGTTGTTTTCCATTTTTTTAGCCCTACCGAAATGTAGACGTAACACGCCACAATGATTTGCGTAAATCTGAGAAAATATTACGGTTTGACGACCGAAATTCAGGTCCGCGTTGTAGTCAAATTTCGATACAAATTGCCGCCGGAAAGGTCCTTTGTTGCAAGTTCCAGACAAATTTCTATTTCATCGCTGCGAAATCCGTGAATCGACGCTAGTTCGTTCCTAAAACACTGTAGAACCCTCTCGTAGCTTTTTTCGAGCCAACGCATCACGGTCGACTCGTGAATTCGGCTCGCAGGGTCCTTTTCGCGCGCCTGCGACTTGCGCTGAAACCAACCCCGAAGCGGCGACGATTCGTTCTCGACAAGCCGAGCGATCTCGCGAAGCTTAAGGTTTTCCACGTGATAATACAGTAAGAGAAGCTTTTCGTGATCCTCAAGCGAGCCGAATGCGTTCTCGATCGCCGAAACGGTCGCCTTCCGGTAGCGGTCGCGATTGATCTGCTCGATCATCACATCTTCGCCGCCCGTGGGCGCTTCGGCAAACGATGCGTGAGCTGCACCTTCGCCGACAGTTTCGGTCATTTCATCAAGCGAAACCTCATCGTGACTGGCCCTGTGAAGATCCACAAGGGAGTGCCATATGACCGTACGCAGCCAGCCGCGAAGTGATCCGCGGCCGCTGTAGGTAGAAAACTTTGAAACCCGTTCGCCGTCGACCACACGCGTGCCGTAAAGCTCAACGTACACACTGTCGATCACTTCTTGAGCGTCTACTTCCGTTTTTGCAAGATGCCGTGCGACGCGTTCCAGATACGAACGATGATGCTGGTCAAACTCGAACCAAGCCCGATCATTGCCGCCGGCACACGCCAATGCCATAAACAGATCGTCCGCCTGTAACTGTTCGAGAAAATCCTTGATCTCGGCATCGGGAACGATCTCGGTTGAAGTCGCGAGTAGAAACTTTTCGACCGTTTTTCGAAGAGATGAATTGAAATTCTCCGCGGTTACCCCAAAATTCGGGGCATTTTCGCAGCATCGCAAATAAATCGCGTTCATTACCGGTAAGCTGCGTTCCAGCACTTCCTCGTTGTTTTGCGGATCTGAAGACATTGGCAAATGAATATTATATCTAAAAGTCTGATTATCGCCTAGTTTTTTAATCCGTTCGGCGGTTGAGTGGGTAATTCGAACCTCTCACTCATTTCCAAGCTCGGTGCGCCGTTTTAGGCGCCTCCAGTGTCCGCAGGCGAGAGTTTGGCGTCCTGGTAAGCATTGTGGGCCTCGGAATACTGAAGCTGGAACAAACGCCAGTAGAGCCCACGGAGTCCCAATAGTTCGTTGTGCGTACCGCTTTCGCGGAGTTCGCCGTGATGAAATACTAATATTCGGCTGCACTTTTGCACCGTTGAAAGGCGGTGGGCGACAACCAACGATGTTCGCGTTTCCATGACTCTTTCCACGGCGAGCTGGATCAACTGTTCGGTCTCGGTATCGATCGAACTCGTGGCTTCGTCGAGTATCAGTATTGTCGGGTCGAAGGCAAGCGCGCGTGCGAACGATATAAGCTGTTTCTGGCCGACGGACAACCCGGCCCCACGTTCTCGGACCTCTGCCTCATAGTTTCCAGGAAGTTTCTGAATGAACTCATCAGCATAGACCTCGCTCGCGGCCCACTTAACGCGATCGCTGTTGATCGCCGAATTTCCGAGCCTTATGTTATTTTCGATCGATCCGCTGAACAAAAACACGTCCTGAAGAACGACGGCGAAATTTGACCTGAGGTCGGTTAGGTCCCAATCTCTAACGTCGACCCCGTCGAGCAAGATCTTTCCTTTCTGGATATCATAAAAACGCATTAGCAGATTGGTCACTGTGGTTTTACCCGAACCGGTATGTCCGACAAGAGCAACACTGTCGCCAACATTGACTTCGAACGAAACGTCCTTCATTACCCAATCGTTTTCTAAGTATGCGAACCAAACGTTTCTAAATTCGATCTTACCCGCCGCCTTTCCGGTCTTTTTCGGCAGCCTCGGGCTTGTTACTGTGATCTCGCGGTCTATTAGTACAAAGATCCGGTGCGATGCGACAATTGCAGCTTGAAGTACATTAAACTTGTCGGATAGGTCCCGGATGGGCTGAAAGAGCTGTAGTGAATATTGTATGAATGACGCCAAAATGCCGACTGTCAGGCCGGCCCCGCTCGCAGATATGCCGCTAATGTATCCGTAGCCGAATGAAAAAATAACGACGGCAATTCCGATTGCCCCAATGAAATCGACGAGCGGATAGAATACGGCATAGTAGAAGATCGTCTCGATATTAGCGTTTCTGTAATCGTTGTTGATGAAATTAAACCGTCTCCGGGCCTTATCCTCCGCATTAAATAACTGCACCGTCTGTGCGCCTGAAATATATTCCTGAAGAAACGCGTTGAGCTTTGCGTTACGAGTTCGGACGCGGTCGAATCCGACGCGTGCCCGCTTCCGAAACCAGTTAGTGGCGGCAAAAAGCAGCGGTACCGTTACGAGGGACACGATCGCGAGTTTCCAGTCAAGCCAGAACATCATCCCGACGATCGCGAATATGACGACCAAGTCGCCAAGAACGTCGATAACGCCGGAGGTAAACAGTTCGTTCAATGCGTCCACATCCGACGTAAGACGCGTGATGATACGGCCGACCGGATATCTGTCGAAATAGGCGACCTCCTGGCGCTGGAGTTTCGTGAAGATCTCAGTACGCAGGTCGAACATCACCTTTTGGCCTACGATATTGAGAATGACCTCCTGGACATAGGAGAAAACGAACCGAAATAGAAAAACTCCGAAAAACAAGAGTGCAAACAGCCAAACACCATCAGTGCTTTTGGGCGTAATAAAATCGTCAACAGCAACTTTTGTAAAATATGGCTGCGTGCTGATCAGGATATTTGTTACGAGCGTCAAGACCAGGGCGACTACGACGAGTCGCCAGTATGGGCGGAGATAGCGAAGAAGCCTGCGAGCTATATGAAGGTCGTAAGTTTTCCCGATCTCTTCTTCTTCGTGATATTTCTGTGCTGCATCTGACATCCGGTTTATTAAATTCTATGATCGCAGGCAGATGAAACGCAAAACGGCCCGGAACTTCTTGTCCCGGGCCGCGTTGTTAACTAACTTTTAAGCTGAGGCTTACCAGCGATTCTGCCGTCCGCCTCCGCCGCCTCCGCCGTATCCGCCGCCGCCGCCGCCGCGGTTTCCACCACGACCGCCGCCGCCGAATCCGCCGCGATCTTCGCGGGGCTTGGCTTCATTGACCTTCAGTTCTCGGCCATTAACTTCCTTGCCGTTAAAATCTTCGATCGCCTTCTCGCCATCTTCTTTTGACGACATTTCGACAAATCCGAATCCGCGCGAGCGGCCCGTTTCACGGTCTTCAACTACGGTCGCTGATTCGACTGTACCTGCTTGAGCAAAAAGCTCTTCCAATTCATAGCTTGACGTCTGAAACGACAAGTTTCCAACATAGAGTTTCATTGACATAAAATTACCTATCTTCATTCCCGTTCGGGAAGAAATCAAAAGAAGTGTCGAAATCGGATTTTACCTCGGAGAAACGGTTTTACTCTCGAAGGATCGCGCCTCGGCTGCTCTTTCTACTGAGCTACTTCTATAACAAAAACCAGCCTACCCTCGAACTTCCAAAACGCCGTCGAATAAAACCTTACCGTATCGGGGCGCATCACCGTTGATGCGCGAGAGAAGGATTAACAGTGTTTATTAAACACACCTGCACCAATATTTGCAAATCCGAAATGCGGAAAGTCGATGAGATATGTTTGTTCAAGTGTTCAAGTGTTCAAATGTTCAAGTGTTCAATTCCGAAGGGCAGCGAAGGCACGTTGAAAGAAAACAGATATTTTTCTATCCTCATAAAGTTGACCGGATCATTTGCCAACCATCTTGGTCGTTTTAATTCTCATCAGAATGGCGAGCGGGCGACGATGGGCTAGATAAATTGTTGGCTGCGAATATTTACTTACGGGCGAATAGATCAAAGGAGAGTTTTGAATGAAATTGCTAAGAGTTTTCGCATTGGCGCTTGTTTCCGTCATATTTTTTATCAGCTTTGCGGAGCGGGCTGGCGCTCAGGCGAAGGCTTCTGCTGCCGCGACAGAGCCAAATTACGCGGAAGATCTTCATTCGTATTCGAATCCGCGGTCTGTCCGCGTCCGCCATGTCGATCTCGATTGGAATGTATTGTTTGAAAAGAAGATCATTCGCGGGAGCGCGCTCTTGACGATCGAACGAGCGACAAGTGCCGGGAAGGAACCACTTTTACTCGACACACGCGATCTGAAGATCGAGCGGGCCGAGGAATCGACCAACGGTAAGCGTTTTCGAACGGTGAAATTCGAGGTGGGAACTGCCGACAAGATAATCGGAACGCCGCTGACGATCCGCATTTCAAAGAACACGAAGTATGTCCGCGTTTATTATTCGACGAGCCCCAAGGCCTCAGGGCTGCAATGGCTGACACCTGAACAGACTGCGGGCAAGGAGTCACCGTTTATGTTCTCACAGGCTCAGGCGATCCATGCCCGCAGCTTTATTCCTTTGCAGGATTCGCCGGGAGTTCGGATCACATACACGGCTCGCGTGCGAACGCCGAAGGGGCTTCTGGCGGCAATGAGCGCAGGCGGAAATTCGCAGACGACCGATCGCAGCGGCGATTACCGGTTCAATATGCCACACGCGATCCCGCCGTATCTGATCGCGATCGCCGTGGGAGATCTTCAGTTTCGAAGCCTCGGGAGCCGCGCCGGTGTTTATGCCGAGCCGTCCGTCGTCGACAAGGCGGCCGCTGAGTTTGCTGACACTGAGAAAATGATCGCGGCCACTGAAGCGATTTACGGCCCGTATAGGTGGGGACGATATGACCTGTTAGTGCTGCCGCCAAGTTTTCCGTTCGGCGGAATGGAAAATCCCATGCTGACGTTTGCCACACCGACGATACTTGCGGGCGACAAGAGCCTTGTGTCACTTGTGGCGCACGAACTTGCTCATTCGTGGTCGGGAAATCTGGTCACGAATGCTACCTGGCGCGATTTTTGGCTGAACGAGGGGTTCACGACCTATCTCGAACGCAGGATCATCGAGGCCGTGTACGGCGAAACTAGGCGCGACATGGAGGCGACGCTCGGTCGACAGTCGATCGAAGAGGAACTTTCCGGTACGGCCGAACCAGATCAGATACTGCACGTTGACCTCAAGGGCCGTGATCCGGACGAAGGGTTTACGGGAGTTCCGTATGAAAAAGGAGCCTTGTTTCTTCGGCATCTTGAAGAGACCGTCGGGCGTGACAAGTTTGACAAGTTTGTTCGGGGATACTTTGACACCCATGCGTTTGAAAGCATTACGACAGCGACGTTTGTCGAATATCTGAACAAAAATCTCCCGGAATTAACGGACAGTGACATTGAGGAATGGATCAGAAAGCCCGGCCTACCTGAGAACGCCCCGAAGCCCCAATCCGACGCGTTTGAACTCGTTGCGGACCAGGCGAAAAGCTTTGTTGACGGCACCATTGCGGCAAGCGAGATAAAGTCTACTGCATGGACGACGCAAGAGTGGCTGCATTTTTTAAAGGCGATGCCTGAAGGGTTAAGCATCGAAAAAATGTCGGAACTTGACGCCGTTTTCGCGCTGACAAAGGCTGGGAATTCGGAGGTTGCGTTTCGGTGGCTGATGATGGCGATACATAATGATTATCGTCCTGCGATGCCACGGCTTGAAGAATTCCTAACGACAATTGGCCGTAGGAAGTTCGTGAAACCTCTCTTTGAGGAACTCGTGAAAACACCCGGCGGCACAAAGCTCGCAAATGACATCTACAAAATGGCGAGACCCGGCTATCACCCGATAACTCAGGCGTCGGTTGATGCAATACTTAAGTAGAAGGTGTAGTGACAAGCGCCTTGATCTCATCGATCTTTTCGAGAGCAGCTTCTTCTCCGAGCGCGATGAATTCGTCCACCTTGCGGAGCTCGTCCATTCGCAAGTGGGCGATTTCAGGCATGATAACGATATCGGCCCGGTAATGCTGCTGTCTGGATGCGGCTCGGAGAAGCGTCATTGCTGATTGGAAGAAAATCCCTAGCATCGTATTTGGAGAATTCCAAAACGTCGAACCAGAAGCCAAGAGATCGACCGCGATAATGATCTCGGCACCCAAGTTCTTTACTGCCCTGGTTGGAACGGGTGCGACTACGCCGCCATCGATCAGTTTCCGCCCGTTTTCACTATCGAGCGGCATAAATACACCGGGGATCGCACAGCTTGCACGTACAGCGAACGCCAGGTCGCCCGATTCTTTCATCACCACTTCTTCACCGGTTTCCAGATCGCACGCAACCGCGGCAAACGGGATCGGCATTTCTTCAAAACTATTGACCGGGAAATTCTTCTTAATAAAATTCCCCATCGGGGCGTTCGACAGTATACCCTTTGGCGAGTAAGAAAAACCGGCCATGCTGAACCAGCCTATCTTGTGAGCCAAGTCAATAATTTCGTCGATCTCGAGGCCCGAAGCGATCGCCGCACCCGCAAACGAGCCAGCGGACGTGCCAGCGACACAATCGATGGGAATATTGTTTTCGGCGAGGACTTTTAGTACACCGAGGTGAGCAAAGCCACGTGCGCCGCCTCCGGAAAGTGCCAGGCCAACTTTTTTTCTGATCATTGATGGGTACGGCAAATCGCGGTCCGGACGGTCCGCTGATAGCGTAAATTGATTTTAGCCTTAGTTTGTGGAAAACTTAAACGCCTACGATGACTCCACAAGAATCGGTTTTAGCAACTCGACATTTGACCGAGGCAGACATTGCCGCAGGTCAAGACACTTGTCCGGTTTGCTCACGGGAACTGCGTGAAGGTGCGATCACGATCGATACTCTTGATCGTGACCTTCAAATGCTGATAAAGGCAAATGCTTCCGACACACAAACGATCGGCCGTGTCTGTTCGCGCTGTGCTGGATCTTTTGGGCGGGCGAAGACCCAGATCGTTACTGATGCGGCGATGCGGAAGGACGGTTCGCACGTTCTCTCGACTCCATTGCGCCTCGATGCCGATGAGCGCTTTACTGGAAAGGGCGTCACCATAGCCTTTCTCGATTCCGGCTTTTATCCACACGTGGATCTAACGACACCGAAGAACCGGATCGTCGCCTATCGAAATATGATGGATGACGAAGGCGACCTGACGTCTCTGTTTCAGCCTGATGTCGCGAGCTGGCACGGAATGATGACATCGGTGGTTGCGGCCGGTAACGGATCGCTTTCAAACGGATTTTACCGCGGGATCGCACCGGACGCAGATGTCGTGCTCGTCAAGCTTGCGAGAACGGGCCGCATTTCGGAACAGGACATTCAGGACGGGCTGGAATGGATACTGGAACATCGAGCAAAATTTAGTATACGGATCGTAAACATATCGGCCGGTGGCGACTTTGAACAGAGTTATCTTCACGATTCGCTGTCGAAAGCCGTCGATCAGTGCTCGGCGAACGGCATTGCGGTCGTCTGTGCGGTCGGGAATGCCGGTCATCTCGAAAATCACCCTGTATTCCCGCCTGCGAGTGCCCCGTCCTGCATTTCTGTCGGCGGCCTTGATGATCACAATTCTATAAATCGTGCCAAGCGCGGCATGTACCGTTCATCGTACGGCCCCACACTCGATGGCATTCAGAAACCTGAGATCATCGCGCCATCGATCTGGGTGCCGGCGCCGATATTGCCAAATACGCCCACGGCGCAGCAAGCGGAATTGCTCGAGAAACTGGATAAGAGCGCAGACAAAGAACTTCATTCGATAATCGCCGAGAATCCGGGTATCGACCCCGAATTGGACGCCGCACTCGATCGGCCGGTACACAGCATTCGGCAGATCATCGCCTTAAAATTGACGCGAGAAAGCGTCATCACGAAGCACTACAAATACGTTGACGGTACATCGTTTGCCGCCCCAATCGTGTCATCCGTAATTGCCCAAATGATCGAAGCGAACCCGAAGCTCACCCCGCAGCAATTGAAGCGGATACTTATCTCGACTTCGGAAAGATTGCCGCATTTCGAGGTTGATCGACAGGGCTGGGGCGTGATCGATCCACGAAAAGCCGTTGCAACGGCCATCTCTTTCAAGCACTAATTGTTTATAAAATTATAGGTTATGAATCCGGTGGCTTTCGCGGGTCTGCCTCCGGACAGCACCGGATTGAATCGCGACCGACGGGCTGCGTCTTCCGCGGATCGACGAAGCAGCGGATGGCCCGAGGTTGCTCGCGCCGAAATGACATTGCCACTTTCGTCAAGCGTCACCTGAACCGCCACCTGCCCGCCGGCGCGCATCGATCGGGCGGCGGCAGGATATGCCGGAGTAGGTAAATTTATAGCACGGCTGTTCAATGAGCCCGCGTTAACCGGGGTGTTCGAGGGCGGAGCCGGCGTTGGTGTTGCCGTGGGCCGCGTGTTCGAATTCAAGTCGGTATTCGTGTTCGGTGCAGTATTCGTATTCGAGTCAGGCGTCGGGGAAGCTGTAGGCGACGGAGAAGGCGTTTTCTTAGGAGTCGGCGTCGGAGTTTTTATGTTCGCGTTTGCGTTGACGTTAGTGTTCGCATTTATATTGAAATTGAAATTGGAATCGATAATGTCCGAATTGGTATCCGAATTCAAATTCGTCGAATTTACGTTCACATTAGCGTTCATCACCACAGGATCTTGCTGTAGAAACCAGAAAAGTACGCCGGCTCCGCCCAATACCACAAGAGTCCCGAGAACGGTTAGGAGAACGACTTTTCCGGTATTTGATCCTTTAGGAGACCCGTAAGCCGACGATGTCTGCCGTCTTGTCTGGGGCGACAGATCCGGAGTCGTAGGGATGACGACACGTTCAGTCGACGGCCGAGCCGCAGCGTAATCCGGTGCGGGATCAATTGGCGGCGCTGGACTCCGGCGGATCACAGTTATGTCTCTGGGGTCGTCCTCGACAGCTTCCGGAAGACTCTCGCTCGGCATTTCGACAAAGTTCGGCTTCGTGTCGTCAACGAGCGGTGTACCGTCCTTCGTACAGAACCGAATTATCTCTTCGTCATAACGCGTTTCACAAAACGGACAATATCTCATAAATTGATCGTATTGGTCTTGGGGTATTTTCGGATCCTTCTATCACCGATTCTAACATAAGAATTAGTCTTCTACATCCACGAAATACTGGAAACGTGTCGCAAGAGCCGATTGCATTAATTCAGAAATTCCTGTGTTTTCACTTCGGTCTTGACCGGTGCGTCAAACCTAACCGGTTCTTCTTCGAGGTTCCATATCTCGAACATCGCCGGCGGGCACTCAGTAATGAACCTGGATGGTTTTTGAAGAACGGTTTGTCGGTTGTAGTCGGTCACAATTAGCGGATATGTTAGATAGAGTTCGTCTTTTGCACGGGTGAGCGCCACGTACCAAAGTCGGCGTTCCTCTTCTTCACTCTCAATCTCTTTCAGTGATCGCGGAGAAGGGAATTTACCCTCTGCGGCCCAGATCACAAAGACGGCTTTCCATTCAAGGCCCTTCGCTTGGTGGACGGACGTCAGTGTCAGCAGCTCATCTTCTTCACCGCCCTGGATCACGTTTTCGCTAACGAGAGGCTGCGGCTCCATGAATCGCTCGGTTGACAGCAAGGCGAGCTCAGAGAGGAACCGTTCAGTAGATTCATACCGGCGCGCAAACGCCGAAAGGCCGCGGAGGTCTTCCATCCGTGACTCGGCATTCTCATAATTTTCCTGCAAGTATTGTTCATAACCATTCGTCAGAATTAACTCGATCTGTTTCGCTGGCTGCTCACGGTATTCTTGATTGACCAGTAGCTCGAGCAGCTTGACAAAATTTTGCCATGACTCGCTTCCGCGGATCTTCGGCGTAGTTTGCTGAAGCCGGACCGCAAGGGACGCTTCCCTGGCGCTTGAGAACAGTTGGGTTTCCGACTTGTCGTTTAGCAAAAGTGCTTCATAAACCCGGTTGGCCGTTACGTTTCCGACACCCGGGATCATTTTCAATATTCGTTTCCACGCTAATTCGTCACGGGGATTTATGATGATCCGCAGATACGAAATAACATCCTTGATATGTGCCTGCTCGAAAAACCGCACGCCCGATCGGACGCGGTATGGGATATTTCGCCTCGCAAGTTCCAGTTGCAGCTCTATCGAATGATAATGCGAGCGGTATATCACAGCGATGTCTTCGAGGCTGGTGCCTTCGTCGCGGAGTTCCAGGATCCGTGACGCGATAAATACGGATTGCTGATCTACATCGGAGCAGGGGACGAGCGCCGGTTTGAATTCGATGGATCGCTTAACGGCGCGAAGCACTTTAGAGAACTGCTTGCGGTTGTTCGCGATCGAAACGTTGGCGAGACCGAGAATCTCCGGTGTTGAACGGTAGTTGGTCTCAAGCTTGAAAAGTGCGGCCTCCGGGTAACGCTTTGGGAATTCATAAATGTTAGTGAACTCCGCTCCGCGCCAAGCGAAAATACTCTGTGCGTCGTCGCCGACGACCATAACGTTACGGTGTTTCACAGCGAGCAGGTCGATTATCTCGGCCTGTAAACGGTTCGTGTCCTGATATTCGTCGACGAGGATATGCTGAAATTGCTCGGCATAAACCGCCGCGATCGCCGGCTTCTCGATCATCAAGCGCTTCCAATTGAGCAGCAAGTCGTCGTAATCCATTACATTCCGCTCTTGTTTTCTCGTTTGATACCCTAGTCCGACACGCTTTATCTGTGCCGTAAGCAGTTCAAAATACGGATACTTACCGATGATGACGTTCTCGATAGGCAGGTCGGTGTTATTCGAATACGATACGATATCCTGAATGACCTCGGCCTTGGGAAAACGCGTCTTTTTAGTGTCGATTGCTGCGTCCTCTATGCATATTCTGATCAAGTCCCTAGAATCCTCGCTATCGAGGATCGAATAGTTCGACGAATAACCAATAGATACAGCGTGCTTTCGCAGTATCAGATTTGCGATGCGATGAAAGGTTCCGCCCCAGACTCGATGCACGTTCTGGCTGCCTGTCAGCGATTCGACGCGCCGCAGCATCTCACGCGCGGCACGGTTCGTAAACGTTGCAAGCATTATATGTTGCGGAGCGATGCCTCTTTCCAGCAAATATGCGACGCGATAGGTGATCGCACGCGTTTTACCGGTTCCAGCACCGGCAACTACCAATGCAGGCTGCGGTCTTGCGGTCACAACATCAAACTGTTCTTCGTTCAACTCCGTTCGAAAACGGGTCAGTCGTTCGGGAAGGGAAGTCTCATCTCGTTTTAGAACATATTTTTTCATCGGTGAAACAAAATATTATCACAGATGGCGCTCGACGCGAATTTGAGCGGATTGCGAATTATCGAGACGGGCGTTATATTATTTTGGGTTACGATAATGCGTTTAAAGGGCACTTCTCAATTGACGATATTGGCGCTGGCGATCGTTTCGCTACTCGTGGCGTCGATTTCTGCTTGTGCCTGTGATCACGACTTTGTTGAAAAAAGTCTTGAAGCGCCGTCGTGCCATTCTGTTGAACATGAGTCTCGCGAAAAATCTGTTCCGACCGGCGAATTTGACTCCATCGGTAGGCGCTGTGGATGTGTAACAACATCGGCGCCGGTTATTCTTGCGAAATCCGAAACAAAGAGATCAAGACCCGCTGTCGAAAGTGTTGGGAGTTTGGCAGGTCTGGATTCTGGACTTAGTGAACACTGGGTAGCTTACCGCGCTGGACCTAGAATTTTCCTTATTTACAATTATTACAAGCCCTTAAGCGTCCTTCGATATCGTCCTTCCAGGGCACCTCCGCGTCTGTAGATCGATCAAATAATATATTTCAAAGAATTGTCGATCGGCCGCGAATTCGCGGGCGGTCGTGAAATACGCTGTCCGAACGGCGATTTACAGCAGGAGCTTTAATGAAAGGAATATTGATTTCGTTGTTTTTTACCGTGGCCGTTGCCGCGAACGTATACTCGCACGAAGCATTTACACTCATCAGCAGTGAAAAGAAAACTGTTAAGGCGGCCGATCTTGCCCATTTAGAGCATGGCCGAAGCGAAGGTAAGGTAAGCGGAACGCAGCTTGTATTTACTGATAGAGAAATCGATCTGGTAGTGACCACCGGGCCCGAGGACGACATGTTGTCGTACCGGATCCAGGGAATGCGAAACCCGACGTTGGTCGTCCCGTCCGGGGTGACCATGCGGATATTGTTCATAAATACTGACGTCGACATGCGACACGATGTGAGGTTTGGCCATAAATCTCCGCCGTTTGATATGGTCGTGGATCTGGATGGTACGGCTGGCAGCGGCCGTTTGACGCCGCGCTCCGCGGACGGGATTCTTCAGGCCGAGGCGGTTGTGCTGAAAGCGAATTCGAATGGAGAGTATGTGTATTTTTGCGCCGTCCGCGGGCACGCCAAAGGAGGAATGTGGGGCAACGTTGCCGTCGGCGTGAACCCCGGCGCAACCGTCAGACCGCCCGAAAAAATAGAGCACATTCATTCGCCGGACGAGGACAAGAAACCTGCCGTAGATCCTGAAACGAAGGCTACTCCGCCGATCCATGTTCACGAAACGCCGGCCGAAACCAAACTTGCACCGACGCCGCACGACCACAACAAAATGGCCGGTACAGAAACGGCAGCGCCGGTTCATTCAATAGGAATGTCATCGACTATCGACATCGGTGATCCGATGAATCGCGAAGGCTCCGGCACATCCTGGCTGCCTGATTCATCGCCGATGTATGCCTGGTCAAAAATGTATGAGGATGGCGGCATGCTTATGCTTATGGGAACCGCATATCTTCGGTACACGCAGGTCGGGTCAAGTCGCGATATATCGATCGCGGGTAAGGGCGACCGAGACCGTTTCGATTTACCGAATATGTTCATGGCGATGTATTCGCGACCGTTGAGCTCAAAATCACAG
Organism: Pyrinomonadaceae bacterium; assembly: GCA_049679665.1. Classification (GTDB taxonomy): domain Bacteria; phylum Acidobacteriota; class Blastocatellia; order Pyrinomonadales; family Pyrinomonadaceae; genus OLB17. Next base: position 20,036 of record JBAUGL010000096.1, on the reverse strand, counting down.
CTGGGGCTGCGCGTTATGGCCAGTCTTGACCCTATAACGCAACGCGGTTACGGCTATCCTTTACTTTATCAATCCGGCGAGCTTTTCCATGGCGAGCCGATCCACGACCGGCAGCACCCGCATGATTTCATCTCAGAACTCGCCGCATCGTATTCGTACAAAACAACTGAAAAGCAATCATTCTTTGTTTATGGGGGGATAGCCGGTGAACCCGCTCTCGGGCCGCCGATGTTTATGCATCGGCCGTCGGGAATGAACAATCCCGACGCGCCCATCGGACATCATTGGCAGGATGCATCGCATATCTCATGGGGCGTCGTGACCGGCGGCTACAATTTCGGCAAGTTCAAGATCGAGGGCAGTGTCTTCAACGGTACCGAGCCGGACGAGAATCGCTGGTCGTTCGACCGGCTTCGGCTCAATTCGTTCAGCGGCCGCTTTTCGTTCAACCCGACAAAGGACCTATCTTTTCAGATTTCGCACGCGTACCTGAAAAATCCAGAACGATCGGAACCCGATCTTGAATCGCTTCGCCGGACGACAGCATCGGCCATCTTTAATAAAAGCCTCGGTGACGATCGAAACTGGGCGAGCACGTTCGTCTGGGGCCAGAATTATAAAGAGGGCGAATACACCAACTCGTTCCTCTTCGAAAGCGATTACTCGTTCGGCAAGAACGCCATTTTCGGCCGTATTGAACGCGTGGATAAAGACGGTCACGAACTCGTCCTCGAACACGACCTAGAGCACGACCGCTTCTGGGTCGGTGCTTATTCACTCGGGTATGTTCGCGATCTCGTTAAGGGCAAGGGAATCGACGTCGGTCTTGGCGGTATGGCAAAGCTAAACACGAACCCATCCGGCCTCTCGCCGGTTTATGGCGGTACAACTCACGGAGGCTGGCAGGTGTTCCTTAGGATCCGCCCGTCGAAAATGAGGCATTGATCGATCAGTCCACCGCGAAACTAATGTTTACAACCGCCGTCATATCTTTGTCGATGGTCGTCGTATCGTACATGCCGTAATCAGACACCTCGGTCGAGTCTGCCGGTGTTATTTGAAGCACGCCCATTTTCGCGGAGCGCACCGCTCCGATCGAATCGCCGGTGCTTTGGGCGATCCGCTGAGCGCGGTCCTTCGCGTCTTTGGCAGCTTCGCCCAGCATTTCGACCTTAAGATCGCCGATCTGAGTGTAGTAGTACTGCGGAGCGCTGGATTCGATCAAGATTCCCTGATTTATCAGTTCTGTGGCTTCGCGGGCGACCTGAGCGATCTTGTCGACATCATTCGACCGGACCTCGATCTGCTGCCGGAGTGAATAGCCCGTGATCTCCGAAGTTTCGTTGCCGTTGCTGTCCTGTCCCTTGAGCGTCGTGGTCGAGATCGATGATACCGTCATCTGATCTTCCGGAATACCCTTGCTGATCAGGTACTGCTTGATCTTCGGTATGTTTTGCGAGAGGCCGGAGTAAGCCTCGGATAACAACCCGGACTGTACAGTAATGCCGGAACTCCAGACGACCAGGTCAGACTTGATGCGCCGTTTTGCTGAGCCCGTTACGGTGATCGCCTCGTCACCCTTTTTCGCTTTTGTATAGAACCACCCGAAAATCACAGAAGAAAGCACCAACCCTATCGCAAGTGCTACCCCGCCATTGTATAAATATGTGTTTCGATCTCCGTTCAATTGTGTTGCCCTCCCGCACCTCAAATATACAGACTATATTTGACACTTTTTTTGCCGATATGTTCCGAGGATCGCAAAAAAAATACGAGGTTGATCGTGCCGCTCGTCTGTTTGCAAATACTTTCGGGCAAAGCTACGATTGAATCAATCTTCAGAAATGACAATGAGGAACCAATATTATGAAATTACCGGGTGGATTTGACCTGAATTCAATGATGAAACAGGCTCAGCAAATGCAGGAAAAGATGGGCCGCGAGATGAAGGAAATGACCGTTGATGCAGCGGCCGGCGGCGGTGCCGTATCGGTAAAAATGCGCGGTGATTTTGAGGTTATGGAACTCATTATCTCACCGGACCTGGTTAAGGACGGTGATGTGGAGATGATCCAGGACCTGACCGTTGCGGCACTCAACGAAGCGAGGCGTAAGATCGAAGAATCACTCAAAGGAAAACTAGGCGGCATGCTTCCCCCGGGACTTATGTGATCGCCGGCGTGCCTATCGTGAACCGGCCACGCCCGGAATCAAAACGCATACAAAATGCTTGATTATTCAGAGCCAGTCGCAAGGCTGATCGACGAATTCAAACGACTGCCCGGCATTGGGCAAAAGTCCGCACAAAGGATGGCCTTTTACATTCTGCGGAGGCCGCAAGCGGAGGTTGACAATCTCGCGAACGTGTTGCGCGAGGTGAAAGAGAAAATCGTATTCTGCTCGGTATGTAATAACCTTACGGACGTCGATCCATGCAGCTACTGCTCAGATCCTAAACGTGACCGCTCGATCATTTGCCTGGTTGAAGAACCCTATAACCTTGTAGCTGTTGAAAAGACGAGGTCATATAAGGGCCTTTATCACATCCTCCATGGTTCGTTGTCACCTATTCGCGGCATCGGTCCCGATGAGTTGATGCTTTCGAATCTGATCCCTCGCTTGCTGCCTGCAAACAATGACGGGGTCGAAGTAGAGGAGATAATTGTCGCGACTAACCCAACAACCGAAGGCGAGGCCACGGCGAACTACATCGCGCGGCTGCTGAAGCCCTTGGGCCCAAAGGTAACGCGGATCGCGATGGGGATGCCCGTCGGATCGGATCTGGAGTTCGTCGATGAAGTTACGATGGACAAGGCCCTAACGAATCGGCACGAGATATAGTCCCCCGAAGCCATCAACACGATTCCGGCGACATGCATTTCAATGACAGCAACGATAAAGAGACTCGGACTTGGCGACCTTCTCTTTCGTCGCAAAGGTTCCATCGCGTTTCGGGTCTCCCTCGGGATATTCGATGTTGCACTGAAGCTGTTTTTTCGCCGCATTGAAACAGTGAACGCAGATACTGTTCCGCGATCCGGCGGTGTCATATTTGCACTGAATCATCCGAATGGCCTGATCGATCCGGCATTAGTATTCGTCGCGCTGCCGCGCAAAATTTCGTTTCTCGCCAAGTCAACGTTGTTTCAAACACCAGTCATCTCTTACTTGCTCCGGACGGTAGAGGCGCTCCCTCTATATCGACGTATTGATCCCGGAGAGGACACCTCGAAGAATCTTGCAACATTCAAGGCCTGCCGAGGGCGCCTGAAGCGAGGCGGATCGATCGCGTTATTCCCGGAAGGCGTCTCGCATAATTCGCCAAAGCTGCTTCCACTAAAAACGGGCGCGGCCAGGATCGCACTCGGCGCCGCTTCAGTCCATCGAGATGAAGGTGAGGTTGTCGTCGGAATTGTCCCTGTGGGCCTGTATTATTCGAGCAAGACAACTTTTCGAAGCGAAGCGATGATTTATTTTGGCCCGTCATTTCCGGTGGAACCGGTTACGCTCGATGATGACGGCCAGCCGCCCCGCGACGCCGTAAGAGAGCTTACCGGTAGAATTGAAACAGCATTGCGCGAGGTCACACTGAATGCCGAGACCGAATCGGATCTTGCAAGAGCGCATCAGGCGGAGAGGATATTCGCGGCCGGCAAATGGAATGACGACCTTTCCGACCGCTTCCGATTCATAAAGGAGTATATTGACGAACGCCGGCTGACGGGTACGAACGGCAAGGATCACGACCGGCTTCAAGCGCTGATACACGAATATGACCGTAAACTAATTGATCGTGGTATCGCGGCCGAACATCTTTCGTTAGCCGAGCTGCCTCGAGGGTTCGTTGTCAGACAGGCGATCCTTCGTTCCTGGACGCTGTTGCTAACGCTCCCGTTTGCGATCGCCGGCATCATCGTCCATTTTCCCGCCTATCAGCTGTGCAAACTTTTCTCATACGTCTATACGCACCACGGTGCGGACGATGTCGTTTCGACCGTAAAAGTACTGGCGGCTATGGTTTTCATGCCAATTACCTGGCTGGTCATTGCATTGGTGCTTTATTTCTACGTGGGATGGTGGGAGGCGATCGTATCGATTCCGATCGCCGTCATTTGTGGTTACGCGGCGCTTCACACGCTCGAAAACATTCAGGAACTTCGCGGCTGGGGAAAGGCCATCTGGTTGTTCTTTACGAATCGCGATATGTTCCTGCGGCTCTTCGTAGAACGTCAAAACCTTCACGAACAATTGATGAAGATCAATTGAATAGCCAGCTATACGCGGACTTTTTCAACCTCAGCGTCTGATGCATTTCGCGAAGCCTTCCACTCTTCTTCCGTATCGTAAAAGTTTACGTCGAAAGTAAGCAGGCTTTTGACCGGAATGCCGTCGAATTCTTGGGGGCCGTCTTCGAAATTCGCGATCACACCACAGCCGATCACCTCAGCACCTAGACCCTTTGCCAAGTCGATCGTCTCCTGCATCGCCTTTCCTGAACGCAAAATGTCGTCGACGATCAATGCCGGATAAATATCACCGGCGCCGACGTACTGACGAAATTGCCGCTTGCCCTCTTCCAATTCGACCCAATAGATCTGGTCCGCACTCAAGGCTTCACGTACCCCAAAGGCGACCATGATTCCGCCCGGGCTGGGGCTGATGACGGAAATATTGGGTAGTCGACTGGCGATGGTCTTTTCCATGCGGAATAAACGGCTGAGCCCGACCGAGAGAATGCGCGCGTTATCGTAATATCTGAACGCAAGCGGCATTTGAAAGTAATGAGAGGCGTGTTTTCCGTTCGGATACATAAAGTGTCCCTTACGGTATGCGCCTGTTTTTTGAAGGATATTCATCACCTCGTCCGAGGTTGGAACAAGATTGACATCAGGTGATACAGCGTGGCCTGTCATAGTTATCTCCTAAAGGATTTTATGTCCGTATATGTTTAATGGTAAGCCTGATACCGTCATTTTTCAAACTCTACTGTCTAAAATCTCTTCGATCAGATGCTTCTGTATGTGACTCATCTCCTTCGGCATCGCATCCACGGTAAACCATGCCGCGTCGCGGATCTCGCGACTGTTTATGATCGGGTTCCCGGCGGAGGCCGCAGCAAAGAGGATCTCGACGTGGCAATTGATCGTGCGAGCCCGAATCATTTTCACGTTGCTTAATTCGAGCCCTGTTTCTTCACGCAACTCACGTCGGATCGCTTCCTCAGGCTGCTCGCGGGCGTTCATGAATCCTCCGGGTAAGCCCCAGCCGTTCGAACTTCGTAATACGTGATCGAGAAGAAGCACCTCGCGCTTCTCGTTGAGAACGATCGCGGCCGCTGAAACGGTGAATTTCTCCTGCGTAAGCCGAATTATCCGCATTCTTGCGAAATACGGCAGCTTTGACCAAAGACTGGTGACTAAACCTGAGACCATATGATTTCCCGGCATACAGTGCAGGTGAAGAATTATGCCTTGCAACCAAGGTAACATGTGAACCAAAGAAATGTACGTTAGCAGACGACAGCCGAACGGTGTCTCATTCTATAATTGTCAATAGTCAGCTGATTGTGCAAAATACAGTTCAATCGGCTACGTAATCTTATGACAATCGACGAACAGTTATCATTTTTAAGAAAGGGGACGGTCGATCTTATACGGGAAGAAGATCTGAGGATCAAGCTTGAACGATCGGCGAAAACTGAAAAACCGTTGAGGATCAAGCTTGGACTTGATCCTACAGCGCCCGACATACACCTTGGCCACACGGTCGTCATCCGGAAACTCAAGGCTTTTCAAGATCTCGGTCACACGGTCATTTTTCTGATAGGTGATTTCACGGGGCTTATTGGTGATCCTTCAGGCAAGAATGTTACGCGGCCCCCGCTATCGCGCGAAGAGATCAACGCAAACGCCGAAACCTATAAGAAGCAGATGTTCAAGCTTCTCGATCCGGAGAAGACGGAACTTCGTTTCAACGCAGAATGGATGGATAAATTTACCGCCGCAGATTTTATTAAGTTGACGGCGAAGACGACCGTCAAGCAAATTCTTGAGCGCGACGATTTCGATAAACGAATGCAGGAAGAAAGACCGATCGCGCTTCACGAACTGTTGTATCCCCTCGTGCAAGGCTATGATTCTGTTGCGCTTAACGCTGATGTCGAATTGGGCGGAACCGATCAAAAGTTCAACCTGCTGATGGGCAGGAATCTCCAGCGCGAGTTTGGCCAGGAGCCTCAGGTCATCATAACCACGCCGCTGCTCGAGGGTCTCGACGGTGTCCAAAAGATGTCGAAGTCGCTGAATAATTATATTGGGATCGACGAACCACCCAACGAGATATTCGGCAAGGTGATGTCCTTATCCGATGATCTAATGTGGCGATACTATGAGTTGCTCACAGATATGAGTACTGATGATCTGCATGCCGCGCAGTTCAAGTGTGGATCTGGCGCTGAGAATCCTCGCGATCTGAAGGTCGGGCTCGCTAAGCTGATCATTGCGGACCTCTACTCTCAAAACGCGGCAAAAGATGCCGAAGAAGACTTCAACCGGCTTTTCGTAAAGAAGGAGATCCCTCAGGCGGTCGACGAATCATTGATCGCCGCGGGAACTTACAAGTTAGCGGATTTGATGCTTGAAACTTCACTGGCGGCATCCAAGGCGGATGCCAAGAGGCTTTCGGAACAGGGCGGTGTAAAGGTAAATGGCGAGAAAGTATTGCAGCCATCCGCTGAGATCGTCATCAAATCCGGTGACACTATAATGCTGCAAAGCGGCAAGCGACGATTCGTGCGGGTTACGGGGGCATAGAGGCAGACGTGTCGCGGCAGTTTTGTAAGTATTAGAGAAAGTGGTTATACTACTGAGCTTAAAATGAGATCGACAGGGGCAAGAAGGTCAAGGCTTTCGGAGAGGATAAATTCGCTCGTTGCATCGGATAATCCATTGCGCGAGCTAGCGGGAAATCTCTCGAGAATGGCGAAATACGCCATGGACGAGGCAAATAGCCTTTCGCTCGAAAACGTTGAGATCATATTGCCGCGTTTCCCGAAGGTTCTCGACGGCCTCAAGGTCATTCATCTCTCGGATATTCATCACAGCCCGTTAACCGACCTGGGCCACATCACGAATGCAATAACGATAGTAAACCGGCTAAAACCGGATATGGTCCTGCTAACTGGCGATTATGTGTCGCACGAGGCGAAATACATTCGACCGGTCGCCGGGGCACTTGGCACTCTTGAATCGAAATTTGGTACTTACGCTTGTCTCGGCAACCATGATCATTGGACCGACGCAACCCTTGTGACTTCGAGTTTTCGCAAGAACGGCATTAGAGTTCTGATCAATGAAGGATTTCGATTCGAATTACACGGCGCCTCATTCTGGCTTGCCGGAGTAGACGATCATATGGTCGGCAAGACCGACCTGCCTGCGGCGCTTCGCGGATCTTTCCCGGACGAAATGAAGCTACTTCTTGCTCATAATCCGCTGATTTTCCGTCAGTCTGTCCGTTCAGGCATTGACCTAACGCTCAGCGGCCACACTCATGGCGGCCAAGTAAAGCTCCGCGATGAAAACAAACGCATTCTTCCACGAAGGCGCCTTTCTGGCGGGCTGCACGGACGCAAGAATTCTCAGATATATATCACACGCGGTATCGGCACGGTTGTTTTGCCAGTCCGCTACCAATGTCCTCCCGAGATCAGCGTGTTGAATTTTCGAGCTGGCCTCCGTGCTGAATAACTAAGACCGGGCCCCGTCGTAATGAACAATATCCTTACCGTTCCGAACTTACTTACGTTTCTTCGTATGGGGCTGATCCCGGTTTTCGCCAGTCTTTTGTATTACGGGTACAGTTCAATGGCACTGATCGTTTTTGTTGTCGCGGGTATTTCTGACGGGATCGATGGATTCGTAGCGAGGAGATTTAAGCAGGAATCGGAACTTGGCACTATCATCGATCCGATCGCGGACAAGCTCTTGATGACAACAGCGTTCGTCATTTTGACGATGCCGAACGTGCTTCAACCGGTCCGCCATCTTCCGATACCGTTTTGGGTGACAGCCGCCGTCATCGGCCGTGACGTCCTGATCATAACGGTCGCCGGCGCGATCAATATGATGACGGGTTTTCGCGGGTTTCGGCCATCATGGCTGGGCAAAGGCAGTACTCTGGTTCAGGTAGCCGCCGTCGGCCTGATCCTGCTGGCGGCAGTGACCGGGTACACCCTTTATTTGCCAACTGTCTATGTAATCGTCGTGCTGTTTGCCTTTGTGTCCGGTGTGCACTATATCTTTCATGTTGCGAGACTTATGAAAGAGGAGGAGCAAATCAAAGTCTAGTCTCCGATCGAAACGTCGACCTCATACCGATAAAGCCGCATCAATTCGCCCAGCAGCAAATTAAAGTCGACCGGTTTCGGAATTTGCAAGTCATATCCCGCGACAAGCGAACGCTTCGTATCCTCCGCTGAAGTCGTAAGTGCGACTGACGAGATCCGTGAATCCCCGTTTCGCGACATCCTAATCGTCTTGAGCATCTCAAAGCCATCCGTCCCGGGAAGCGATGGATCACACACGATCAGGTGTATGTCGGAGGTGTTTACGATATCGTAGGCTTCAGCGGCGGAGACGGCGACCTTGATCTCCGCAGCGCCGTGTTCCTCGAGGAAAAGCTTGAGCGGCAACATCTCGTCCGGATCGTGCCCCACAAGAACGATGAAAGCGCCGTTCAGATCTTGGCAAACACTTGTCGTTTCGTTATTTTCGACCGATGTACCATCCCGGCGAACTGTAGCGAGCGGAATTTCGATCCTAAATTCAGACCCATTGTTCGGGCCGCTGCTGCTCGCCTCGATCGTTCCGCCGTGCATCCGTACGAGCGTACTAACCAGCGTTAACCCCAAGCCCAGCCCGGTATGGCTGCGTTCTGTTGAAGTATCGGCCTGGCGAAAACGGTCAAAAATGTACGGAATGAAATCAGGATCGATTCCAACTCCTGTGTCGCTGATCAATAAGACGGCGTTTGATCCACTTTTCTTAAGCGAGACGGATATGATGCCCTTTTCGGGTGTAAATTTGACTGCATTTTGGATCAGGTTCGAAACCACCTGGCGCAGCCGGAGAATGTCGCCTTCGACGATCAATTCGTTACTCTCGACTGAAATTCGGAATGTTAGTTCCTTTGCGGAGGCAATAGGCCGGAGCCCCTGTGTTGTTTCAGCGACCAGCTTTCGGAGATCAAGCAGTTCGCAATCGATATGAAGCTTGCCGGAAACGATCCGCGAAACATCGAGGAGATCTTCGATCAGGCTGCTTTGCTGTCGAGTGTTACGCTCGATCACTTCCAAAGCCTTTGTCGAATTTGCCTCGTCCAGCGTACCGGAGCGCAACATTCTGACCCATCCGAGCATTGCGTTCAGCGGTGTGCGCAGTTCGTGAGACAGTATTGACAAAAACTCATCTTTGGTACGGTTCGCCGCCTCAGCAGCGTATCGAGCTTCCGCCTCGATCTCCATAAGACGGAAGTTTTCGATTGCGATGGCCGCAAGGTTCGCGACCATTTCGAGGGCAATTGCGTGATCTTCATCAAAAGCACCGCTTTCGTATGCCTGGACCTCAAGAGTTCCGATCAGGCGGCCCTTTACGATCATTGGGACCACAAGAACGGATCCCGGTGCGAAACGCAGTTCCTTTTGGTCATACAAATTCGGATATCCAAAACTCTCAGCGTTTTTATTGACGACTATCGAACGTTTCTGAAATACCGCATCGGCGTTCGGCCCGCTGTGTTCGGTCAATACATATGGCGGAAGCGAAACAGGGTCGATCTCGCCCCTCTCGCCCCAGGCATACGCCGTCTGCCTTAGATTGGTTTCAGCCTCGACAAACGAGATATAGAACCCAGTGCAACGCATCGAACTCGAAACAAACTCTTGCACAGAACGATAGATCGAAGTCAGGTCGGGGGCCGTCCCAAGTGTCTGTGCTAGAGGAACGATCCGCGACAACAGTGACTTGTATTCATCGACGCTGCGGCGCTCGGCTGCCACTAAGGCTTCTTCTGCGTGTTTGCGTTCGGTTATATCATATAGGCAGTTGATCGCCCCGATTATCTCACCTGCATCGTTCAACAGCGGCTCCGAACTGACAGCCACATTCCTACGGGTGCCCGCAGGCCGTTCCACGATGATCTCCTTCGCGGTATTCCTCAGGTCATCACCTTTAAGGACCCGTGTCATCGGCCATTCGTCGCTGGGCATCGGAGAGCCGTCAGGGTAGAAGATCTTAGATGAACCCGAAAACCTGTCAGATAGATCGTTCCGCTTAGGCTCGCGGCCCCAAAGCTCAACCGTGCTTTGATTAAATTCTCGGATCGTCCCATCCGCATTGCATGTAAACACTCCGACCGGCACAAGATCAAACAACGTTCGAAAACGTTTTTCTGAATCGCGTAGAGCTGTTTCGCCGCGAAGTTTCTCGATCGAGAGCCAGGTCCGCTCTGCAACGGTCTCTAACAAGTTCACCTCCATATCTGTCCAATTGCGAGGTTCATTACTACTTACCCAGAGCGATGAGACCCATTCGTCGCTTCTAAGAAGCGGAACGGCAATGTAGGAACGTTCGCCAGACTGTTTATATGTGCGCTCGAAATCGGCCGCCGTTCGCGGGTCGACCATGGAATCCCGGTTGACCACCGTACGACCTTCTGCCATTTCGGCTGACGTGACCGAGCTATAGTCGGTCAGCTTGTGAACGCCGGAGACGGATTCGACCCCATCGCAATAATCCTGATGAACGACTTCGCGGTCTTTCGCTCGGTCGATCTCATTAAACAAACACCGTTGTACGCCTAGATGCTCTCCCGTTGCTTTTGCAACCGAATACAGCAGATCTAAGATATCTCCGCCCTGGCGAAGAAGCTCCCCGATGTCAAGCAAAAAGCGCCGATTCGATTCTGTTAGTTTTCGTTCGTGAACATCAGCACACGTGCCGACCCACTCGCGGACACTAGAGTCCGGATTCAATAATGGCGCGGCGCTCGCCTCGAAATATCTATATTGATTCGTTGCGGCATTCCAGAAGCGTCCCTCCGAATGATAAACAGCACCCGTTTCGAGAGCTTTTGTCCATCGATCAGTTACGTGTTGGCGATCATCCGGGTGTAGTGCATTCACCCATCCATAATTGCGCGACTCCTCAAACGTCTGGCCCGTGTAGTTTAACCAGGCCGACTGGGGCGTTACGAACGCTCCGGCTGAGTCGGTCGACCAAGGCACGTCCGTGAGCAAAGAAACAAGTGAGCTAAATCGATCCGTGCCCTCTCGCAGCCTACTCTCCGTCTCCTTCTGGTCAGAGATATCGATAAAGGATGTGATAGCGCCGGTAATTGCTCCCACCGCGTCGGTCAGTGCCGCAAAGTTCACGATCACCGGCAGCCGGGTCCCGTCCGGGCGTTCGATGAACACTTCCACGTTGTGTGCAGGGACTCCGGTGCTAAGGACCTCTACCACCGGACTCTGATCGTGGGGCAGCCGCGTGCCGTCCGGATGCCACAGTTTGGTCGAGCCGCAATGCTTCTCGGTTCCGCAAATCGGCTCACGGCCCCAAAGTTCGGCGGCGCGCGTGTTGAACGACTGGATCACGGCGTTTTGGTCGCACGTGAATATCGCCACGGGCACCGATTCGAACAAGCCGCGGGACCTTTCCTCACTTGCCCGCAGTGACTGCTCCACCCGTTTGCGTTCGGTGATGTCCACCAGCATGTTAATACCGCCCACGATCTCGCCTGCGGCATTACGCAGAGGCGTGGGATAGGGCGTGAACCAAATGCGTGTGCCGTCCGGGCGCTCTGCGATCGCTTCCGCGCCGCGGATTATACGCCCTTCCTTGAGAGCGATCGCCATCGGGCACTTATTGTGCGGCATCGGCCTACCATCAGGATGGTATAACTTCCAGGTAACGCACCAGTTGTCGGTGCCCAACTCCGGTGTACGGCCGGAGAGTTCAACGCAGGCAGGATTAAAATAGGTCAGGCGTCCTTGAGCGTCGGTCGTGTAAATGGCCGTGGGTAAGGCGTCCAACATCTCGCGAAACTGCCTTTCGCGTTCGTCCAAATTGCCCATTTCCGATTTCGATCCCTTGCTCATAAGATATAGAATTACTGCAAATCGGCCATATCCCTAAATTTTAGACGATATACAAAAAAGGTCAAGAAATTTTGGGCGAGCGCTGAGCCATCGAATTAGGCCGCGGCAGTCGACGAATATAAAGTTGACAATGAGACACTCAACTATTATAATCGTTGTATGCTCAAGTAAAATGCATTAGAGCGCGCTAATTCTGTAATAAATGGAGATTTTAGAATGAGTAAGATTATTGGTATCGATTTGGGAACGACGAATTCGGTCGTAGCGGTGATGGAAGGCGGCGAGCCCGTTGTCATTACTAATTCGGAAGGTGGCCGGACGACGCCGTCGGTCGTAGCCTTTGCAAAAGACGGCAACCGTTTGGTCGGCCAAGTCGCAAAGCGGCAAGCTGTAACAAATCCCGAAAATACACTGTACTCGATCAAACGATTCATGGGCCGCAAGTTTGATGAGGTTCAGGAAGAGATCAAGCAAGTTCCTTATAAGGTTGAAAAGGCCCCGAACGGAGATGTTAGCATCGCTGTCGAGGGCAAGAAGTACAGTCCGCCCGAGATCGCGGCTATGGTTCTTCAAAAGTTGAAGCAATCAGCCGAAGATTATTTGGGTGCGAAGGTCGAAAAGGCGGTCATAACGGTTCCAGCATACTTCAATGATGCTCAGCGTCAGGCGACCAAAGACGCCGGAAAGATCGCTGGTCTCGAAGTGATGCGAATCGTCAACGAACCGACGGCGGCCGCGCTGGCCTACGGACTCGACAAGAAAAAAGACGAAGTAATAGCGGTTTTCGACTTCGGCGGCGGTACGTTCGACATTTCCGTGCTCGAAGTTGGCGAAGGTGTGGTTGAAGTGAAATCGACGAATGGCGACACCCATTTGGGCGGTGACGATGTCGACGAGGAGTTGATCGACTGGATCGTTAATGAGTTCAAGAAAGATCAAGGCATCGACCTGACAAATGACAAGATGGCTTTGCAGCGACTTAAAGAGGCAGCGGAAAAAGCGAAGATCGAGCTTTCATCGACAATGGAAACGGAGATCAACCTTCCGTTCATAACCGCGGACGCGTCCGGGCCAAAGCATTTGGTGATGAAGCTTACCCGTGCAAAATTTGAGGCACTTTCCGAACCCGTTCTGAAGAAATTGATGCCGCCCGTCCAGCAGGCGATCAAAGATGCCGGATTGGAGCCGAAGGATATTGAAGAGATAGTGCTTGTCGGCGGTTCAACGCGAATTCCGAAAGTGCAGGAGATGGTAAAGGAATTTTTCGGAAAGGAGCCGAATAAGACCGTAAATCCGGACGAAGTGGTAGCGCTTGGAGCGGCGGTTCAGGCTGGCGTTTTGGGCGGCGAAAAGACCGATATTCTTCTGCTGGACGTAACGCCTTTGACGCTTGGCATCGAAACCCTCGGTGGCGTGTTCACGCAGATGATAACGCGAAATACGACGATCCCAACCCGAAAGAGCGAGATATTCTCGACCGCATCAGACAATCAGACTTCGGTTGAGGTTCACGTCCTGCAGGGTGAGAGACCGATGTCGACGGACAATAAGACGCTCGGCAAGTTCCATCTTGTCGGAATTCCGCCGGCGCCGCGCGGCGTTCCGCAGGTCGAAGTGACGTTTGATATCGACGCGAACGGCATTGTGAACGTGTCGGCGAAGGATGTCGGGACGGGCAAGGAACAGAAGATCACGATCACTGCTTCGTCAGGATTATCGAAGGAAGAGATCGATAAGATGATGAAGGATGCGGAGTCTCACGCGGGAGAGGACGAAAAGAAGAAGGGCGAGATCGAAGCGCGTAATCGTTTGGACGGCCTTGTTTACAGCGTTGAAAAAACATTCAGCGAAAATAAGGAGAAGCTCGATGCCGCCGCCGCCGGCGAACTCGAGTCCGCCATTGCGGATTCCAAAACTGCGCTTGGCGGTACTGATGTCGACTCGATGAACAGTGCTTTCGAACGGCTGCAGACTGCGTCGCATAAATTGGCGGAGGTGCTTTACAGCCAGGCTGGTGCGGCCGAAGGTGGTGATCCGGAGGCTGCCGAGCAGGCTTCCTCTGCAAGTGCCGGCGCGGAAAGCGACGGTACGGCGCCAACCTCTGACGACAACGTGATCGACGCCGAATACGTCGATGTTGAGGACGAAGAGAAGAAGTAACGCGTCGTTAACAGTGAGTGGTAAGCAGTGATCGGCCTGGCCGTTCACTGCTTACCGCTTCATTGTATACGGTAATTTTGTGCACCGGCGTGCTTTGGGCTAAACTGCACAATGCACGCGCCTTATTGCACACTTTCCAAATGGCAAAGAAAGATTATTATCAGATCCTCGGTGTAAAAAAGGACGCGAAAGCTGAAGATATTAAGAAATCTTATCGCCGGCTGGCGCGCAAATTTCATCCCGATGTGAATCCGCACGATAAGTCAGCAGAGGAAAAGTTCAAAGAGGTGCAAGAGGCCTACGACGTACTCTCGGACGAGAAAAAGCGTAAGGTCTTTGATCGCTTTGGGCAGTACCACGATAACCTTGATGCCGACGCTCCGTTCGGGGCGGGTGCGCCCAGCGGTGCCGGCGGATTTGATTTTTCGGGTTTCGATTTCTCCGGTGGTGCTGGACAGCAGGGTGGCAGTTCAAGTTTTCGGGATATCTTCTCTGATCTTTTCAGCGGCGGTTCAGGAACCCAACGTGAACCCGAACCGCCAAGGCCGCTGCCGAAGCGGGGAAGGGATATCGAAATTCCGCTGGCATTAAGCTTCGAGGAATCATTTACGGGGCTCACTACGAATATCACGGTCAACCGTTCGGAGCAGTGCTCCCGGTGCCAAGGTGCGGGCGACACGGGCGGCCCTGTGGTAACGTGCACAACCTGCAAAGGAACGGGCCAGGTGCTAAGAACCGGCGGGCGACTACAGTTTTCGCAAAGCTGCCCGGATTGCGAAGGAACAGGTCGCCGGCGCACTCCCTGCTCGCTATGCAACGGAAATGGCGTAACGCCGAAATCTGAACAGGTCAAGATACGCATCCCGGCTGGCGTCGATATGGGCTCACGTGTACGAATACCGAAGAAGGGACATGGCGGGCGTCTTGGCGCTGAGCCGGGCGATCTATTCATCTTAACGAATGTTGGCAAACACAGCTTTCTGACCCGTAAAGGTGACAATATCTACGTTACTGTACCGATTACGGTACCGGAAGCGGCTCTCGGTGCGAAGATCGAAGTTCCAACCGTCGAGGGAAAGGCACAGCTTAAGATCCCGGCAGGTACGGAATCAGGACAAAAGTTTCGTCTGAGAGAGCGCGGATTTCCGAGCCTTCGAAACCCGAATCTGCGCGGCGACCAGTTTATTGAAGTTAAGATCATGCTGCCGCGAATACTGTCCGAAGAGACAAAATCGGCGCTTCGGCAGTTTGAAAAACTGAACCCCGAAAATCCGCGGAAAGTAATGGGCTTGGAGTAGCCATTGGTATAGTCGAATATGAAAAAGCGGGTAAAAACGTATTCCATCAGCGCCGTGGCGGAGCTTTATGAGATACATCCGCAAACTCTGAGGCTTTATGAACGCGAGGGACTTCTTGCTCCTTCACGGTCCGAAGGAAACACACGTCTATATTCCGACAATGATCTCGAACGGCTTGAAGTAATCTTGTCACTCACACGTGACCTGGGCGTAAATCTAGCCGGTGTCGAGATAATCCTGAACATGCGCGAAAAGATGGACACGATGCAGCGGGAGTTCGAACGTTTCTTCGATTACCTGCGCACGCACGCGAATGAATTTTCCGGGCAAGGTGAGAATCCTTCGGAATCAGACGCATTGATACCGATCTCACGCCTCCGAGTGCTCCGCGTTCGACATCGGCAGGGCGAAGAAAGTTAATCTAAATCCCTCGCTTTACAATCACTGTGATTTGCGCAAGAATATCCCGTTCGGTTCTCTCAACCCTAAATTAATTGGAGCCAATTTAAATGATACTTGCAGGTAAGCGCACGCTTTCCCTTGTTGTCGTGATCGTGTTTGCCGCGGTTTTTATCGTTAATGCACAGGATCTCGATGACGTAACGATCACCGGTAAGATCAGTGATCCCAACAGTTTGGCAATAGCCGGTGCCACTATCACTGCATCGCATGTCGATTCAGGCGTCGAGCGTAGCGTGACGACTGACTCCGACGGCCGATACGTCATCATCGAACTTAGGCCGGGCGTGTACAAGCTTACTGCAACCGCGGCCGGCTTCGGCGGTAGGGAACGCGTGGATCTGCAAACCATCTCCGGGCAAAGCCTCCTACTGGACTTCACTCTAACGCCGGCAGGCGTGTCCGCTTCGGCTGATGTAATCATCACGGATGAAGATTCGCCGATCGTCGATATCACTCGCTCGGTTGTCGGGGGAACCGTCGGGCAGCGCGAGATCGAAGAATTGCCCAATACGAGCCGAGACGCTCTTGACCTTGTTTTTACTCTTGGCGGCGTTACTGAAGAGGCGCTTTCAACGCGTGACCTTTCTAATGACAAAGGCGGCCGGAACGAGTCGGCACCGAGCAGATCACCCGAAGAGGTGGGTGTATTTGCGTTGTCCGGAGGTGCTGCATATTCGAACAATATCACCATCGACGGTTTTGATAATAATGACGACCGGGTAGCGGGTATCCGCTTTCAGCCTTCAGTGGAATCGATCGACGAAGTCCAGGTGATCACGAACCAGTTCTCGGCTGAGTACGGCCGTGCCTCGGGCGGACGGGTAAACATCCGAACTCGGGCAGGCACGCGGAAATATCGAGGTCGGCTGTTTTACTTCTTTTCTGATGAGAGCCTGAACGCTAACTCATGGAGCAACAACCGGCGAGGAATTGATCGTTATCCCTTTCAACAAAATGTTCCCGGCATGACCTTCGGCGGCCCGATACCCTTTGGATATTTTAAGGACAAAACATCCTTCTACGCGTCGTACGAGTACGACCAAATATTTGATACAACAATTACCGATACTTGGATACCTCTAGCGCAGAATGCAGGTTTTCCGCTGCCGACGCCTACCTCCAACGAGACGATCCTGGACTTCGACCGGCCGCTCGGGCGATTCGTCCAGGGTTCTGACACGCCGCGGCACCTTCATCGATTCACGGTCCGGGGTGATCACAACTTCAACGATAATCACTCGATCACGGTTGGGTATCAATTCGGAAAAACCAATGATCGACGGCAATTTAACGGCGGCAACCGCCTCGCCGAATCGCTTATCGGCAAACGCTCAAAAACACAGGCGATCAACTTTACGGACAATTACGTGATCGGGTCGAAGGCGGTCAATCAGTTCCGGTTTCAATATTCGACTCTGACACCGGAATTCGTATCAACGGGTCAGGCCGAAAACCCAGTCGTTCTGATAAGCTTTCGTGAGCCGTCGCGGACCTCGAATACTACCTTGACGGCCGGGTCGTCGACTCTTGGTACCTCCGGGCGGAAAGAAGAGCGATTCCAGTTTCAGGATACAATTACGTACGTCACAGGTGATCATTCGCTTCGTTTCGGCTTCGATGTGCAGCACATCGATTCGACATTTATTGATCTGAACGACGCAAGCGGAACGTTCAATTTCCAGGACCCTTTAGCTTCTACGAGCGTACCGCAATGTCTAATCGATCCTTCTGATCCCGGCAGCGGCAGGATACGAGGCGGCGTCAACACTTTCCCGCGGAGCTGTGTAGTTCGGTACCGGCATAATTTCTTTACTGATTCCGAGGTTGGGAACACTTATACGGGATTTTTCGCTCAAGACGATATTCGGCTGCACGAAAACCTGTCTCTGAATTTAGGAATCAGATATGAGCGAGAAACGGTTGTAAAAGATAACAACAATTGGGGGCCGCGTTTGGGGTTGGCATGGTCGCCGTTCAAAGATAGAAAGGGTGTTGTTCGATTTGGTGCCGGAGTCTTTTATAACCGCGTCCTGCTCCGAACAGTCGATGATTATCAGCGAGGGCAAAACGAGGTCGTTTTTGATACTAATCGCGTGACATCGAGCGGCGGCGCCCGTGATGTATATCTTCGGGCATTAAGCGACGGCTTCCCGTCAGCCCTGACGGCGGACCACCCGCTCGTACAGCAATATATTGCCGCAGGCCTCAATGACAACAGCTTCTTCCGCAGTCTCGACCCAACGCTAAAGATCCCGGAAAGTTATCAGATCAATCTTGGTTTCGAACGCGAGATCGGCAAGTCCATTGTATTTGAAGCGAACTTCACCGTTAACCGCACAGCCCGTTTATGGCGCGAAACAAACACTAACGCCCCAATAGTTCCCGACGGGTTTTCCGATCTCGCGGATTATTTGGCCAATGGAATAACGACCGGGAACACGAGATTTGAATTTGCCGGAAACTCGGCGCCGCCAACTCGGACGGCCAATGGAGTCACATACTATAATCTGAACGATCAGAACCGCTCGACTGGCGGGACAAGCCCATATGGACGAGCGCTTGCGATCGCCGAATCATTGCGGCCATTTCCCGATTTCGGTCAGACAGAACGCGTCGGGTCTCTTGGCAATAGTTGGTATCGAGGCCTCGTTGTCGAATTGCGCCGGCGCTATCGCCGATTCGACAGTGGCTTCGGTGGTTCGATTCGTGCTGTTTATACCCTATCGTATCTTGAAGACGACGGGATCGTAAACACGTCGTCGGCTCAGATCGCTGGGGATTTCGCGTCGGAGCGCTCCAGGAGCCTCCTTGACCGCCGGCATCGCTTTGCCTTGTCGGGCACCTTCGATACGGCCAAATGGTTGGGCAAACTCCGGTTTTCGCCGATTCTTCGGCTTGGTTCAAGCGCTCCGTTTAATATTTCGAACGGGGGCCAGACCGCGGATGATCGAAATTTAGACGACGTAAACAGTGACCGTCCAGATTTTAGTGGTGACCCGAATGATATCGAATGGCGACGGGCGTCTGATCCGGTAAATTTGGATCTTGCAAGGGCATTCACGCTCGCCCCGATCGGGCGGGCCGGAACTTTGGTGAGAAACCCGGGCAAGGGCCCCGTTCAGTTCCTTTTTGCCTTAAACGTTAGCCGCGAGTTTCGCTTAACAGATAAGATGCGGCTGCGACCGCAGATCGAATTTGACAATGTCTTTAACGCGACAGTCTTCAGCTTTGGATCCGAGTTCATCAATTACGAAGCCGTGAGCGCGGTTCCGACACAGGCCCAGCTTGACGAACTTCAGGAAGGTTTTCTCGTGCCAACGCGGGCATACCGGCCTCGACAGATCCGGCTTGGCCTGAGATTTGATTTCTAGCGAGAAGTTTGGGGGCGGCCTTCGTTCCGGGAGGTCGCGATTTCTCGCAGTATTTAATTGACTTCCTTTCCCGAAAACCTCAAAATATAGTGCTATCTTTCCTTAATGGCACAACAGGATGTTTAAGCTTCAGCGTCTAGAAATTACAGGATTCAAGTCTTTCGCCGATTATACCCAGATCGTTTTCACGGGTAACGGCATAACTGCTGTCGTCGGGCCGAACGGCTGCGGAAAATCGAATGTGTCCGACGCTATCTCGTGGGTGCTCGGCGAGCAGCGAGCTAAATCGCTGCGCGGCGGCGAGATGAAGGACGTCGTCTTTCAGGGGTCGAAGAACAGAAAGCCGGGCGGCATGGCTGAGGTCGTGCTCCACTTGGTTCGAGACGAGGATGCTTTCGGAGCAGACGACGAACTCGGGATCATAGACGGGGCGTTAAATGATATAGATGAGAACGCTGTAGATATTGAGTCTATCGATGTGGAGCCGGTCGAAGTCGACGCCGAAATATCTGCAAACGGTTTTCACCAAGAGGAATTCGAGACCGTTCAGGCGGCGCAAGTCGGTTCCGCGCATTCTATTAGTACCAAGGT
>JBAUGL010000095.1:0-4171 GCA_049679665.1 Pyrinomonadaceae bacterium | reverse complement strand
GCTTTCATCACCGCGTTAATAAGGACTTTTGTGTTTTCCAAAAGCTTGGCGTCGTCAAATGACACCTTGCCGACTGGTGAGTGAATGACCCCGGTCTTATCGACGCGATATTCGACCTTACCTGCCTTGGTTTCTTCGATGGCGGTTTTCACATCCATCGTCACCGTTCCTGTTTTTGGATTCGGCATCAGGCCTCGAGGACCGAGGACCTTACCCAATTGTCCGACCTTGCCCATCATATCGGGCGTCGCGATCAACGTATCAAAGTCGAGCCAGCCGCCTTTTATCTTGTCGACAATGTCATCGCCGCCGGCCATATCCGCACCGGCTTCTTCAGCCTCTCGGATCTTGTCGCCCTGGGCGATCACCACAACTTTTTTTGCGGCTCCGCCTAGTCCGTGCGGCAAAACGATAGTTCCGCGGACAAGCTGATCCGCTTTTCTCGGATCAACGCCCAACCACATTGTGAGTTCAACAGTTTCGTCGAACTTCGCGAACGCGACCTCTTTCAATTTTGAAACCGCTTCTTCAAGCGTGTGCTTCTTGTTCGGCTCGATCTTCTCCTGAGCCGCAAGATACTTCTTTCCTCTTTTCATTTTACCTCCAGGTATTAACGGGAATCATAGATCCCTCCCTTTCTATGCCTACCACTAGTAATTGTTTTACCAGCAGCCAGCATCTACTGTGTCTGAAATTTCCCAAGTCTGGCCACCATCCCAAGATGTATAATAAACCCAGTAGTATGGCGTGCATGGACTTGGACCGCCACCTCCCCCGCCTACATTTTCCATCAAACAACTGCAGGTGTTGGAATCCCAGATCGAACAAGACGACGTAACCGGATTGATGCAGTATGGGTAGTTATGGGTTTGAAGTGTTGAGTTGTCACAACCGCTTGGGACCGTTGTTCTACCAAATGATCTATTGAATGCTTTAGGGCCGCCCGTCACTACGGGCGTCATGACCGATGATGCCGCATTACATCCAGACCCTGTACAATTATCGAATCCAGCAGGATGACCAATCTCATGGGACATTGCCTCCAAGACAGCACTGTAGCTCGTCATGGCTGGATCAAATCGAATTCCTGCATTCATGGTCAAACCAGTTATAGCGTTGGCGGTAATATAGGCCTGAGACCGGACTCTCTTACCGCTTGTTGGCTCTATGATGTTTGAATCATGGCCTACAATAATGTAGTTACCTACACCAGATGTCGGCACAGTTGTCGTAAAAGTATACGCAATGCCCGAGTTATTAATCGAATTTGCTTCGTTCCAATACTGAAAAGCATCCTCAGTAGCTTGACGGGCGGCTCCAGTAATGCCCGCTTGAATATAAATAGAAACAAAGGCTCCTTTTGGCCAGCCAGGCCGACCAATATCAGGAGTGCCGTTGTTGGGACATTGCTGTGCCCCGACAGTACTTGCCGAGCAAACCACAATCCCTAACCACAGGATAAAAATTGCAATTCTATTTAGTCTTACTGTCACTGATGCGCCCCGTCTAAATAGATGTCCAATTCATCGCGAAACTCACGCAAATCTCGACCTGAGTACTGGTCAAACGCGGACGTTCCTCGCCCTCTCACTGTCGTCCTCGACCCATCGAGCGGAAACACCCTATTCCCGCGAATTTCGTAAGCCGTCAGAATTCGAAAGGACTCGTTGTCTGTTCGCTTCAAAAAAAAGATATACGTCTTGCCAATAGTCGGTGAACCTTTTTCGCTAACCGAGTAACGTACTATTTGACCGGAAGGGTACCTGACGCGTCCGCCAAAACGTTCCGTAACAATCTGATCATTTCGCCGGAAAGAGATTGAATTATTTGATGTCAATATATCCTTGATTCGAATCGTAAATTCCGAATAAATGCCGGTACGATCATCGGACAAAAAGGCTCGAGAACTCGAAACTTTAGCCTCTACAACCAAATCAGAAATGATAAAAGGTAATTCCGGAATTACCTCTTCTGTGACAATAGTAACCTCACCCGAATTAGGAGCCGGTTGATCTACAACTATTCTCCGGTTATCAAATCGTCTATTCTTTAGTCTCCTTAATTCGTTTGACGAATCGGCTTCAACGGTATTGAAGTTCACTATTGGAGTTGACGCATCATCGATTTCTTTTTCGTTCGCTTGAGTAATCGGTGGAGTCGAATTTGGTTCTCCTCTTTTTAATACTCTAATTTCTTGACGATCATCCTGTGACTGCGCATGCCCTCTGAATACGATTGCGCCGACAGCAACCATAACCACTACCGCGAAGCTTCCAAAAATAATCATCACCTTCTTCGACATAAATCAATACCTCTAATATTTCTACGGGTCATCACTCAGCAATCGTCAATCCCATAGACTTCGCCGTACCTTCGATCGTCCGCATAGCGGATTCGAGGTTCGTCGTGTTCAGGTCCTGCATCTTCTTTTCAGCGATCTCGCGGATCTTATCGCGGGAGATCGTCCCCACCTTTTCTTTATTCGGCGTGCCCGAGCCCTTTGCGATGCCGGATGCTTTTCTAAGCAGATCGCCCGCGGGCGGCGTCTTCGTTTCGAAACTGAACGAGCGGTCCGCGTAAACCGTGATCACGACGGGGATCTTCATATCCGGGTCGTCATTCTGCGTTTTGGCGTTAAACGCCTTGCAGAACTCCATAATGTTTACGCCGTGCTGACCCAACGCCGGGCCGATCGGCGGCGCCGGATTTGCTTTGCC
Organism: Pyrinomonadaceae bacterium; assembly: GCA_049679665.1. Taxonomy (GTDB): domain Bacteria; phylum Acidobacteriota; class Blastocatellia; order Pyrinomonadales; family Pyrinomonadaceae; genus OLB17. Next base: position 1,454 of record JBAUGL010000095.1, on the reverse strand, counting down.
TGCGGGAATTTGCAGCTTAATATAACCTTCTATCTTTTTAGCCATTTTTTTCGATTAACGATCCCGTTTCCGGGAATGTCCTCATTCTTATTCTTCCTCGGCAAACGTGACTTTTTCGACATCCAGGAAGCTGAGTTCCACCGGCGTCGAGCGACCAAAAATGGTAACCGTCACCTTAAGCGTCGTCTTTTCTTCGTTTACTTCTTCGACCTTGCCCGTAAAGCTCGCGAACGGTCCGGACTTGATCCGCACGACCTCACCGTTTTCATATGTGAATTTCGGTTTCGGTTTTTCGGTCGCAACTTCGATGTTATGGACGATCTGGTCAACTTCCGCCTGCGTCAGCGGCGTCGGCTGCTTGCCTCCCAGGAATCCCGTTACCTTGGGTGTCGATTTGATCGCGTGAAACACGTTATCGGGTATCTTTCCCTTATCGTCACATTCAACCTCGACCAAAACATAGCCGGGATAAAACATACGTGACGATTCGATGCGTTTGTTGCCGCGCATTTCGACGACCGTCTCTTTCGGGAGCAGGACCTCAGTGATCTGTTCACTAAGCTCCATATCGCGAATGCGAGCGCCGAGGCTTTCAACAACCTTGTTTTCGTGCCCCGAATATGTGTGGATAAAGTACCACTGCCTCATCATTTATCCTTATACTCCAACTATTGTATTGACGAGCCACGTCAGGCCTTCCAATAGGTAAGTCCACGCGTAATCAATAACAAATAAATAGACGGCAAAAAAGATAACGCTGATGATCACGATCATCGTCGTTTTCTTTACATCGTCTGATGAAGGAAACGTGGTTTTGTTCAATTCACCACGCGTGTGTTGTATAAATTCACCAACACTTTCCTTGTGCTTCTTGTCTAAGGTGCCTTCTGACAATGTTTTCTCCCGTATGACACGCCTATGCCTGTCGAAAATTTCCAATGGCAGGGGTACCAGGACTCGAACCCGGACCTAAGGTTTTGGAGACCTCCATGCTAACCATTGACACCATACCCCTGTAAGCAATGGTGAATTCTGAATGCAGAATGACGAATTGGTTTGATTTCAGCATTCATCATTCGATATTCATCGTTTACTTGTTCTCTTTATGCAGAGTATGGCAGCGACAACGACGACAAAACTTTTTGAACTCCAGCCGATTCGGCGTGTTCTTTTTGTTCTTTGTCGTCACGTAATTGCGCTCTTTGCATTCCGTACACTGCAAGACAATATTATCTCTCGGCATTTCTTACCTCTAAAGCTCTCAACAATTAACTATTCCACAACTTCCGACACTGTTCCGGCACCTACCGTTCGGCCGCCTTCGCGGATCGCGAACCGGAGGCCTTTCTCCATTGCGATCGGCGCGATCAATGTTATCTCCATCTGGATGTTGTCGCCCGGCATCACCATCTCAACCCCTGCAGGCAGGTTCGCAACTCCCGTTACGTCCGTTG
>JBAUGL010000094.1:0-33173 GCA_049679665.1 Pyrinomonadaceae bacterium | reverse complement strand
ACACAGTATTGTCGGATAGAATTCAATGAACGTGCTACTCGGAACAAAACTGGGCAGGTATGAGATCAGGAAGAAGATCGGCGCCGGCGGAATGGGGGAAGTGTATCTTGCACGTGATGAGGTTCTTTCACGGAATGTGGCGCTGAAAGTCTTGCTTCCGGAGTTTCTTAGCAGTGAGGAACGTGTTGATCGGTTCAAGCACGAGGCTCGTGCGGCATCTGCATTAAACCATCCAAATATTATTACTATTCACGAGATCGGCGAAGAGTCGAATCGTTTATTCATAGCTACCGAACATGTAAGTGGCGTAACTCTACGTCAAAAGATCGAGAAAGGTGGGTTATCGCAACTCGATGCGGTCCGAATCGCTGAATCCGTCGCCGACGCGCTCTCGGTAGCGCATGAGGCACATATAGTTCATCGGGATATCAAGCCCGAAAATATTATGATTCGCGAGGACGGTATCGTTAAGATCCTGGATTTTGGCCTCGCAAAACCGATATTTGGGCAGAGCGTAGGAGCGGAGGACGCAACCGTCCGCTTAGTGGAGACGCAGGCCGGTATGGTTATGGGCAGTGTCCGATACATGGCTCCGGAACAGGCTCGCGGAAAGGCCACAGACCAGCGGACAGATGTTTGGAGCCTTGGTGTTGTACTTTATGAATGCCTTACCGGAACGAATCCATTTGAAGGTGAAACGGTAAGTGATTCGCTCGCAGCCGTAATTCATATTGAACCTGAGATCATCGAAGGGATTCCCGAAGAGCTCCAGCGAATCATACGTAAGGCCTTGAAGAAAAAGCCAGAAGACCGCTATCAGAACATCAAGGATTTCGCGCTTGATCTTCGCGACCTTCGTGTTGAATCTGAACATGTTTCCGGAGAGAGCCTTCTGCGTACCGCAGGGCCATCAACATGGATCCACTCCAGCACTTCGGGTAGCAGGAAATTGATTCACCAAACCGTATCTGCGGAGAGCCGGACGACCGAATACGGCTCGCAGTGGACCCGGACACGAGAGATCGGACCAAGAAAGTCTATTGGCCGGCGCCTAATCCCCGTCGCAATGATCTTGGCGTCAGTTGCTTTGGCGTTTGCCGGATGGTTCGTCGTTCCTAGCCTGTTTACTTCGGATGATAAAAGATTCCGGTCGATTCAGGCATCGCGGCTTACGGAGACTGGTCGCGCTGGAGTTGCGGAGATTTCACCTGACGGCAGATTCGTTGCGTTTGTAAATCGCGTAGAGGGTAAATCTAGCCTTGAGATCAAGCAGATCGCAACCGGTACGGCATTAACGATCGTGCCTGCAGGGTCCATGGAATTTTACCAGCCGACATTTTCGGCTGATGGTGATTTCATTTATTACGTGTGGAAGGACAAGGCAGTCGGGACTCTTTATAGGGTTGCCGCACTTGGCGGCAAAAGCGAAACGTTGATCGTAGATGTTGACTCTAAAGTAACGTTGTCACCAGACGGAAAGCGCTTGGCATTTATTCGACACGACCCAACCGCTGGCGGCGATACTATCGTCATTGCAAATAGTGACGGAAGTGCTGTTGAGCCATTTCTGCAGACGAAAGAGATAAGCGTCGATCAGTTTACCGCGATCGATTGGTCGCCCGACGGACGTTCACTTATGACGGTGATGGTAAAAGCGCTCGATGATCCGAACCGTAAGCAGCAGATAGCCGGCATTTCGCTGGAAAACAAGAAAATGACGTGGCTTGGTGATAAGGGATGGTATGGAGTAAAAACGATCAAATGGATATATGGCGGTTCAGGATTAGTAGTGGTCGGGAAATCGAATATCGGCGAAAATTCACAAGTCTGGAATATCTCGTATCCGGAAGGGATCGGACGTCAGGTCACCACGGATACAAGTGATTATGGCTCGATAAGTATTTCGGGGAATGCTTCATCGATGGTTGCAACCCGGGTAGACACGACCTCAAGCCTTTGGTCATTTAATCCTCAAAGCCGTGAGATGAAGCAGCTTACAGTCGATACCAAGAGCGTGATGGGTTATTCCGGGATGTCGCAATTGAACGACGGTCGAATCCTGTACTCAAAGCCTACGGGCAAGGATACGAACATATTTTCGGTCAATGATTCGGGCGAAGAAAAACAGCTTACCTCGAACAGCGGTATTAACCTGGGACCCGTTGCAACGCCTAACGGACGGCATATAATTTTCAATTCAAACCGCGGCGGCACGCTTGCCCTGTGGCGCATGGCCGCTGATGGCAGTGAGCCCGTCCAGTTAACCTCTGAGGCGGGCGTAATTGACGGCCAGCAGCGCATCTCCAACGACGGTAAATCAGTTATCTTTACTCGACAATCGACGGATGCAGGGAAAGTAAAGCTGATGATCGTACCAATTGATGGCGGCGAGGTGAGGCGTTTGCTTCCTGACAGCAATGAGTCGGAATTTGGGCCAATGGTCTCGCCAGACGGTAAAGAGATTCTCTACGGTACTTTCACTTTCGACGATAAAACGGCAGCATATGATGAATCGGTCAGAGTCTTCAAGTTTGACGGCGAATCGGCCTCAGGACCTGCGAGAGATCTTGATCTTGACGTCGATTCGAAGGATTTCAGGTGGTCGCCGGATGGTAGGTCACTAACATATATTGACCGGAGCGGGATAGATAACGTCTGGAGTGTCGACCTGCAAAGCGGGCGGAAGAACGCGATCACCGACTTCGGGTCGGGCTATATCGCAAACTTCCTTTGGACGACCGACGGAAAGAAACTGATCCTTGTGCGAACCGTTCACAATAGCGACCTCGTTTTGATTAAAGATGGCGCAAGAGTGTAAAGTTGAAAACCATAAGGGGAAAAGCGAAACCAATTCGTTCGAATTCGCTCTTACCACGCTTTAGCCCCACTTCATACTTATGGCAAAGATCACATTCTACGGCGGCGTTGGGACCGTTACGGGCTCAAAATACTTACTGGAACACAACAATAAACGGATACTTGTCGATTGCGGATTGTTTCAAGGACTAAAGGAACTGCGCGAGAGAAACTGGCAGGACCTTCCGTTTGATCCGGCGAATATAGATGCAGTCATTATCACGCACGCCCATATCGACCATACAGGATTCCTTCCACGGCTCGTCAAACTCGGATTTGGTGGGCCTGTCTTTACATCGCGAGCTACCGCAGATCTGCTGAAGATATTGCTTCCTGATTCAGGACGTCTACAGGAAGAAGAGGCGGATTATCGAAACCGGCATTCGTTGACCAAACACGCTCCAGCGCTGCCGTTATATGACGAAAATGATGCAAAGGCGGCACTGCAGTTGCTCCGGCCGGTCGCGAACGACGGCACTGCAGTAGACGTAGCCGAAGGCTTTGACGCGAGCTTTTTAGTGGCTGGGCATATAATTGGTGCGAGCCTGGTACTTATCGAAATGAAAGGTGCTAAAGCTGATGGAGAGTCAGTGCGGTTCCTGTTTTCCGGTGATCTCGGCCACTATGACCAGGCCATAGTGAAGGATCCGGCAGCGCCGCCGGCCTGTGATTATTTGATGGTTGAGTCGACATATGGTAACCGGCTTCATGGTGATGTTGCTTCGGACGTTCAATTGGCGAGGATCATCAACGAAGCGGCCGGGCGCGGCGGGCCGATTCTTATTCCAGCGTTTGCTGTCGGACGAACTCAAGAGATCCTGTATATGATCCGTGAGCTCGAAGATGAAGGCCGGATCCCGGTTCTGCCAGTAATCGTTGATTCGCCAATGGCTTCCCAGGCAACTCAGGTCTATAGCCGCTGGAACGAAGAGCATGACGAGGAGTATGCGTCGATTCTGGCGGGAAAACGGCATCCGCTTCGAACGAAATCAATGATGACGACATCGTCTCGCGATGAATCGAAAAAGCTGAACGACATGAAGGGCGCCAGAATCATTATTTCCGCTTCGGGGATGTTGAGCGGGGGTCGCGTCCTGCATCATGCACTGAGGATTCTACCTGACGAAAACGCAACGGTCGTCTTTGTCGGATTTCAGGCGGCCGGAACGACAGGCCGACGCGTGCAGGATGGTGAATCGGAAGTCCGGATAATGAAAAGTTGGGTGCCGGTTAGATGCTTCGTGGAAAAGGTCGAGGGATTTTCGGCACACGCCGATTGGAAGGGAGTTATCCGCTGGCTTGAAGGCCTCAGTAACACGCCTAAAACCGTTTTTACCACGCATGGGGAACCGGATGCGGCCGCGGCGATGGCAGAACATATCCGAGACCGCTTCGGCTGGAACGTTGTTGTCCCGTCATACGAACAATCGATAGAACTATGATCAAGGCCGGCGTAATATCACTAATTATTTCTGTCATGTCGATCGCGGGTTACGGGCAGATCACCGCCCGCCGTGTCGAAGACCTTAGATGGCTTGCGGGATGTTGGGAATCGGCAGGTAATAATCAGGGTCAGTTGATCTCTGAACAGTGGATGAAACCCGCAGGTGGAACTATGATCGGCGCAGGACGGACAGTGCGAAACGGTAAAACGACAGACTATGAGTTTGTACGTATTGTGCAGGAATCGGATGGCATTTATTATGTCGCCAAGCCGAAAGCTCAAGAAGAGACAAGGTTTAAACTTGTTCGGTCTACCGCATCAGAAATTGTTTTTGAAAATCCGGCTCACGATTTTCCGCAGCGGGTGATGTACAATCTCAAAAAGAAAAAACTTGCCGCCCGCATCGAAGGATTGCGCAACGGAAAACTGTTCGGGATAGATTTCCCGATGGTGCGCACGACGTGTGAATAGAACCGCCTCTTGTATGATGTTCATTCGTAGCGAAGACACTCGATAGGATCAAGCATCGACGCTTTGCGCGCCGGCAGTACACCGAAGATCAGGCCGACGCCGACAGAAACGCATAGACCTGAAATGACCGCCCACAACGGGATCGAAGCCGGCAGTGACGGTATTAACAGCATTATCAAATTACTGATGCCGACCGCTAACGTAACTCCGAGAATTCCACCAAAGAAAGTGAGCATCATTGCTTCGAGCAGGAACTGCAAAACTATCGCTCCCTTTGTGGCACCGATCGCCTTGCGGATCCCGATCTCTTTTGTTCGTTCCGTTACAGAAACGAGCATGATATTCATCACGCCGATGCCGCCCACGAGAAGGCCCAGGCTTGAAATGGCGATCGCGATCAGTCCGACCATTCCTGTTATTGAATCGAACTCTTTAATAAATTCACCGGCAGTTTTTATGTCAAAATCATTCTTCTCACCGTATCCTACTCCACGACGCTGCCGTAAGATGCCCTCGGAGTCCTCTAGCGCCTCATTCAAACGTCCACCTTTGGCCTGAATGATCTGGAGCAGGTATTCACGCTGAGGCGCCACCTTGCGCGCCGTCCTGATGGGAAGTAAAACTTTACTGTCTTCTTCATTTTCACCGAACAGTGCGGTTTTTCGTTTCGCGATAACACCGATAATTTCCCATGTCGAGCCGTTCATCCGGACCACTTTACCAATATTGCCCGTGGGTTCGGTCGGGAACAGTGCCTCGGCGGCATTAACGCCGATAACAATGACGTTTCTGCGATTCTGGTTGTCAGCTTCGGAAATAAAACGCCCTTCGAGCAAGGTCAGGTTTGAGATCTGGTCGTAATTGGGCGATACACCATCGGTCTGTGCCCGCCGATAGTTCCGTCCTTCATAGGTAATGTTGTCGTCAAAACTTGAACCCCAGTTTCCGATACCCGGCGCAACAAGTGCAATGTCTTCTACAGCACTTGTTTGCTCGAGGATCGCATTGGCATCATCCACGGTCAGTGGCTTCCGATTGCGTTCGTCTCGGTCATTACCGCCAAAGCCGGTGGTAAGATGAAACGCATAGATATTGTTTGTTCCATAGTCCTCGACGATCGCAACGATACTCTGACGCATTCCAGTTAATATCGAGGCCACTACAATGGCAGTCATAACTCCCACAACGATGCCGAGTATCGTTAGTGCGCTTCGGAACTTGTTGGCCCGAATGCTATCCAATGCCATCTTCAGGACTTCTGCCGGTAATGATGCCGAAACTTTCATAATGTAATGCTGCCGGTCACGTCCGCAAACGACGCCGATCGCATTTTTCCGGACATGAGCGTCGGCGTTCCTTTAGCTCTGCGTCAGCGCAACGATGGGGTCCAATCTTGCCGCCTTCCATGCCGGATATAGTCCAGCGATAACGCCGATAATACTAGATACTCCAACCGACAAGATCACGTATGTGATCGTTATCGTCATGGTGATCTCAGCCAGAATCGAAATCAAAAGTGTAACGCCGGCAGCGAGGGTTAGCCCGAGAATCCCGCCAACGATGCACAGTAACGCTGATTCGATCAGAAACTGCAGCAGTATCTGTTTTCTTGTTGCGCCGAGGGCCTTGCGGAGTCCGACCTCAAAAGTCCGCTCGGTCACAGAAACGAGCATAATATTCATCACAACAATGCCGCCGACAATAAGTGTGATTAGCGTGATCGGTACCACGACACCCGCGATAGCCGCGGTGAATTGGTCGATCTGATTACCGAGATCCTGCGTATTTACAAGGCCAAACGTGTCTTCTTCACTTCCGATCAGCTTTCGTTTGTTGCGGAGGACCGTTCGGGCATCCTCGATCGCCAGCAGGAAATTTTCAGGGCGTGCTGATTTGCCGTGGACCTGAATCCCGTCTTCACGATTGAATATCAGTTGATGCAAAGTGATCGGGATATAGATCTGCCGATCGAACGAATCCCCGAACATAGAGCCACGCTTTTCCTCGAGTCCCACGATCGCAAGAGGAACGCCTCGAATCCGAATCGTTTGACCGATCGGGTCACTGTTCGGATAGAATTTTTCCTTAATGTCGTTTCCGATAACACAGACCTTGGCCGAACGAGTTACTTCGTCGTCGGATATGAACCGACCTACCGCGATCTCTTTTTCCTCTATTTCGATCATGTTCGCCGTAACACCTAATATGCGAACGGATGGCATTTCGAGGCCGTTTTCCTTTAGATCCGACCCGGCGTTCATTTGAGCGCCGACTTCCGAGCAGTTGACACAGTTCGCCTTTATATACTCATATTCATCCATTGTCAGCTTCTTATTGTTTCGATTCCGGCGTTCATACTCTTCGTCTTCCATTCGGCCGGAAAACGCCATACGGGCCATCATAAAATGATTAACCCCCAATACTTTTGAAACCTTATCAGTTACGTACGAGTTCAATCCGCTTATTGATGCCCCGACGACCACGACGGCGGCGACACCGATGATGATTCCGATCAAGGTCAGAAATGCGCGGAGCTTGTGCTCGAGGATCGACTTGACAGCGATCCAGAAAGCGTCTGAGTAAAATGAATAAAGCTGTCGCATATCAACAATACTTCTGCGGGCGGCAGAAGGAACAAAGCAAGAATCGACCTTATTTAAGCGTCATACCTGTAAACGGAATAAATGGCAACAATGTTCAGAAAAAGTTGATGGCGACGCATTGCAAGCCGAATCACGCCTCGTGATATACTTTTGTTTTGTCTTAAAGTACATTTTTTGAATGGATTCGGCTGAAAGGCCGAATCTCAGGGTTAACTGGTCGAGCAAACAACTACTCAGGAGAAAGATATTGAGCGTCTTAGTAGATAAGAACACACGCCTGGTCGTTCAGGGCATTACCGGAAAGGAAGGAACGTTTCACGCGCTTCAAATGATCGAATACGGTACGAACGTCGTTGGCGGCGTAACGCCCGGCAAGGGCGGGACAACACACGAAGGCGTACCGGTATTCAACACCGTGGTCGACGCTGTTCGTGAGAGTGGTGTAAACGCCTCTGTTATATATGTTCCGCCGGCATTTGCAGCTGACGCAATAATGGAAGCTGGTGACGCTGGGATCCCGCTCGTCGTTTGCATTACGGAAGGTATTCCAGTCGCGGATATGGTCAAGGTTAAGGAATATCTGCGTGATAAGAACACTCGCTTGATCGGCCCGAACTGCCCCGGCATTATTTCGCCCGGCAAATGCAAGATCGGGATCATGCCTGGGCACATTCATAAAGAAGGCAGGATCGGCGTCGTTTCGCGCTCGGGAACGCTGACTTACGAAGCCGTTGGCCAGTTGACCGCGCTGGGGCTAGGGCAATCAACCGCGATCGGCATCGGCGGCGATCCTATTATCGGTACGAACCACACGGACGCATTGCGTTTATTCGAAGCCGACGACGAAACCGATGCCATTGTAATGATCGGAGAGATCGGCGGGACGGCCGAAGAGGATGCCGCGGCCTTCGCGAAGGACAATGTGACAAAACCGATCGTCGCGTTTATCGCCGGTCAAACAGCGCCTCCGGGACGTCGGATGGGGCACGCCGGAGCTATCATTTCCGGCGGTAAGGGTACAGCGGCCGAGAAAATGAAGGCTCTGACGGAGGTGGGAATACGCGTCGTCGAATCTCCGGCCGATATCGGCCGATCTATTGTCGAGGTTCTGGGCACGAAAGCGGCTGCGTGAGATCGCGCGCGCGATGACAACTAAGTTTTCTCAACATGAAGTTTACAGTTTTGAGCCATGCCGGTATGTTGGTGGAAGATCGCGGCAAATCGATCTTGCTGGATCCTTGGCTGATAGGCTCCTGCTATTGGCGCAGCTGGTGGAATTTCCCCGAGATCGAACGAGAATTTCTTGATGACATTAAGCCTGACTATATATATCTAACTCATCTTCATTGGGACCATTTTCATTCTCCTAGCCTCCGCTTGTTCGACAAGGACGTCAAGTTTCTAGTGCCGCGAATTCCCGGTACTCGAATGGTTCGTGACTTGCGTTCGATAAAACGAACGAATATCGTTGAGATCCCGCATGGCGGAAAGTATGAATTGTGGGAAAACTGCTTTCTGCATTCATTTCAGTTCGGGCTATTTGCCGCTGATTCAGCATGCATTATAAGTGACGGCGAGACTACGCTCTTTGATGCAAACGACTGTAAAACATTCGGGCTGCCGCTCCGCCAAATTACTCGGCGATTTCCGAACATCGATTTCGTATTCCGCAGCCATTCATCTGCAACCCCGTTACCGTACTGCATACAGAATTACAAAGATTCATATGCTGATTTTCGGACGAAGCAGGATTATATAGAGGAGTTCGCGAATTTTTCGATAGCGACCCGAGCAAAATATGCAATTCCATTTGCCAGCAACCATTGTTTCCTCCATCGTGAAACAAAAAAATTCAATGAAACCGGTGTAGATCCGCAAATGGTCGCTGATTTTTTCAACTCGGACAGAAATCCCCACCGGGACGGAGCTGAATGTATTGTCATGGTTCCGGGAAGCTCCTGGTCACGTGAGGAAGGCTTCGATCTTCGCGAATTCAATTACGCGGAAAAAGATCGAATTTTGGCGGAGATGGCCGAGAAATATGAGAGCTCGCTGACTAAGCAATACGAAAAGGAATCACGGACAAAGGCTGATTTCAAAGCATTTGAGCGATACTTCACCAGATTCTTAGCCTCAACGCCCTTTATTTTGCGTAAGTTCATGTTGCCCAAAATAATCTTCAAGACTTCCGATATTGACGGTGAAAAGTTCTTTTTGTTGGATTGTTCCGATAAAAAGGTCGTTAATTTGGAAAGCGAGATCGATGATGTAGACCTGAAGATAACCGTTCCTGCAATCGTCCTGATGTCGTGCGTACGACAGAAAATGTTCTCAGTCTGGTCCGCGTCAAAGCGTCTGGAGATTGAGATCGTTCGGGGCGATTTGTCCAAGCTGCAGGCTTTATTCTCATGCCTGGATTTTTATGAGAACGAAGGTTTGCCCCTCAGGAATAATTTTTCGCCGAGAAACCTCTGGATTTGGTTGAGTCGCTGGCGTGAAGGGCTTGAAGCCGGGCAGCTTATTATTCGCCACAAGGTTTTTCGACGCAAATTTGTTATTAGCGAACTTTATCGCAGAAAGGGCGTGGGGATTTAAATGTCCGACAGACGGATCGAAATAGACTGCGACCTGTGCGGATCAGTTCAGAAAAAAACCGTAGCGATCGAATATGAGTATCCAATTTCGAGATGCTTGAATTGCGGATTTGTATACGTCAGCAGGATTCCGGAAGTTGAGAACGGTAAAGTTGTCGGTGAATACTACACAGGCGATCGAACTGAGATAGAAGCTGGCCGAAAGCGGTATGAAGCGGTGACGGAGTTCTTGCTTGCCGAGATCGCCCGACTCAAAGCGCCTGGAAAACTTCTTGATGTTGGATGTGGCTATGGGTTTTTCTTGATTGAGGCGGGAAAAAAGGGTTGGGCTGTGTTCGGAACGGACCTTTCAGAAGTCGCGGTCGAATATGCGCGAGTGCAACATGGGTTAGAAAATGTGTATCTCTCGGATCTTGCAGGACCGATATTCGAAGATAAGAAGTTTGATGTAATAAACTTGACGAACGTTTTGGAGCATGTACCGTCGCCGACCAAAACGCTCGTTGATTGTAGGAATTTACTTGATGACCGGGGAATACTCATGGTTCGCGTGCCGAATATGAGGTTTAACGATCTGAAAAACAAAATTTTACCTCTTTTAAGAATTCTCGGGATAGGTAAAGGCGGGGATCTGTGTTATCTGGCTTCGCCGCCGCCGGTACATCTAGCTGGATTTTCAGACAGTACCTTAAGAGAGTACTTTTCGAAAGTTGGACTCGATACCATAGAGATCAAGCCTTCGAAGTTGAGCGCGGCGGCGCAGGAGCGATTTGTTTTTCGATTATTTGAGCTTTCGGTACAGTTGCTTTATAAAATTTCGTTTCGCAAGATAAATCTTTCGCCGACGATTTTAGCGACTGCCCTTAAGTCTGTTTGAGATCGGATGGCGTTTCGCAGGCGAACACAATTCGTTTAGAATAATAGTTGATCCCGATTATATTATTTAGACAAGGAAGTCATATTTATTAAATGAGCACATCAACATTTGGAATAATAAAACCGGACGCGGTCCGGGCTGGGAAGCAAGGGGCAATTATCCAGCGAATACTCGATGCAGGGTTCCGTATTCGTGGCCTGAAGCTTGTACATCAATCGTTAAAGCAGGCCGAGGGCTTTTATGCTGTTCATGCCGATAAGGGCTTTTATAAGGAACTGACAGAATTTATGGCGAGCGGGCCATGCATTGTTATGGCGCTGGAAAAACCCGATGCGGTCCCGGCATGGCGCGAAATAATGGGAGCGACAAATCCTGCCGAAGCCGCTGACGGCACCATTCGCAAGGACTTTGCGTCGTCCATCGGCGAAAATGCGGTTCACGGTTCGGATTCGGACGAGAACGCAGCCATCGAGATTGCTTATTTCTTTAGCAAACTTGAATTAGTTTAAACGCCAATGTATAAAAGTTAGGAGTTTTGGGGAGATCCTCGGGTTCCCTTGTTCCGGGAAGTTATTGAGTTTCAGGGAGTTGCAGTGGTTTCGGATTTCTTTTTGAGACACAAATCGCCGATGATCGGAGGATTTGTTACAAATTGTTGAGAACGTCAGGTAGAAGGACGACATTACCATGAAAAAATGCCCTATATGCGAGAAGACTTATGACGATTCATTGCGGTTTTGTCAATCGGACGGATCTGCGTTGATCTCTGCCGACGAACCAATTGACCCGTTCAAGACAATGGTTGCCCGACCCGCTGATACTTCGGCTCCAGAACCGTCCAAGATGGAATCGTCACCCGAAAAGACGCCGGCGACGGAAGATCCTAAGAATGTCGATGCACTAAAAACGATGTATGCCTCGGAGGACGAGATTCGCAAAGAAATGGAGCTTGGGTCCGGCGGCGGCGAGAAAGATGCCCCATTCATCGAAGGATCGCGGCCAGAACCGCTGCCATTCGAAAACGCCGATCCGGCGCCACCGGTGTTTGGAAGCCCAAGCCCCGGATCGACTCCATTTTCTAGCCAGCCCCGGTCAACGGGATTAGAACCTCCAGCTTCAAAGGCAGTGCCCCCGATTCCTTCTCCGTTCAACGAGCCAATGACACCGTCAAAACTGCCGGATTTTAAGGACGCAGATCCGCGCTTTCGGGAAGCTGCTCCATCATCGATTGACCCACTTGCGGGCGCATCTCAATGGACGCCGCCGTTGGAAGCAACGGCACCGTGGGAAGGTCAATCTGGCCAAGGAGATGCCATCAATCCGCCGCCAGTTGCTGGTGGTGGACCTAATTCGACCTTGGCAATGGTTTCCCTCGGGCTGGGTATACTTAGCCTGCCGTGCTGCGGCTTTTTCGTCGTCGGCATCGCAGCAATGATCACAGGATTTATGGCGAAGAATAAGGCATCGAATAGCCCCAGCCAATATGGAGGACGCGGTATGGCGCTCGCGGGTATTGCCCTAGGGGCCTTGACGATCGTGATCGGAATTCTCATGAATTTATTGGTATGGTTAGGAATAATTCCTATCCCCAACATTGGTTAGCCTATGTCAATAGTCAGCGATGTGATTCAGTCAACGGTTGCCGTCATTAAGGGTATGACACGGACGCTGTCCGAGATCCCCCGGGCAAAATGGACGGTGCAGTATCCGGATGTTCCGATCACGGTCCAGCCTCGCTATCGCGGTCAGCACCTACTCCACGTTGATGAAAACGGCAAAGAAAAGTGCGTTGCGTGTTACTTGTGTGCTGCTGCTTGTCCGTCGGACTGTATATACATAGAGGCTGAGGATGATCCGCGTCCGTACGAAGAGCGAATCGGACGCGACGAGAGGTTCGCAAAGGTCTATAACATTGATTACGGCCGTTGTATCTTTTGCGGTTTCTGTGTCGAAGCGTGTCCGAAGGACGCTATCACTCATGGATATAACTTCGAATTGTCGGTCTATAATCGGGCGGATCTGCTCAAGACCAAAGACGATCTCCTGATCACTAAGCAGAAGCAATCAAAAAACTATCGCGTTGCCCTCTCAAGCGAAGACGTGGATTCGGAGTATAAAGAAGTTTAATTCTTCAGATTTCGTTAGACTTGCATTGAATTTTGGTCTTCTTCGATCCATTCGAACTCCCGCCGACTCAGAAGGGGCGTCATTACGAGCTGCATGCCCGCGGTTTGAGGCAATTTGCCGGTCTGAGACGGGACGATCAGCGGCTTGATCCCTTCAAATTAGCGGGATTCGCCAAACTTCTTGTTGTTTCTTTTGACGGGATCGAACCACTCCTAAGCGAAGAAGCAAGGAAGGAACTTTTGGGAGTAGGGAAGGATAAGTGGTCTGGCGGCGCCGCGTCGCACACGCTTCCGAACGGGCATAAATTGATCATTCTGAATCCTACGCACGGCCGTAACCGGCAAAACGCGACACTGATGGAAGAAGTTTGTCACGTATTTCTCGGTCACAAACCAAGCCGCCTGGCGATCACTGATCCAAATAAGAAAGGTGAGATCATAGCTCGGGACTATCACGCAGAGATCGAGGAGGAGGCCTATTCGACCGGTGCCGCTGCACTCGTGCCGTATACGGCGCTTAAGAGGTTCGTCAAGGATGGAAAGACGTCACGCGAGATCGCTCGCCATTTTGGCGTAAGCCGATCTTTGGTTGAATTTAGAATCAAGATCTCGCGGCTTTGGGAATCATACGGAGAGAATATTTTTTCAGGGGAATGATCCAAATGGACCGATCGGATATTCAGACGGCAGCGACACCAGATGACTTGACCACTGTGGACAAGCTGAGAATGCTGCTTGATATCACGAAGACGATCAGCCGGTCACTTGACTTGAACGAGGTGCTAAACCTTGTAATGGATACACTTGGCTCACTTATTCCATATGACGCGGCGGGCATCTACTTGATCGATCGTTCGGGTGAAGCCGAAAGTCCATACGTTTTCAAATCGAAGGTAATTCGGGGCTATCAGATAAGCTTTGAGTATATCGAACCTCGGCTGAAAATGGGTGAAGGCTTCATTGGACGAGTGGCTGAAACCGGAAACGCAATAATATCGCCCGATGTAAGTAAGGACTCGCGTTACTTTGCCGCTCGGGAACGGACGCGTTCGGAAATCGTTGCTCCGATCGTGTCGAATGACCAGGTGATCGGTGTGTTCGATCTCGAGAGCGACAGGCTTGGCGCATACTCAAAGGACGACCTTTCGGTGCTCCAACTCCTTACATCCCAGGTCGCGATCATAATCGAGAAGGTTCAGCTTCACGAACAGGCGGTGGAGCAAAAGCGCATCCAGGCCCAACTCGAGATCGCCAGGTCGGTTCAACTCACACTTCTGCCCGACAACGATCCAACGTTAGAAAATTTTGATATAAGCGCCTACATATTTCCGGCCGAACAAGTTTCCGGAGACTACTACGATTGGGTTAAGATATTTTCCGATCAGATCGCAGTGACCGTCGCTGATGCCGTTGGTAAAGGAATTCCGGCAGCTTTATTGATGTCCTTTTTAAGGGCCTCGTTAAGGGCGGCTGTTCAGAGCGGATATGCCCCGCATATTGCATTATCAAAGGTAAACAACCTCTTGTGGGATTCGACGGATGACCATCAATTCATAACGGGCATTTATGGCCTTCTGGACGCAACAAACCGGACTTTTGTATTCTCAAATGCCGGCCACAACCCTCCGCTATTAATTAAGCCGAATGGCGAACTTAGATATGTCGAGTACGGTGATCGGCCGCTGGGAATGTTTCGTGATGGCCGATATCATCAGCATTTTATTCGATTCGAAAGCGGACAGGTGATGGTTATCTATACAGATGGGATAACGGAAGCCGCTAACAAAGACGGGGTAGAATATGGATCGGACCGGTTTGCTCGTAGAGTTCTCGAAGGCATACATTTGCCTGCGAAGAAATTGATCGATCACATACGTAAGGATGTGGCAGATTTTACGGAAAGAAAATTTCTCGACGATGATGGGACACTCTTCGTAATAAAAGCGACATAGAGTATTGTAAATTTCTAATGTCCGGTACCTGAACAGTGCAGATTGTCACCCCCGGGAACAACTGGGGTTCGAAAATCACCATAATTGATCTTCTCGTTCGTCGTGGAAAAAGCGTAGATATCGAATCCATACGCGTCGAGGAAATCTGTGAGTTCCTCAGACCGATCCAGATACAAAGTCTCCGCGAAGCCAAGATCTGACCGGATCTGGAGCAGCCTCTCAATAACCTCTAAAGGAGCGAAACATTGTGCTGGATCTCGAAAAGTAGCCATTTTAGATTCTGCCTGCCCAATAAATTTGATTGGCAACTAATATGATTACGTTGAGTGTCTAAAGGTTGTTCAGCCTTTATTGTGCGTGAGAATCCGACTGGCGATTAATTTGTTGTGTTTTCATCCGGGAAGGAATAGAATTAAAGCATTTCCCCAAGGAGTTTGAAATGAAACGACTAATATACGATGGTTTTAAGGCTTGCCTGGTGGCGATCGCACTGGCGTCGTCCGGGGTCGCTCAGGATGATCGGGTCGTAGCGGCTGCGGGCGATAAGTATGTGATCTCTGCAAATGCCGGCGGTGTAAATTACACTGAAGGAAAAATCTCAGTATTTAAAACAAACGGACGCAGCGGGTATTTGCTAAAAGGCGATCAGATACAGGTCGGCGACCGCATTTCGACCTCATCCGAAGCAAAAGCTGAAATTCTTCTGAATCCCGGTTCCTACATTCGTTTGGATGGTGGTTCATCGTTCGAGTTTCTTTCAACTTCGCTTGATGATCTTAGGTTAAATCTTAGAATCGGGAGCGCGATACTAGAGATCATAGCGGCGGATGAGTTTCGGGTAACTGTCGCGACGCCCAAGACGCCTTTCGTTCTCACACGATCGGGGGTTTACCGTATAGACGTGTCGAAGGACGGTTCGAGTATTCTTTCGGTCTGGAAGGGCAAAGCGTATGTCGGGTCTGATCAGGTGAAAGCCGGCCGATCGGCAACCGTGGCCGGTGTTCAGGCTGATGTGGAGAAGTTTGACCGCGATGATAAGGACGAGTTTGACGTTTGGAGTAAATCCCGAGCAAAGGAACTTGCCAAGATCAATGACCGATTAGAGAGAAAATCGCTTCGGAACACGCTTTTGAGCTCCTTTAATCGCCGCGGCGGATGGAATATGTACAATTCGTTTGGATTGTGGGTGTTCGACGCCGGTTTCGGGATGTGGACGTTCCTGCCTTTCGGTTCGGGATGGGGCTCGCCGTATGGATTTTGGTATGGCAGAGATCTTTGGAATTGCCGGTTGCCGATGTGGATCTATTACAGCGGACCCAGCTATGCGGGTTCAAATACTGGCGGCAGCGGAAATGGTAACCCCGTTAACAACCCAAACCCGAGCACACGGAATGAAGAGCGGAGAATGTCGGCTCAAATTCCTCCGTTCCGAAGAATGGAGCAGCCTGGGTTAAACCGTGACGGCGCTGAGCGGATCGTTCGTCAGAAAAGCGAGCCTCCGTCGTTTGAACCGATGTTTCGCGACTCGACGCCTTCGTCGTCTGGATCCGGTACGATCACAACCCCGGTGAGTAGAGGCCAAGGCTCAAAACCTGAGTAAGATGTTTTTAATTTTGATCAAAGAGCGAGAACGGTCTCGCTCTTTCTATTTAACTACTATCGAGCCAAGAATCGCCGCGGGCTGCTGTAGGTCCGATACCCCATTCGATAAATATGGTTCCAGGACAAGCGCTGCGGATTGGATCCCATTAAAAATGAAATGAAGCACGATACACGGCAGAAGATTCTTCGAATAAACTCGCACAATCGTCAGGATCAGGCTGAGTAATGTTAGTAAGGAAATTGTTGAAAAGCTGGGCCAGTATTGGGGCACGTGAACGAGGGCAAAAAGAGAGGTAACTATCAATACGGCAAGCGGGACGCCGACGGCACGCTGTAGCGGTGAATAGAGCACACCCCTGTACACGACTTCTTCCACAATGGGTGCACTAAAGGTGGCAAGGAACGCAACGCCGAAAACCGCAGCTCTTGAGCTTCTTAATATCTTCAATAGTGAATTCTCCTGCTCGGGAAAGAAATGGCCTACCACCGCAGCGAGTACAAAGAATGCGGCCAGTATAAGCACATAGTGCCACCATGAAAAATTGCCCCATTGCCATCCGAGCATTTCGCGAAACGAAAATGAGCGCAACCTTGTCACTACCACCCATGCGAGCACGAGTGTTAGTACGTGAGCCGGAATTATCGCAATGATACTCAGCAGCACCGCAGTAGCGTCCGATTGCAAGAATTCCATCATTGCCGCCGAATCTCCTGTCGCAATGCCCTGACTAAGAATATATGGAAGTAGAAAAAGGTTTGGAATCGCGATGATCAATAGGACGCTGGCGATCCAAACAGAAAGTCCCGCCGGCACATACCAGGGCGGGTTATTTGGCGAATATATGCCCGAATTGATAATTTCGGGTGGACGATCGGATCGAAAGGCGTCGGGAATGCCGTAGTTTGGGTTATTCACGCAGGCAAGTTTAGCGAAAACCCGGGTGCCTGCCAAGTTTCGATTTCCGCATTTGAATTTTCCGGTAAATGGGTCTAACCTAAAATCCCGTGGAGCAACACGGTCCCAATCACAAACAATTTGTAGTTGCGATCATTCCGGCCAGGTATTCGTCTACCCGGCTTGAAGGAAAACTGTTGCTTCCGATCGGCGGTAAACCATTGATCCTCCATACTTTGGAAAAGGCTCAAAGCGCCCGGAACGTCGATCGCGTAATCGTAGCCGCGGATGATGAAAGGATCCTAAGCGTGGTGCTCAATGCGGGAGGCGAGGGCGTACTGACCTCGAACGTTCACGAATCGGGGAGCGACCGGGTTGCCGAGGTCGCAGCTGGCATTACGGATGCTTCGATCATCGTAAATGTTCAGGGCGATGAACCCATGATATCGCCGGTTACGATAGAAAGTGCGATTGAGGCTCTGATAGACGACCCATTGGCTGATATTGCGACAACCTACGAACCAATAGTGAGCAAGGAGCAATTGCTCGATGGTAACGTCGTGAAGGTGGTCATAAGCGATTCCGGTTACGCACTGTATTTTTCACGTTCACCGATGCCGTTCCCGCGTTCGGCGGCATTGGAACACGATGGTAACCCGGGCATCGCTATCGATCGAGACCCGGAATTGTTGTCGATATTTCGCAAGCATACCGGGCTTTATGCTTACAGGTATGAATATTTGCTCAAGTTCACGAGAATGCCGCAGTCAGGACTTGAAAAGATCGAGATGCTTGAGCAGCTTAGAGCACTCGAAAATGGTGCGAAAATACGGGTCGTAGCGTCGGCAACCTGTTCGATCGGTGTCGATACGGCGGCCGATCTTGAACGCGTAAGGGAACTTATCGAGGTCAGCGTTTAGTTATGGGTGATTGGATAGGATTATTGTTTTTTATTGTGCTGGCTTTCGGTATCGCGGTCGGACTGAAACTGTTATCAAAGCCGAGGACCCGGACGGCCGAGGAATTCGAACGGAACGCTTCGGAGTCTACCGCGATCGGTGCCAATATGAATGCTCTTCAGGAATTGATGAACCCTGAAGCTGCAAAATCTAAAGAAGTAATTGCGCAGATGAAAGACGGGCGTTATCAAACGAAAAAGCGAGAGGGCAAAGCAAACAGCGATGATCTAAATGTTGAGAAGCAGGACGGCGGAGGATCCAATGACTGAAAACAGAACGAAATACATATTTGTGACGGGCGGTGTCGTTTCGAGCTTGGGCAAAGGGCTGGCGGCCGCAAGCATCGGTTGTCTGATGGAATCCCGAGGAATGAAAGTTCAAATGATGAAACTGGATCCTTATATCAATGTCGATCCGGGTACGATGTCGCCGTTCCAGCACGGAGAGGTGTTCGTGACCGATGACGGAGCGGAAACCGATCTAGACCTTGGCCATTATGAACGGTTCACCCATGCGGAGCTTTCGCAGGCGAACAACTGGACCAGCGGCCGCATCTACCTTTCAGTGATCGAGAAGGAACGTCGCGGTGACTACCTCGGCAAAACTATTCAGGTCATCCCGCATATAACGGACGAGATCAAAGCCGCAGTGCGTACGGTAGCGGATACCCACTCGCCGGATGTGATTATCGTTGAGATCGGGGGAACTGTGGGCGACATCGAATCTCTGCCGTTTATGGAGGCGATTCGCCAGATGGGGAACGAAGAGGGGAAAGAGAACGCCATCTTTGTTCACGTAACGCTCGTTCCCTTTATTGCAGCTGCGGGTGAGTTAAAGACAAAACCGACACAACACAGCGTACGGGAGCTACGGGAGATCGGTATTGCCCCGGATATACTGCTTTGCCGCTCCGACAGGCCTCTTTCACTTGATCTGCGAAGGAAGATCGCTTTGTTCTGTAACGTTCAGGAACGGGCGGTCATCTCCGCTCTCGATGTACCTTTCATATATGAAGTCCCGCTTGCTTTTCACGAACAGGGACTGGACGAGTTGATCGTCGGCGACCTTAAGCTGAACGAACGATATCCGATCTCGGATCTAAAAGATTGGCGAGAACTTGTTTCGATCATCAAGGAGCCCGATGGAGGCGCCGTACGTATAGCGATCGTCGGAAAATACGTTGAACTCGAGGATTCGTATAAATCGCTTCGCGAGGCGCTAACGCATGCTGGTGTAGCAAACAATCTGCGAGTAAATGTCACATGGCTCGAATCGGAAAATCTAATCAATGATGATTATGAGAACGAACTTCAGGATTATGACGCGATCCTCGTACCGGGTGGATTTGGCAAACGCGGGATTCCGGGCATGTTGCGAGCAATAAAATACGCACGACGCTCCGGTACGCCGTATTTCGGCATATGTTTGGGGATGCAGACCGCGTGTATCGAATTTGCACGCAGTGTTGCTGGACTTAAGGATGCTGATTCTACTGAGTTTAATGAAGAAACGCCGTTTCCGATAATATTTAAGCTCCGTGATCTAGTTGATGTTGAAGCACTTGGCGGAACAATGCGGTTAGGGAATTGGGACTGCAGGCTGACGCCGGGTTCGCTTGTAGGCGAGATATACGATGGCGTCGAAGAAATTGGGGAACGGCACAGGCACCGATACGAGTTCAATCCCGAATTTAGGGACCTTTTGGAAAAACAGGGCCTCGTGTTCAGCGGCATTTCGCCAGACGGGAAGTTTGTCGAAATGGTGGAGTTGCCCCGCGACAAGCACCCGTTTTTCGTCGCGTGTCAGTTTCATCCGGAATACAAATCGAAACCTCTTGCGCCGCATCCAATGTTCCGCTCGTTCGTTAAGGCGGCGTGGGATAATCGATTAAAAAGCGAGAATCTCAAACATGATGTGACCAGTGACCGGCAAGTGGAGATACAGCAGCGCAGCGAGGCGCTTATTGAAGAATAGTATGAAACAAGTTTTGGCGGTTATTCTAGCTCTTGTGTTTTCGGTCTCGGCTTTCGCTCACGAATACTGGCTTGAGCCGGATATGTTTTTTCTGAAGGCCGGAGAAGAAACGGCTCTTCGGCTATTTGTGGGTGAGGGATTAAAAAAGGAAGAGGAGCGACTTTTTCAGGCCTCAAAAACCCCATTATTCCGCCGTTATTCGCATGGAGTCGGATCCGGTATCGACATATCTGCTAACGCCAGGGACGACGTGTCCCCTTTGATGGACATACTTTTTGCCAAGGCCGGGAGCGTGATGTTTGCGATGGAACGCAATTGGTCCTACATCTCATTGGAACCAAAGGAGTTTGATCAATATCTTCGCGAAGACGGGATGGAGTACATTATCGCCGAACGCGAAAAACGGGGCGAATCGGGCAAGCCGGGACGTGAGCGATACAGTCGATTTTTGAAAACACTGGTCCAGGTCGGCGATAAAACGGATTCGACGTATAAAAAACGGACGGGCCTGAAGCTCGAGATAATCCCGCTCGACGATCCCTATTTTATAGCGGTGGGCAACTCGATTCTTTTCAAGGTTCTGTTCGAAGGAAAGCCACTCCGGGAAAAGACCATTTTTGCGGATGCACGCGAGGGTGAAAGTATCTCTAAATCGAAGTTTACAACCGACAGAAACGGCGAAGTCTCCGTAAAGATCGGACGTCGGGGCGTATGGCTGATTCGGCTGGTATTTATGCGGAGGTGTGAACGTGATTGCGGGGACGCCGATTGGGAGAGTTTCTGGGGAGCATTCAGTTTCGGTGTACGGTAGCGCCTGTCCGTTCGGGTTCGCGGTATGTTATTTTTAGCTATTTATGTTGGCTTTTAGTGCCGGTAACGTTACATTTGGCGATGGACGCCTTTCATTCCTTCTTGGGCCGTGTGTCGTCGAATCGGTCGATCATGCGCTCATGATGGCCAGATCGATCCGTGAAGCATGCTCGAATGCCGGTGTCGATTTTGTGTACAAGTCTTCGTTCGACAAGGCGAATCGAAGTTCGATCGAAAGTTTTCGCGGGCAGGGAATCGATTTTGGTCTCGACGTATTGAAACAGGTCAAGGAAGAGGTTGGCGTCCCAGTGGTTACCGACATTCACGAACCCTGGCAGGTATCAAAAGCAGCGGCCGTGGCGGATATCCTGCAAATACCGGCGTTTCTCTGCCGGCAGACCGATCTGCTCACAGAAGCAGCGCGAACAGGTAAGGCCGTTAATGTCAAGAAGGGTCAGTTTCTGGCCCCTTGGGACGCAAAGAATATCGTCGAAAAACTGCAGGAAGCGGGCGGCGAGAAAATTCTCCTGACTGAGCGCGGTGCAAGTTTTGGTTATAACAACCTGGTTGTTGATCTGCGAAGTTTTCCGATAATGCGGAGTTTTGGAGTACCGGTAGTGTTTGATGTTACCCATTCGCTCCAACTTCCAGGCGGATTGGGGAAAGCAACTGGCGGACAGTCCCAGTACATCGAAGATTTTGCGCGTGCCGGCGTCGCTTGTGGTGTCGATGCTGTGTTTATGGAAGTACACAACGACCCTTCGAAAGCACCGAGCGACGGCCCAAACCAACTACCGCTTGAACGACTTGAGCCTCTGCTAGTAAAGCTTAAAGCGATTCACGCGCTTGTTCAGGATAAGTAAACCCAAAACTCAAGATCAAGAATGAGAAATTTATATATATTGACCGCGATTGCGATTTTTGCCACAGTCACCGCTATCGCGCAGGATGAAAGCCGTGCCTCCGCCACATGGCACGTACAGAGATATGACATTTCTGTCGCGTTACCCCAGAGCGAGAACGGTCGAGTAATTACCGCCAAAGCTACGCTGAAGTTGAAAAATAGTTCTGCCGCCCCGGCCGCAACGTTGAGTATGCGCATCAGCCCCTCAGCTGAAGTCACGGCAACCGCGATCAATGGATCACCGGCGGAACACAGCAAGCGCGAAGAAAAGATAAATGCCGGAAACAGTTTAACGCGTATTGTGATCAGGATCCCGCCAGTTCCGTCGGGCGGAGAGCTAACCGCTATAGTCGACTATAAACTTACGATCAAAGACAATTCCGGACTCGGAGCAGTTTCTCCGATCGGCTCGCAGATGTTGCCGCTCGCCTTTTGGTATCCAACGCCGAACAGCTGGTATTTCGCTCGCGGTGCCGATTATGCTCCCTTTCGAATTGAGGTTCAGCATTCGGACGCGTCTGTGTTAGTTTCATCGGGAAAGGCTTTGGTCGGTTCCTATGAACAGAAACTAAACGGGCAGCCGTTCTTTGTAGTAGGCAGTTGGGATGTTGTTAATTCGAATGATGTGGCAGTATTTCTTCCTAAAGGAGTTTCGGCAGAGGAGCGCAAGATCGCAACGGATCTCGCAGTTCTGAGCGCAGATGCGAAGGCGTTTGCCGCAACGTTTCTCGGCCCCGCACCGGACGTGCCGACTCGCATCGTCGCTGTTAAACGCGGTGCGGGTTTCTCAGGCGGCGGGACCACATTGGTTGACGATGGCGTGTTTCACAGGAACCACATCGATTCGCTGACGGCGATGACCATTGCCGAATCGTCCGCAAAATTGTGGCTAGGCAATTCCGTTGCGGTTTCCGACGATGGCAGCGGTGTCATAACCGAGGGACTATCCAGATATATTGCGACGCAGTTTATCGAAAGCAAGTATGGCAAGGACGTTGCCGATGTCGAACGGCTGCGGCAGCGAAACGCGTATTCGGCAGTCGCCAAGCGAGATTCAGCACTGAGCGTTGTGTCACCGCTTGACGATTATTATTACGCGGAGGTCGCAAATAAGGGCGCGATGATTTGGCGTATTCTTTCACAGCGTGTGGGAACGGAGAGGTTTTTCAATTCCGTTCAAGCGAACATGAAGGATTCGAACCTGAATCTGGCAGAACTTCGTGAGTCATTTTCTGAACAAAAGGAGATACTCGATCATTTTTTCGATCAGGTAACCGATACGAACTTACTTGTCGGGATCCCGCAGCAAAAGGGTGTAGAAACGGTTGTTGCCCTTCGAAATACCGGTAGAGTCGATGCCACTGTGACGCTTACCGCCGATGCATCGAACGGTGAAAAGTTTAGTGCGGTCACGACTATTCGAGCAAACACTTTTGGTGAGGTCGCATTCAAAACGACCAAAAAGCTCATCCGAGTAGAGATCGATTCTGAAAAGCTATATCCGCAAATAGATTATTCCGACGATGTTGCCCCGCGTGAGTTCACGGACAGCGACCGGCTATTGGCCGTTAAACGATCATTTGATAAGCAGGATTTTTCCGGTGCTGAAAAGTCCGCGCGGAGCGTTCTTCGCGACTTGCCAAGATTTGACGATGTGCGCGTCCTTTTGGGCCGGGCACTTTTGGGACAGGGAAAGTATCCCGACGCCGAGCGCGAATTTCAGGCAATACTTGCCGAAAAATTGCCGACCGCCAGGAGCATTGCATGGGCCAATGAGGGACTCGCTGAAGTCGCCGCAAAGTTGGGGGACAGCGCCGCGGCGTTGAGGTTTGCAGGCGCTGCGATTCGGGCCGACGGAGATTTCGGTGCTAGCCTTGCTGCCAGGTCCTTAAGAACGAAATTGAATCCCCTGCCGGCGATCGATGAGACGGTCAAGTCCTTTTTTCTTCAATTTGATAAGGCCGCCGCATCGAATCGAAAAGCGGATATCGATTCGATGGTTGTTTCAGGTGAAGTAAGCCGGTTCGCCGGGGGCATCTCGGGATCAACCGAACAATGGCAAACACATGTGACCTATGTGGACAAGATCGACGCGTCGACAATACTTGTTGAGGCCAATATGGCAATTAAGCTCCTAAACAAGGAACAAGAAACCGGACCAGCCGTTTATAGATTGGTCAAAGTCGGGAACAATTGGAAACTTTCCGCTGTCGAAGTATTTGAGGTGCGATAGTTTCACAAAGTCGACTCGCTAACATATGGACCGACGGAACCTTTCAGTCGAGATATTAAGCATTGCACGAGGGATAAAACTCTTACTGATGGATTGTGACGGTGTCCTTACGGATGGCCGCCTTTATTTTTCGGCACAAGGCGAGACGATGAAGGTTTTCAACGTCCGCGATGGCCAGGGGCTGGCGGATTGGCACCGAGAAGGCTTCGTATCGGGGATAATCTCAGGCCGTGACGCGGGCGAAATAATTAGCGTTCGTGCGAAGGAACTTGGGATCAAACACATATGTGTGGCGTCGCCCGATAAGATACAGGATCTAGAGACCATCATTAACCTCGAAGGCGTGAGCGCCGGTGAAGTCGCTTTTATTGGTGATGATACCGGCGATCTTGGGGTAATGAGTCGAGTTGGATTGCCAGCGGCTGTGGCAGACGCCGACCCTTCATTGAAAGTCGCAGCCTCGATCGTAACTGAGAAGAATGGTGGGCGAGGAGCGGTCCGTGAGGTCATCGACTTCATTCTTAATGCCAAGCTAAGCGACGAGTAGCCCCGCTTCGGCCAACTCGTTGAGCCCTGCCTCAATTGTCTCAGGCAGATTTTGTTCGAATGTTTCTTTGCGATTTTCGTCGACTTCGATCCTTCTCCGCATTTCGGTTAGCAAACTCTCGCGATCTCGACTGCCGTCCAATAATAAGATCAGCAGTTTGGTCATATCGTTTTCCGTGTCATATGATGTACCGGCCCCTGTTGAGACGACCTTGAAGCCGTGAGCTATCTGCCAACGAGCAAGAAAATGAGCGACTGGAAATTTGCCAGGCAGCGCTACGAGGTTTGGTCGAAATTTGTGAAATTCTATCAGCCCATCTTCATATGCTTGTAAAATAAACGCGGCCGTGGTTTCAATATCCTCAATCGAAAAGGTGGGTGACGCTCCAGGAGTATGTTGTGCTTCGGCCAACAATTCGTCTAATCGGCCACCAGGGCATCCTTTATTCTGTAGATGAACGAGCACCGATTTCGTTAGTGGAAGAGCAGTTGAAACCTCGCCGCCGTTCGGCGCGACAAAACAAACTTCGGATTCATCGAGAATATCGAAATGCTCCTGCTTTGGCCGAAGTCGGCTCGAAATACAGAAATTTCGCACGATATCCGGACCCGGGCGACGGTCGAGCTCGATATCATTCCGACAGAATAGACTGCTTCGAAACCGCCGGCCTTCGATAAAATCAACATATTGCTCGCGCTTTACGATATCGTCTACCGTGTCCACTTCGAGTCTTAAATCGTCAAAACTACTCTTTTTTGATGATATAGCTGGGTCAACTTCACACAAAAATTGTAGTCCGTGTTCGCGAAGTTGAGCCACAAACTCATGGAAATAAAACGGTTGATTGACGTCCGATAGCTCGTCATGGAATACGCTTGCCGGCTCGGCGGCTGAGATCGCATTGTGGCCCGCCCGAATCAATGCTTGGTACAAACCGTTCGGCTCACCTTGACCTCCAAGCGACTTGAGGAACGCCCGTCCTTTTTGGACCTTTGCCATAGCGTCCGAAACATGCGCAACGTGGTATCGCATCATTTCCCTAAACATCTCCCAGATCCTGTAACCCGGGTACGCGTTGTAGCTGATATACCCGACGCCTCGCGGCGCCAGGCACTCGGCATAAATTTCGAGGATTTTTGTGCGCACGGCCTCGGGAACCCACGAGTAAAGGCCATGCGCAATGACAAAATCAAAAGTTCCGAACTCGCCGCGGTTTATATCAGTCACGTCCCCGTGGATAAACTTAGTATTTTCAAGCTTTAGCTCTGATGCGGACCTATTTGCATGATCAATGTGAACGCTCGAAAGATCGATCCCGACGAATCGGCTTCCTTTCAAAATTGACGCGAACGATATGAGATTCATACCGTCTCCACACCCTAATTCTAGGACACTGCAAGATTCCGGGTCAGCTGTCTCCATTCCGAAAAATGCGGCTGCCGTCGCCAGCACATCCGGGTGTGTTTGTGGAAACGTCATACTCGGATAGGGGACGGCATCGTAATTAGACTGCGTTGGCATAAGAATAGATATTACTATAAAGGCGATAGGCCTGACCTCATTTGCACGGGAATACGTCGGCAGATCCTATGATATAATCAGCGCAAACACCTAAGTTTCTAACCAATTGTCCAAGTCGCAAATGTCCATATACGACCCACTAAAACCGATCGATCTCACAGATATCAAAACATATGAACTCGCTAAACGGCCAAGTAAGGTCGTTGTTAATGACTTTGCATCCCCGGTGGTAGAGGGCGAATCGCTAAAGGGATTTCTTGATAGTCTTCCGAATCTCCTAGCGGTTCGTACGCTGCGCGAGGTTGCTCAAAGGATCAGACAGGCAAAGGAACTTGGCAAGCCTGTTATTTGGGGTATTGGCGGCCACGTTATTAAAACTGGGCTCGCGCCTATCATAATTGATCTGATGGACAGAGGGTTCGTTACCGCCGTCGCCGTAAACGGGTCGGTATTGGTCCATGATGCCGAGATCGCTCTTGTTGGATTTACGAGTGAGGATGTTGACTCAACTCTTGATCATGGTGATTTTGGAGCCGCGTTTGAGACGGGCGAATTGCTCAATACAGCCGCAAAAGCCGGCAGCCGGGATGCGATCGGATTGGGTGAGGCGATGGGCAGGGAACTCAGCGCATTAAATCCTCCATTGGCAGATAAATCTATCTTGTGTTATGCATATGCAAGAAAAATACCAGTGACAGCCCATCTTTCGATCGGAGCCGATATTGGCCATTTTCACGCTTCAGTTGACGGCGCTTCGCTCGGTGCGACGTCGCACAGCGACTTCCGTCTATTTTGCACGCTTGTAAAGGAAATGGATGGCGGCGGAGTGTACCTGAATTGTGGTTCTGCAGTCGTCTTGCCCGAGATCTTTTTGAAAGCGGTGACTGTTGTAAAGAATCTAGGCAACAGGCTCCAAGATATCACAACGGCAAATTTTGATTTCATTCAACATTATCGGCCGATGACGAATGTTGTTCGCAGGCCTACGGCAAATGGTGCTGGTAAAGGCTTTTCGATCACAGGCCATCACGAGTTGACTCTTCCGCTGCTAGCGGCCCAGATTATCGCAGGCGGTAACGGCAGGTGATGCACCGACTTGAGATCGATTATCGGGTATGGGCTATCAAATGAGAAAAAGCAGCCTCGCGAGAGTTACGGAAGACTGCTTTTCTTCGTTGACTCTACCGGATTAACGATAAATATGTTCGCCCCGATAGTTAGTCCACTGGTTTTCAAAGTAATCGGCGTCCGCCGATGATCTCGGAGTTACTCCGATTACCGTGCCGCCCTCTTTTATCCCAGCGTTGTAAAGTTTTGCACGGTCTTCGGGAATTCCCCAACCGATGAGTGCGCCGAGCAATCCTCCAGCTATTCCGCCAGCTCCCGCTCCCGCAAGCGCAGCTGCTAGTGGCCCGGCGACAACCAGCCCTAAACCGGGAATCAGCACGTTCGTACCAATCGCGGCAATTCCGCCAATGACCGCTCCAAGAGTACCGCCGATAGCCGCACCAGCTCCTGTTCCTTCGAGGGCCTTCGAGTGTAGTTCGCTGCCCGGGTTATCCTTGTAATATCTGTCACGTGTTGCGTCAGACATCAGCACGTTTATTTCGTCGCCCGAATAT
Organism: Pyrinomonadaceae bacterium; assembly: GCA_049679665.1. Classification (GTDB taxonomy): domain Bacteria; phylum Acidobacteriota; class Blastocatellia; order Pyrinomonadales; family Pyrinomonadaceae; genus OLB17. The sequence goes on along the minus strand of JBAUGL010000094.1, from coordinate 5,183 downwards.
CCACGATTCCGTAAGGAATCATAAGCGCGCTCCGCCTGTTCTCGGTTTCGGAAAAGTGCGGTCAATAATCTACTTTCTTCAGTTTTTGATACTGCCTTAGCCATAATTTCTCCCTATGTGATGGATTTAGCCTATGCTGGAGAGGTGTTTCTGCAAAGAGCGTGCCTCACGCCGTTGGCGGACGATAACGTCAAGCATCGCAACAGAAGAGTGGTTCCGTCTTGTTTTTGAATTGGGGCTAACAACTGTCGAATCGATACACGATTTGTTTCGATTGTGTACGAGAAATGTTCGATTGTGTACGAGAAATGTAGGAAGGAAGAACGATATCGCAGCCTAGTAGGCAGGGTCGTCGTATTTCCATTGTCTCTTCTTAAATTTCCCATCTGTCCAAAAAGTTTTGAGTAATTCAATCTTTGGAGCGGCATCCGGTCGTAGGACGATGCTGACTACGTCATACCGATATGAGATGTCGCGGATGCGGAATACCCTACGGTAGACGCGCGCCGTCCTGGAAATCTGACGCTGTTTCCGTAAGTCCACATTCGCGGTGGGCGAAGCAAAGCTATCAGAACGCCGAGTCTTGACCTCGACAAAGCAAAGAGTATCACCGTCGATACCAATAATATCGATCTCACCCGTGATCTGAGCACCATTTCGATTTCGCCCGATCGGGACCTTGAAGTTGGCCAATACCAGCCGGTAGCCGGCGGCCCTAAGATAGTCGGCAGCCAAAGCTTCGCCTTGAGAACCGATCTCACTTGTACTTCGCGGCCCTGCACCATTATCCTCGTTAAAGACCGTTAGGATTTCAGACATAAGGGGAAATCAAAACAAATGAAGTATAGCAAAGAATATTGTGCAGCCGTGTCGCTGCTTGTGTGTTTCTCTGTCGCGGCATTATGCCAAAAACCTGGGCAGGGTCAGGTCAATACGCCACAACAACTGCCCGCTATCGTCAATATCGAAAAACCGACGGTTTATTCATATGATCCAATGAAATTACCCCAGCCATTCCATACGGAAAGCGCCCGTCGCAACTCCCGTGTAATCGTACAGCCCGAAAATGCGAAGCTTTTCACGCCAAAGGGATTTAAGATCAACGTCTTTGCGAGCGGTGGATTCCGAAATCCGAGATGGATGGCACTCGCACCAAACGGTGATGTGTTGGTCGCGGATTCACTGGCAAATAGTGTGATCCTATTGAGAGACAGTAACCGGGACGGTGTCGCCGATCAACGCTTTAATTTCACAGACAAAGTTACACAGCCGTTCGGGATGGCGATTCACAAAGATTGGTTGTATGTTGCGAACACAGATTCGATCGTGCGGTTCAAATATAAGAAAGGCCAAACCGCGGCGGTAAGCGAACCGGAACGGATCGTTGAGTTGACTGGAGGCGGCTATAACCAACATTGGACTCGAAATATACTCTTTTCGCCGGATGGCACAAGACTTTTTGTATCAATAGGTTCTGCTACAAATGTTAATGTAGAATATGATCCTCGCCGGGCCGCCATTTCCGTTTACGATCCAAATGGGAAGAATCATCGTATATTTGCATCCGGCCTTCGAAATCCGATCGGGCTTTCCTGGAACCCGAAGACCGGAGAATTGTGGACTGCGGTCAATGAACGCGACGGGATCGGAGACGAACTCGTTCCGGATTATGCCACATCCGTGAAAGAAGGCGCGTTTTACGGCTGGCCGTATTCTTATATCGGCCAGAACGAAGAACCGCGTCGGAAGGGAGAACGGCCCGATCTGGTAAGGAAGGCCATCGTGCCTGATGTTTTATTCACATCGCACTCGGCAGCACTCGGTATTCAGTTCTATTCGGGTAAGATGTTTCCAAAGGAATACCAGGGGGACGCATTCGTCGCGTTCCATGGATCGTGGAATCGACAAAGATTAACTGGGTACAAGGTCGTTCGGATTAGATTTAAAGACGGCAAACTAATCAAGAATGCTTACGAAGATTTCGTAACCGGTTGGCTGCCCGACGAGAATTCGAATCAGGTTTGGGGTCGCCCGGTCGGCCTGTTGGTTGCGGCCGACGGGTCGCTATTGATCACAGATGACGGTGCGAACAAGATATGGAGAGTGACTTATGAAAAGTAACGCTCGTTGGTCAATGCGCGAGTTTGTTTGACCTAGAACGCCGGTTCTTCATAAATCCCGTAAACATCACGTAGAGCAACGCTTATTTCCTCGACCGTGGCATATGCGATGACTGCTTCGATAATAGCGGGCATCGTGTTCTCGTTTTCCTTCGCGGCTAACTTGAGTTTATCCAATGAATTAGCGACCGCACCACCATCGCGGCTCGATCTCACGTGATCGAGTCTAAGCACCTGGTGGTCACGGATGCGCTCGTCGATCTGCAATATTTCAGTCTTATGGCCGTCATCGTCCATCTCGTACTTATTTACCCCGACTATCGTCTGTTCGTTCCGTTCGACTGCTTTCTGATATTGGTACGCTGATTCCTGGATCTCACGCTGCGGAAAACCGGCCTCGACCGCTTCGACCATACCGCCGAATCCGTCTATCTTATCGAAGTAGTCGAAACATCCGTCGATCATCTTTTGCGTCAGCGATTCAACGTACCAGCTTCCGCCCAGCGGATCGACGGTATTCGCAACGCCGGTCTCCTCGGCGATTATCTGCTGTGTGCGAAGCGCGATCAGAGCGGCTTCGTCGGTGGGAAGTGCGAGGGCCTCATCGTACGAGTCCGTGTGCAGCGATTGCGTACCGCCGAGCACTCCGGCAAGAGCCTGAATGGCAACACGTGCAATGTTATTTAGCGGCTGTTGGACCGTGAGCGAGACCCCGGCGGTCTGAGTGTGAAAACGCATCTGCATCGTTCGCGGATTTTTCGCGTTGAAACGCTCTTTCATGGTCCTTGCCCATATCACACGCGCCGCACGGTACTTTGCGATCTCTTCGAAAAAGTCGTTATGGGCATTAAAGAAGAATGATAAACGCGGCACAAAGTCGTCGATGTCCATTCCGCGATCGACGCCATACTTCACATATTCGACACCATCGCGGAGCGTAAACGCGAGTTCCTGTAAAGCGGTCGCGCCCGCCTCACGGATGTGATAACCCGACACCGAGATCGGGTTATATTTCGGCACGTTCTTCGAACAATATTCAAATGTATCGATCACGAGTTTCATCGCCGGCTTGATCGGGTAGATCCATTCCTTCTGAGCAATGTATTCCTTTAGAATGTCATTTTGTAGAGTTCCCGAGATCTGTGTGAAATCAGCTTTCTGCTTTTCGGCGACGACCAAATACATAGCGAGAAAGATCGGGGCAGGCGCGTTGATCGTTTGCGACACTGTTACCTGATCTAACGGTATCCCGTCGAATAACATTTCAAAATCGGCAAGCGACGACACCGCAACGCCGCATTTTCCTACTTCGCCCTCGCTCAAGGGTGAATCACAATCAAGTCCCATTAATGCCGGGAGATCGTACGCGACGCTGAGCCCGGTCTGTCCCTGCTGCATTAAATACTTAAATCGGCGATTTGTTTCCTCCGGCGATGAAAAGCCCGCAAATTGTCGCATCGTCCAAAGCCGCCCACGATAACCCGTTGGGTGGATGCCGCGTCTATAAGGGTACTCACCGGGAAAGCCGGCCTCCTCTATACCCTCGACGTCCGCGGCGGTGTACAGTCTGTCGACAGGTTCAAGGCTTACACCCTCAAAGCTCTCTTTTCGCTCGGGAGTTCGATCCAATACCTTGTGCAGTGTTTCAGCTTCCCAGCGGTCGACGTCGGCCTGTGATCCGGTTAGGGTTTCTCTTGCTTCTAATGATTCCATCATCTTGATTCCATGGTAAAAAATGCCCATCTTGGCTTGCCTGATAATAGTTTATGGGGCCAAAAATCACAATTCACGAGCTTCCGCGATCGACGGGTTCGACTATTCCATTCTGAACATAACGTAACCAGATCTCGTAGGAAGGTTGGGTCGTGAGGAATCTAAAATTGCAATCACCTTGATTTGGACATACAATCGAAAAGAATGTTCGCCCCAAGGATCCGTTCGGTTATCTCAATATTGCTTTTATTGCAGGTTTTGATCTCCTGTGGCGGCAGCTCTGTAGTTACTCACCGCGACTCGCGTCAAGTTGGATCGTTAGACAACCCTCTTAACATTGACAATACTGCGAAACACGACCCGGAGGAGTTGGGCCAATTGATAAACATTCCGATTGAAACTGAAGAAGTTGTCTGGCAGTCAAAAACCGCCGGCGAATCCAATGAGGACTCGGAAAAAGGCAAAACGTTGACCGCAGCGCTCCGCTTATCGCCGATTGAGGCGGGCAAATTGACCTCTTTGTTGGAAAACTCGGGCGCGGGCGTACCGTCCGATGTTGGTGTCGTCCCCTGGTTTCCGCTCGAACTCATCGCTCAGGCCGAGCTTAGCGGTGACGATACTTTAAAAGGGACAGCCTATCCAGCAGCAATATTGGCGCGAGCGCCGTATACGCAGGGACATATCACTCACATCGAATTGACTGATTATTTCGTTGTCGAATTATCCGAGAAATAGAACCGAAATTCGCAAAGCGGCCTCCGATATGTCACTCAATCCCCGAGTTTATTGTTGTCAGATTTCGTGTTAGCATTAATCTTGAACTGATTTGAGGTCAATGGGGTTTCAACGTCTCTCAATTTTCGCGCTTCTATTTTCCAGCCTAGCTTTCACCGGGATTGCCCAGCAGACCAACCCCGTTGAGCGTCAGGTGGCAAATCCGATTACGGACACTCCGAACATAAATCCGATCTCGCAGGAACAAGACATTTCAGCCCCAAAGTCAAAGAAGACGAGCTTCGAGCAGGAAGGCGGAGACGGAGACCTTGTAGTGTATTCTGAGCGGCAATCTGTTGAGGGGCCCGAAAATTCCCGAGTCGTAATTCACGAAGGCAATGTTGATGCCAAGTACGGTATCTATCGTCTGCAGGCTGACAAGATAACGATCTACGAAGCTGAGAATAAGATCATTGCCGAAGGAAGCGTGGTGTTCGATCAAGGTGACGATCAACGAATCACGGGAGCAAAGGGTACTTGGAATTACAAAACAAAGCTCGGCAATTTTGAGGATTCCACGGGTTTTACAAATCAGACGAATGATGGAACGGTCATCTATTTTACAGCGGATCGCGT
>JBAUGL010000093.1:0-2690 GCA_049679665.1 Pyrinomonadaceae bacterium | reverse complement strand
TAGGTTTTGCAGCGCTACGATCGAATCGTCGGCAAAAACAAGCCGATCATAAAATTGCTCAAGATCGGCTTGGTGTTCCTCATATCTATCGTGTCGCACAACACAGGCCAACGCCCCCGTTTCAAGTGCATCAGCCACATATCTTGTAGCGTCATCGAATTCCCCGTTGAAACCGTTATTCTTGTATTCCGGCTGCGAAAGTGCAAAAAACACGTCACCCGCCTTTACTTCGCGAGAATCAATGGCAAACGAAACTACCTCTCGTTCCATGTAAGCGGGTTTCATGGCAGGTGCCGCGGCACCCATATATTCAATGGATGTTCTTAATTTCAAGTTTTTTGCTTCTTCTTTCCGATTGCCGGTTTACTCTTTATCTCGCTCTTAGAGTGTGAGACCGTCACCTTATTGCTCTTCCGATCAGTAGGATTCTTCGGGTCTTTCGCCAAATACTTACGCTCAACCCTTGGATCAGGCTTCGGTTTCTCGGCGATCACCGTTTTATCTACTCTGCGGTTCGTCGAAACCGCCTTCACCGTTGGTGCTCTGGCAATTTCCTTAGTGGCTGCTGCGGGTTTAGCCAAAGCGGCTGATGTTATCTTTTCAGGGGCAGCCACAGATTCAATGGCTTTATCCTCGACAGAAGCTGTTTCGGTCTCCGATCCGTCTGATGCGGCTCCTTCCTCGATCACCTCTGCCAGCAGCGTTTCCTGTCGGATGTTTCCGTCTGGGATCACGTTCATCTCCGGCAATACCTGCTCAGCGATCTCCTTGAAGACAGGAGCCGAAACCTGACCGCCATTTCGACCTCCTCCGGATGGTTCATCCATAACGACTGCGATCGTTAATTCCGGCTCATCGGCTGGAGCAAAGCCGATAAACGATGAAATATATTTACTTCCGTCGACCCGTTTTGTTTTCGGGTTGTATTTCCAAGCGGTCCCGGTCTTTCCGGCTGACGTATATCCGTTAAGCTGGGCGCGTTTGCCCGTACCAGTAAGCACAACTTCGCGAAGCATCTTGCGAAGCTCGCGTGCAGTTTCAGGTGCTACCACCTGCGTCTTCTCTGGTTGAGTAACGGAAATGATTCCATCATCTGAATGACGAATTTCCTTGATTATGTGCGGTTGAATCCTGAGCCCGTCATTAGCTATGGTCGCAAATGCACTAGTCATTTGCAACGCTGAAACGCCAATTTCATACCCTATCGACATCGATGCCAGAGAGTCGCCATTCCACTTGTCGATCGGACGGACAATGCCGGCAGTTTCGGCTGGAAGTTCGATGCCAGTCTTATGTCCGAATCCAAATTTATCGATGTATGACGCGAAGTCATTTTTCCCGACCTTGAGGCTTGTTTTGATAGCACCCACATTGCTGGAAACGGCGAACGCCTTCGTGTAAGTCGCATTCCCGATCGCATGATGATCGTTAAATACGCGGCCGCCAACCGTAACCGATGACCCCGGTTCAAATGCGGCGCCGGCAGTGATCAGATTCTTGTCGATTGCCGACCCGTAAGTGATCAACTTGAACACTGAACCAGGCGAATAAACACTCTGGATCACATTATTCCGAATGTCTTCCGCGTTCGCGTCATTCATTTTGTTCGGATCAAATGTTGGATAATTTGCCAGGGCAAGTATTTCTCCCGTCTTCTGGTTCAAAACAACAGCCATACCTGATTTGGCATTTGCGGCTTTTACACCGTTCTCAAGCGCCTGCTCGGTCTTATATTGGATGGAATTGCTTATCGTCAAGACAACATCTTTTGGCGGTTCTCGTTCAAATACGGTTTCATCGTAAACGCGGCCCAAGCGATCGCGATCCTGCAATTTTCTCACGACCGCACCGTGAAGTATATCGTCTTGAGACTGTTCGATGCCCGCCTGGCCTTTGTCTTCCGCATTGCTAAATCCTACAATGTGGGCCGCCAGAGACTTATACGGATAGCTGCGTTTCTGGTCTTCTTTCCAGTGGAGGCCCGCCATCTTCGGAAAATCCGCTTTCTTCAGTTTTGAATCGTCTAGGCGCTTGTTAACGGCTTGAACCGTTTCCTCGTCGACGCGTCGTGCGATAGGAACAAATCTCCTGCCCTTCTCTTTCGCTTCGTTTAGCGTCCTAATGAGTTCATTAGCGTTCGTGTTCAGTGCTAAGGAAACGCTCCTCGCGGTCGAGTCGACATTTGTGATCTCCGCCGGATCCGCGTAGAGGGTTTTAACATTCACGCTCATGGCAAGGGCTCGGTCATTGCGATCCAATATCCTTCCGCGGAGCATACGGCTGCGCTTTACGTCCTGTCGCTGGGCAAGTGCCCTTTCCCTAAGCCAATCATGTTGGTTAACTTGCAAATGGACCAGTCGGACGCTGATTCCTCCGATCCATAGTAGAAAGAACGCAACGACCAACATAAATCGGGTAAAGGCCGTTTGCATCAAGTCTGTTCTGTTTGCTTTTTCCGCTCGGCGTTTCATAGGTTTTTGTCCGGGCCATCGGGCTGTTAGTCTTACGACTTGCCTTTCTTTACCTTTTCTTGATTGACGGGGGTCGTCTTATCGGCCTTTGAGTCATCTGATCCCTTGGGAACGGCTGAAGTGAGTACAGTGGTTACTACCTTTGACGTCCGTTTCGTTCCCTCAGGCGACGTTTTCTCTGAAACAGAGGTTCGAAGTGATGTCGACTCGGGTTTCGCT
>JBAUGL010000092.1:0-23411 GCA_049679665.1 Pyrinomonadaceae bacterium | reverse complement strand
GGCGCCGCACTATTTTGCCGTGCAATGGGCGCTCGGTAATGCGCTGGTTCGGAACGGCGATTTGAATGTGGGTTTTGACGAGATCAAAGCAGCCGCGCGGAGTCCCGTTTACAGCGGGCCCGCCGTGACCCTTGCGTGGCAATTATTCGATGGCGACCTGCAACGGGTTCGTTCGGCGATCGGCGATTCGGACACAATAAACGCGGCGCTCGTCGGAATTCTCGCAAGAGAAAAGCGATTCGTCGAAGCCTTTGACGTTTGGGACACACTAACGCCGGAAGTCGACACTGCAGCCTATGAGAAGAGCGGCGAGGAATTCCTGACGCAGCTTGTGGAGGCGAAACGGTTTCGGGACGCAAACGCAGTGGCGTCAAAAACATTTGCGGAAAAAGACGTCCGGCCTTCGATTGGAAAGGTGCTCGACGGTGGTTTTGAGGGCAACATCAAGATGCAAAAGGCCCTGCTGTTCGAGTGGCAGATCGGTGACGCGTCTCAGACTAAGATCGGTTTGGACGATCAACAAAAGCACGGTGGGGCGCGAAGCCTTGCAATCATATTCAATTCACCCGACGGAAAACAATTTCGACCGGTCTCGCAAACCGTAGCGGTCGAACCGGGACGTCAATATAGCCTGACCGTATTTTATAAGTCGGAGATCAAGGATTCGAAGGGCGTGAAGTGGGAAATATCGGATATGTCCGGTAGGGTCCTCGCGGCGACAAAAGCAGCGACCGGGATAACCGATTGGAGCCTCCTTTCGGCTGAATTCACGGCCCCGACCGAAACGGACGCGATCATTTTGCGGCTCGTCCCGGAAAAATGCGGCTCGACTGTTTGCCCGCTCGCAGGGAGGATCTGGTTCGACGACGTTAGCCTCGGGAGTGAATAATTCGATGGAAGAGAGCTTAAACGAATTCAACAACATCGAGGTCGATCCTACGAAATACGGTAAGGCGATCGTCCCGATGCTTTACGCGATATTGCTGCTTACAACACTTGCGTTCGGGGCGGTCGATACAATTGCCGCCGGTGCGTTGTCGATAGTGGCAGCCGCGATCGTCGTCCTATGGGCACTCGATGCATGGCATAAAAGACACATCAATTTCAGTAGCAGTTTGCTTCAACTTCCGCTTATCGGGCTTATACTGATCGGCGTCGTCCAGCTTTTGCCAATGGGCGCCGGCGATGGTGTCAACGGCCTGTTGAGCATACCGGCGTCCGTCTCGATCTCATCCGATGCGTACGCGACGCGGATCTTCGTTATTCGGCTGATCGGCCTGCTAGTTTTTTTTGCTGCAGGGTTAACGTTCATCAATAGCAAAAAGCGGGTCCGAAACACGGTCGTGGGAATAATTGTTTTCGGCGCGACGATCGCGTTTTTTGGAATACTCCAACGGCTAGCGGACCCTGAGGGCATCTATGGGATACGGGTAGCACAACAGGCGATACCGTTCGGCCCCTTCGTTAATCAGCATCATTTTGCGGCGTTTATGGAGATGACAGCGGGCGTGACGCTGGGGTTGCTTTTCGGGCGTTCGACTGATAAAGACAAGCGAATATTTTTGATCTTCGCCGTCGTCCTAATGGGAATTGCGACCGTACTGACGAGCTCGCGCGGCGGGATGCTTAGTTTCCTTGGCGTGTTGACGACTGTGATCGTCGCCAACTACATTCGCGGTAAACAACTTCACGGCCACTCATCAGAGAATTACCGCGGGTTTGTCCGGAAATTCGCGATTGCCGCTTCCGGTGCGGCATTGATGCTTTTGATTTTCGGAATGGTCATCCTTCTGGGGGGTGATCAATCGTTAATACGCGGCATAGGTCTCAGCGGGGGAGCGGGTGATCTGACGAGCGGACGAACACATATTTGGAATGTCGCGTGGCAGGTGTTCATGGAAAATCCGATACTTGGCACTGGGCTCGACACATTCGGCGTTTCGTATCCTCGCTTCGATTCGACCGGCGGAGCGATGCGAGTCGAAATGGCGCACAACGACTATCTGCAAATTCTGACCGATGCCGGCGTTGTCGGATTCGCGATGGTCGCGGCTTTCATATTTCTGCTATTTAAGACAAGCCTTGCAGTTATCGGGAAGGCGAAGGACGGGTTTCGAAGGGGAGCAGCGACCGGTGCGCTAGCGGGCTGTTTCGGCATCCTGATACACAGTTTTTTCGATTTCCCACTACGGACGTATTCAAACGCGTACTTCTTTTTGATTCTTGTGGTAATTGCGACCGCAACGTATAGTGAGCCCGGCCGCCGCCGTAGGGTCCAGGTCGGGGAGCATGCGGATTCCGGGGACGAGTTTCGCTGACTACTTGACGGGACGTATTACCGTCACCACAACATCGGCGCTCCCGCACGGCGATTCAAATTTAACAGTGAAATTCGCGGTTTTATGACTGCGCGAACGAATCAGGAAATATGCGTGAGAGTCGTCGCCAGCGATATTCGGCTGCCGCGACACTTGAACATTTCGGGGGCTGTTTGATCTTGCCTTTAGCGTAGACAAAACTTCGCCATCACCGACACCTACTAGAATACCGATGGTTCCACCTCCGCTATGGATGGTAACCCGGTCGCGGCTAGTACTTACATTGCAGGTGGCGTCGCCCGGCGGCTTTGACTGCACCAATACGGCGAGGTCATCACTTAGGATCACACGAGGCCTGCGGGTTTTTGACAGCAAGGGGTTTGGGGAAGTCCCGTCGGTCGAACTCTGTGCACCGCGTTTGGGAATTGAAATGATAACCGGCCCGAACAAACCGGAACTTGCCGTGGGAGCGTTGGGTGCTGCGGATGCTAAAACGCCAACGGGCTCAGTCGTAGCGCCTTCCGTTGTCGGAGATTCAGGCATACTTGCCGGCAGATCAGATCGTACAGGTTCGGAAGTCGGGCTGAGCGCCGTTACGGCTTCCGTAGTCTCGGGAACTTCTTATGGTGTACCAACGGGTGTCGGTACGGGCGCAGGGTCTTCGGCTGGCTGGGCCGCTTGGGACAGAGGATCGACGATGAGCGGATCCGCTGCGCGCTCCTGAACCATAGATTCAGGTGTCGATACAGCCGCAGGTTTTTCGGCGACCTGAACCGGTTGGGACACAGGATCGACGATGAGCGGAACCGATGCCTGCTCCTGAACCATAGATTCCGGAGTCGGTACAGCCGCAGGTTCTTCGGCGGCCGGAACCACTTGGGAGGCTACTGGTTCCGATGCCTGCTCCTCAACGATTTCGGGCACAAACGCCGGTGAAGCTTCAGGTGTCGGTACAGCCGCAGGTTCTTCGGCGACCTGGGCCGCTTGGGATAGAGGATCGACGGTGGCTGGATCCCCCGACGGATCTTTGAGGCGTGCATCCTTGATGTCCTGCGGCGCGATGCGTTCACGCCGGGATTCGTCGGGCTGTGGTAAATTCGGGGCTGAATCGGTCGGGACCGCCTCAGCAATCGAAGGATATTGAGGAGCTTCGATCAAAGTGGCTTCCGCAGCTGGAATAGTTGGTGCCGCGGCAAGTGACTCGGTATCGGCAAATGAAACAGCTGGTATTTCTGGCGGAAGCACAGGCGTCGTTGGAGAAGGTTCAGCCTGTCGGGTGGGTGTTGACACGCCGGCAATCTGAACGGGTTCCGAGCCGATCGCCGAGGCGAGCCCGTCAGTTGACCCGTGAACCCTCGAATAGAGTGCTTCGATGATCGCGTATTTGATCACATCGGGCTTGTCCGCCTTGTAACTCTTAATAAAATGCTCGAGGCCCTCGGAATGCTTGCCGTCTGCATCAAGAGCGGCGCCGAGCCGCCATACGCTCGAACGCCACCAGGCGCTGTTTTCGGGCAAAACGCTGACCGCTCGCTTTAGTCGGATGACGGCGGCCGCAGGATCGTTCTGCTGATATAGTGCCCATCCGGTGATCTCTTCGATTCGTCCGCGAAGAATCGCTGACAGGGTGTTTTTCGGAACTTCGGGCACCTGCAATATTTCACCGCTCGCGAAAGCGGCTCGACGGCTGGCGTAAAGTTCGCTCGCCATTACGGCTGAGTTTGGGTTCGGGACTTCGAGAGCGGCGGCTGCTCCGCCGATCGCGTTACTCGTCAATTCCAAGACCGTCGGCAGCGCCTGCGACCTTTCAAGCAGCGCGTTTGCGGCAAAGAGTTGGCGGTGGAGTTTCATCGCATCGCCGCCCCTTACAAAATCGTCGACAGCAAAAGTCAATGCGTCCGCGTCAGGATCGGTTGATTCGAGGATGCCGGTAAACTCGAGGAGGGATCTGAGCTGACGGGCACTCTCTGGATCGTCGGCTGCAGTTGGCTCGAAAATGCTCGCTTTTCTTTCACCGGCGATAAGATCGGTGAAGCTCGTGCCCTCGGCCGGGATCCGTACACCTAGTCGGGTCTTAATGACCCAATCCCGGATAGAAAAGCTCTCGCGGAGCCCGTCGACAGCCTCGCGATAAAAGCCCGCCATTAGCCGAGCCGAAGCTATCTCGTAATCAAGTGTCGGAAAGTTGCCGTATTTGCGAGCGCTGATCAGGACACGCTCGGCTTCGAGCGGAGCGTGGCGGGCCATTTGCCCGCGAGCGAGGGCGATATGGGACCAAATATATCGAGGCTCAATGACGATCGCCTTCTCTGCTAATTCTATTGCCCGGTCTCCGTCATTCTTGGCCGCATACCAGTAGGCGGCACCGGCAAGCAGAATGACGTTGTTGGGATTTGACTTAAGTGACGCGGACATTTCCGTTTCAGCCTCGACGCGTTTTTCGGCGTCGAAGAGCGATAAGACCAAGCCGGTCTGAGCCGGAAGGTTTGCCGGTTCGACGGCTAGGATCTCCTTATATAGTGACGCGGCCTCATCGGGTTTACCGAGCGCCCTTTTCATTTCCGCAAGGTTTCTGCGGACTATGTTGGAACTGGGGTCCAGTTCCAGGGACTTGGAATAAGCAGCTGTCGATGCTTCGAGATTGAAATTAAGCCGATGGGCGAGCCCAAGCGAGTGGTATCCGCCGGCCGCGGACGGATCGAACGCGATCGCTTTTTCGGAAAGCCTTCTTGCGTCGTCACCATTCTCGATCGCGAGATAATAGGTTGCCAATTCGACCATTTGTCCGGCATTCGACGCGACTTTGATCTCGATCAGCCGGGCAAGTTCCGATGCGGGCGCTCTGTGGCCGGCATAGAAAAGCCGCAATGGTATCTTTGAAATGACCTCGGTGAATAATCGACCGGGAATCGGAAGCGCCGCCTCATCGATCGACTTTCGGAATATTGCGACAGCGTTCGTCAGGTCACCATTCTGGAGCAATTCGTCACCACGGACGGCCCTCGATGCGGCAAGAAGTTCATTTGCCGGGCCCAATTCCCCGGCGTCCCAAAATGCGACCCTGAATTGCTCAAGCGCTGCGATCCTATCGGCCGCGATCGGCAATGACGATATTCGCTCGAACTCCGCGGTTGCTGCAGCAGGATCAGTCGGCGTCGGTGATGGTGTCGAGGCGACAGGCTTCTTAGCCGGGACTCGCTTTCCGCGTCGATTTTTTTGACCCAGTGTAATGGAAGAAAACAGGAACAGTACTATAAATGCAGCGGTAAATCTCATATTTGGCGGTTATTTGAAAATCATATCACGAAATTGATTTTAACCCGGTGCAGCCGTATTCTCGAGTTATGGACGATCTCGATGTGGTCTGGGAGAAGATGCTCGAGGACGGCATTGCAAGGGCAAGGGCCGGCGGGAGGGACAGCGCGGCGGAATATCTCACGCTTAAGGCCGGAAACGACCAGATCCGAAGAACGAGTGTCCGATGGCTTTTGGATTCGATGATTGAACTCGCCTCCGGGCATGCAGGCTCCGTCCCGGCGATCAAGATCGAAAAAGAAGAACCTCATAATTTTTCGATCTACGGAGCAAATATGGTCGGATCGCTGCTTCGATTTCGTCAAGGCGTTAGGTGCCTAACGCTTGAGGCCGGTTGGACCAGAACGCCAAAAGACGGTTTTATGCGGGGCGGAGCCCTTGCATTTGCAAGACTTATTCATTTCGGCATGCCGAAAGCGAATGAGGAATTGGCGCTCGTGCGTTCAGCCGATACGCCGCACTGGCTAGTTAATAATGGTGGCGCCGTTGGTGCGGAATTTGGAACTAGCGGCTTGCTGAGGCATTTTCATACCTTTACCGACGACTGAATGTTTTTGTGTTTGCTTGCGGGTTAATATAATATATAGCATTACATTTTGTGATCGGGAGATATTTGACCAGTGAGATCAGAACTTGAAAAATTGATAGAGCTCCAGAAAACGGATACTAATATCCGGCGATTAAAAAAATCGATAGATTCTGCGGAACAAAGGCGTGCTGATCTTGAACAAAAGTTTGAAGAGCACGCCTTTTCCATACGCGAAATTCAAGGCCGACGAGATTCGTTCAATGCGGACCGGACGGAATTGGAAAATAAGATCGTTGAAAATAAGGAATACCTTACACGCGCTGAGCGCAACCTGCAACACGCCCAGAACCAAAAGGAATACGAAACCGCGATGCGTGAAACCGATGCACTGCAAAAGCAGATCGGTACGTTTGAGACGCAGGTGATCGAGAATATATCCGGACTCGAAGAAGTCGAGAAGGAACTCGAAGAACGCTCAGAGGAAATCGCTACGCTCGATGCAAAACGCGCTGAAGCACTTGCGGAGTTTGAAGCTGAGATCAAAAAGGATAGTGCCGAACTTGCCGTTGATACGAAGCACCGGAAGGAAGTCTTCGTGACGCTGCCCGCTCGCCTCGCTTCGGTCTACGATCGGTTGTCTCAACGCAGCCGTGACGGCATTGCGGTCGCTGAGGTTTTGAATGGATCCTGCAGCGCCTGTTTTATGTCACTTCGACCGCAAATGCAGCTGGAAGTTAAGAAAGGGCAGGAGATAATTACCTGTGAGAGTTGTACGAGGATACTTTTTATACCTAATAAGGAAGCCGAAGCTTCAGCCTCATAGAATTGAGATCGATCTATGTGATCCCGCACCGCCTCTTTACTTGCTCCACTCATCAGCCGTCTTGATATCGACCACTACCGGCACTCGTCGAACAAATTCTTGCCCGGCGGCGATCATTGCCGACTTTAGCTTTCCCGCCGTAGCTTCGGCATCCGTCGAATCACATTCAACGATGACTTCGTCGTGGACAATGTTAACAAGCCGGGCCGACGTATCGCTGATCGAGTCGTGAAGCAGCCGTAGTGATCGTTTTAGAATATCGGCGGATGTGCCCTGGATCGGCATATTCATCCCGTTGCGCCTGGCGCCGGCGATCTGTTGCCGGTCATTCTCATCGAACCGAAATCGCATCATTCGCCCCGATCCGGTTCGTGCCAGCCGCTCGTTGACCACGGTTCGCCCCGCGTTTCGAAGCCATTCGTTCAGCCCCCGATATGTAGCGAAGTATTTACGCAGTGTGTTCTCGGCGTCCGTCTGTGAGAGGCCCGTCATTAAAGCGAACCTTGAAGCGCCGATACCGTAAACGACCCCGAAATTCAACCGCTTTGCGAACGAACGCTGTTCAGGTGTCACCTTTTCGGGATGAACGCCGAAGACCTGTGACGCGGTGGTCGTGTGAAAATCTTCCCCTGAAACAAAGGCTTCGATAAACTTCTCGTCGTCTGAGAAGTCCGCCAATATTCGAAGCTCGATCTGCGAATAATCCGCGATGATCAGTTTTTTTCCTTCCGGTGCGCGAAAACACCGGCGATACTCGTGCTCGTGAGGGATCTGCTGCAAATTCGGATTTGAACAGGAGAAACGGCCGGTCGGCGCTCCGATCTGTCGAAAGTCGGCGTGGACACGGCCCGTCTGGGTCTGAATGAACTCGAGGAAATTTTCACCAAAACTCGAGATTGCTTTCGCAACTCCGCGATACTCTAGAAGTTTGCCGACGACTGGAAACTCCTCAACCAGCGGCTGAAGCTGCCAGGCGCGGGTAGTATCAGGAAGCGGAACCCCCAGGTTCATAAGAGCATCGGCGACTTGGCCTTGCGAATCGAGGTTGATCTCAGTGCGGCCGAAAAGTGAGGCCTGTGCCACGCCCGCGGCCAGCATATCCTGAAGGTCGTCCGCAACGCCTGTGAGCGTGCCCTTGACTCGTTCGAGTTGCTCTCGCCACCGAGATTCGTCTAGGTAGAATCCGTTCAATTCCATCTCAGCGATCGGCATAACGCAGTCAAATTCGAGTCGGGCCGCCCTATCGAGTCCGTCCGTTTCAATCCGTTCCTGAAGCTTTTCGCGCAGCCCGACCATCACAACGGCGTCACGTGCGGCGTATTCCAGCTGAGACTGTGTAAGCTCGTCGGCGGCCCAGTCGCTGATCTGTTGCGATTTATCGAGTTCTGTCCCGAGAAAATATTGGGAAACATCAGCGAGCGAATGCCGACGGTCGGTGTCGCCCGCGGCGATCAACTGGCTGGCTAAGTAGGTGTCGTAAATTCCGTTGATCTCGGTGCCCAGATGATGCCTTATCCACTTGGCGTCAAATTTCGCATTATGTGCGATTTTCACCTGACTGACAGAGGCGAGAATAGCCCGAAGTGGGGCGAGTTCCGGCATCGTCTTCAAGTCGCCGCGCATTTTGAATGGTCTAAGATCAATGACCTTAGTAACGTTTCCGTTGCTTAGCTGAATCAGTCGAAGGTCGCCCGCGTACGGGTCGAGCTCGGTCGTTTCTGTGTCAAAGCCCAGAAACGCCGCCGTTTCGAGTTCGCGGCACGCTGTCGCTAGAGTTTCGGGGTCGCGGATGAGTTGAAAGTAGACTTCCATCGTAAAATACTTAGGCAAACCGTTTGGAGCTTCAATTGTATCGTCGGGTCTAAGTCATTAACAATTAGATGTTGATCAATTTACATCGCGTGCCGGTATCGATTATACTGAGCGAGGTTTGCCAGCGACACGTCGAAAGTCGATGCTTGTGAGCAAACGGCAGAAGATTTGACAGATTCGAAGCTACATTTTTGAAATAGAGATTTTTATAGGGTTGAGCGCGATCTTTCCATTGGAAGATGGGTGCTCCCTTAATGTGCCGAACAATGCGACGACGCTTTTCCGGTAACCAAGATTCCCGCGTGAAAAATAACTCATACCAATTGTTTTGGAACGTCGTTTCCGAAGCAGGGATTAAGTAAAAATCACACCTACGAACTTCTCTGTAAGCCCGAGTTTAAGTCGAATAATTCCTTTGCCACTCACAAACCATCGTTTCAAGCTCGGATGGCAGCGATAGAACTCTATTTTGGGGAAACTCTATTCTATATGTCGAAAGAAATGATCATTAGCGTCAACGGACGCGAAAAGAAGATCGCGATCACTGATAACGGTCGAGTTACAGAATTTTATATTGAACGCGGCGAAGAGAATTCCGGCGTGGTCGGAAATATTTATAAGGGGCGCGTGCAAAGAGTGCTGCCCGGAATGCAGTCGGCGTTTGTCGCGATCGGGCTCGAGCGGGACGCATTTTTGTACGTGTCGGACTTCTTTGATGAAGAAGAAGAGATCGAACGAATCGTGATGGAGAAGTCGAAAAAGACTTCGACCGAAGACGCAAAACGCGAAGCCGTTGAAAAGATAGAACGGGCGCGGGCGGATCGGGAAAAACAAATGGAATCTGTTCAGAGTATCGCTGAGCCTATGGGCGAGTCTGACGATGAACCGGGTGTGGATATTGAGACGGATGACGAGGATTCGACACCCGCAGTTGCGGCCGAGACAAAGGGTCGACGGCGCAGCAGACGCGGAAGAGACGCCGGACCACGCCGTGAAGCCGAAATTGAAGCTAGGGCGCCTGAGGAATCGGGCCTAGACGAAGTGTTCGAACAGGCATCTTCAATCGTCGATTTTGGTGATTCCGGCTTTGAACGTGTGATCGACGATGAAGATACCGGCGAAATGTTTAAGGACGCTTACATGCAGGAAGCGATCGTTGATAAGGTCCGTGCTGTGGAATTTGATATGGAAAGCACATCGGCGGCCGAAGTCGGGTCACTTATTGGAATGGTCGCCGAAGACCCAAATGGCTTCGAACGTATTGCAGATGAGGATGATGAGGCCCCACCAGCCAAGAAGCCCCAGGCAAAAGGAAAGGCGAGAGGCGGGCGAACGACCGCAGAACCGAAAAAAGTGACCGAAGTAGGGGATTCGGCAGAAGCCGGAGAAACCGAACCGAATTCAAAGAAACCCGCGGCGGCTAAAAAGTCTCCCCGATCGGCGGCCGCGAAGTCAAAATCAAAGCCGAAACAAAGCAAAAAGACCCCGGTCGCGGCGGACAGCGCCGAAACGGACGCCCTCGCTGATTCCGAAGCTAGTGTAAAGGAATCCGCAGAATCCGCCGAGATGACGGTTCGCCGAGGCGGCCGTGGACGCCGCCGTGGAGGAGCACGCGGACGAAAGCCTGAGAAATCGGAAGAGGGTAGCGACGTGGAAACGTCGGACGAGGGCGGAACGGAGAATTTGGAGATCGTGGAAGTTGCGGCCGATTCATCGGAAACGGAAACGGAAACGGAAATGGAAACGACCGAAGTGCGCGAGCCAAAACGCGAGCCGAAACGCGAGCCGAAAGAGGTAAAAGAAGGACGCGATCAGCGGGACAACCGGGGCCGCCAGCAAAATGACGGCGGACGTAGGGATTCCCGCGAACGGAGTGACCGCGGCGATCGTCGTGATCGTGCCCCGCAGCCGACGATCACCGATCTGCTCCGGGAAGGGCAGGAGATCTTGGTTCAGATAGCGAAAGAACCGATTGCCAAAAAAGGCGCGCGGATCACATCGCATATCGCGCTGCCGGGCCGATTCCTCGTTTATATGCCGACGATCGAACATCTTGGCGTATCCAGAAAGATCGAATCGGCGAATGAACGCGGACGGCTACGGACGCTGATCCAACGAATACGGCAGGATGAGGAAATTCCGTCGGGTGGTTTTATCGTTCGGACCGCAGGAATTGGAATTTCGGAAGAAGACCTTCGTCAGGACGCCCGATATTTGGTCCGGACCTGGCTGGATGCAAAGAAGGGATCCGAAAAGGCGAAGTCGCCGGCGCTAGTGCATCAGGATCTGGATATCGTCCAAAGGCTTTTGCGCGACCAACTTTCCGATGAGTTTTCTGCCATTCGGGTCGACAGTGAAGAGGAATACCTTCGGACGGTCGAGTTTATTAACCGTATTCAGCCGCGCTTAGTGAATCGAGTGAAGCTTTATACGCGGGATGAGCCGATCCTGGACGCTTATTCGATACAGGAAGAGATCGATAAAGCCTTGAAGCCGCGCGTATGGCTGAAATCAGGCGGGTATCTCGTGATCAATCAAACTGAGGCTCTGGTCGCGATCGATGTCAACACCGGCAAATTTGTCGGCAAGGGGAACGCCCGATTGGAAGATACGATCACCCGAACAAATATGGAAGCTGTGGACGAGATCGCACGTCAGATACGCCTTCGTGACCTCGGTGGCATCATCGTGCTGGATCTTATCGATATGGAGGACCGACGAAACCGGCACAAGGTGTCACAGGCCCTTCAAGAAGCGCTGTCGTCGGATAAATCTCCGACCAAAGTACTTTCCTTCAACGATTTCGGGCTAATAATTATGACGCGCAAACGCGTGAAGCAGTCGCTTGAGAGGACGATGTGTGCTCCATGCGAATACTGCGAAGCCGCAGGGTGGGTAAAATCGCCGCAAACGATGTGTTACGAGATACTTGCGGAGGCCAGACGGCTTTCCAAGAATGTCGATGACGTACGGCAAACGACGCTTCGAGTGCATCCGGATGTGGCAAAGGCGTTAAGAAGTACGGAGCGCGAGGTTTGGGAAGAGATGGAAGCGTATCTCGGCAACATAGACATAAGCGCCGACCCGGTCGTACATCAGGAGCAGTACGATTTCGCCTTCATTTGATATGTGGTCGGTGCGCGCCCGAAACCGTAGGAACTAAAGTTTCATATCCTTCTTAAGTTCCTTTGGACCGGAAGGTTTGCTGAAGACCGAATCAGGCACGATTGCGTTGAATTCGACGGATTCATAGTTTATTCGCGAACTTGGCTTGCCGTTTGTGAAGCGATCGATGATGAAGGGCGTCCTAATTCCGCCCACATCGACAAACTGGGCGTAGCGATCTTCTTCGGCCACGATTTCTTCGGCGTTTTGTGTCTTGTACATTGCCTTTGCGGGCGTGCCGTCGTCCGCCGCAAACTCGAATTCGACCGCGAGGCCATCGTCGTAGGTGAGTTTTACGACGTCATTCCGCTTGCCGAGTGAGGCAGGCCGTTTGCCGATGTAGGAGAGCGTCGCTTGCCCCTTCCAATGCCCGCGAAGTAGATTGTCGAGGCTTGTGCGAATCCCGCGCTTAAAATTCTCCAGCTGCTTGTCGGTCTGATCTTTGATCTGTTCTGTATCACCGTCAAACACCCAGCCCGTCTTGCCGTTGTTCGTCTGAACCTGCCTGATCCCGCGGCCTTTGAATTCAGTTCGTTCCTTGTCTGGAAACACGATCACGTCGAGAAACGTCTGGAACGAAATTATGGCTCCATCCTTCATTATGCTGAATTTACCGCGACCGATCTGAGTCTTGGCGCCGAGGTATCGCTCACCGCCGAGGGTTTCGACGGCTTTTTCGAGGACGGCCTCGGCTTGAGGATCGCCATTGATCTGTCGATTAGTACGTTGAATTGGCTTTAAGATCTTCCAAAAGCCATTTGGGCTGTATCCATATCGCAATAAGGCGTAGGCATCGACAGAAGTGCCCGATTTAACTTCCGGTTCGAATCTAATTTTCCGAGCAGCTTCAATCGCCAATTCCGTCAAATTTTCAACAGGCATTCGTGAAATCGGAACGACTTTTCCAATTAGGCCGTTACCTAGAAACTCAACCTTCAAAACTATCGTTCCCTCAGCATCGAGTGTGCCGTA
Source organism: Pyrinomonadaceae bacterium (assembly GCA_049679665.1). GTDB lineage: Bacteria > Acidobacteriota > Blastocatellia > Pyrinomonadales > Pyrinomonadaceae > OLB17. The sequence goes on along the minus strand of JBAUGL010000092.1, from coordinate 10,477 downwards.
GCCTGAAGGCAAATTCGGTTCCGGCTGCTCCAGAATTTTCAAGGGTGAATCCTGCGCCAAGATTGATCCGCAAAACAACACAATACATGAAAAAAAATGAAGAAATCTCGTCATAAAACAGATTATTTATACAAAGACTATTTTAAGAGTGGCACGTCGTACCTCATAATACTCGGGTCAACCGTCACTAAAGTCAAACCATTACTTAAAGCCTGACTAATCAAACATCTATCAAAAGGGTCGGTGTGTAAATCTGGTAGTCTGCATAAATACTTGAGACTCGCTTCGGTGACCGGTAAGGTTGCGATCATATGCAGATCTCGCTGACGAGGGATGTATATTTCCGGTGATTCAGGCAGCGGAAGTTTGCCGAGATTGAATTTGATCATAATCTCCCAAACCGACGCTGCACTTAACAAAACCGTGTTCTCCGATTGAAGAATGGTTTCGCGAAAAGTGTCGGGAAGCCGAGAATCGTCACTTATGAGCCAAAGAAAAATATGGGTGTCGAGAAGAAGGAGCATCAATTTTCGAAATCTGCTAAAACTTCTTTCGGCAGCGGAGCGTCAAAATCATCTGGAACAACAAACTCACCTTTTGCCAAACCGAACGGTCGTTGTCTTCTTGATCCCGATTCTTTTTCAAGAATAGTTACGATCACTTCGACTTCAGACTCGCGCGTTACGACATCGGGTACCTCTCCATTCCATTTCAGCTGGTTACCGCGTAGAGTAGCTTTGTATGTTTCAAGCATCATATGTTCCTCAAATAAAAAGGTTGTGATGGATTTTACCACCAAAGCCTTTGATGCCAGAAGTTTTTGAAAGGTTTAGTTCAAGCTGAAAGCATAAGCCCGCCCCGGTTTTCGTCCGAGACTAGTTTTTCGTATCCGGCAGGTTCATTCTTCGTAATAACTCTTTGAATCGCGGATCGCCGCGCAGCTTGTCGAAGTGGGGTTCGACGAGTATCCACATCAGCCGGGCATCATGGAGGTCAACACATCTTTCGAGATGCGCGATCGTTTCATCGATCCTGCCTATGGCTGCCAGGGCCTTGGCAAGCCGGTAGGCTCCTTCCGGATGCTTTACGGCATTCGCGCGCAACAGATCTATCAGCGGTTCTGCCTTATCCATCTGTCCGCTTAGAGCGTATGCGGTGGCAAGATTGGCATCCAGAGTATTTCGCTGCTTGCCGTCACGAGATTTAAAACCATTTAAAATTTCAATGGCCTTTTCGTACTGCCCTAAACGAAGGTATGTTAGCGAATACGTCAAGGTGCGTCTGTAGTCGGTTACGTCCAGTTTGCTTTCTTCATCGGCGATCGCGAGCAGATGTTCGTTTTCCTGTCGGAAATAGCGAACTGCATGATAATTGGCGATCACCGATGGTGTTAGAGGGGCCAACTCTTTCGCCTTTTCGGCCTCGACCAGGGCCTCGTCCTTTCTGTTCAGTGTCAACAAAAGCAGCGAGTACCACGTATGGGCGTTGTAGTAATTCGGATTCAGTTCGATCGCACGTTTGAACTCGCGTTCAGAACCTTCCCAATCCCATTCACCGCGCTTCATCCAGGCGAGAGACGTATGGGCCTCGGCGAGTTCGTCGTCAATGGACAAAGCTCTTGCGACGGCATCTTTTGCCTTAGCGTAAGCCTCTTTGTTGTCACTGCCTGCTGCCCCGCCTCTCATACCGTAAATGTCGGCTAGACCGGTGTACGCAAGAGCGTAATTCGGGTCGAGGGCGATTGCGTGCTCATACTCGGCGATAGCCTTTTTGTCCATCGGGCTATCGCGCTTGTCATGGAAGAACCTGCCGCGGAGATAGGCCTCATACGCCTCCCGGTTATCGGTATAGCGCTTTGTAAGCAAGCGCTTCTCCTGCGGATCGAGTTGAAGCGAGAGAGCGTCGGTAATACGCAGCGAGATATCGTCTTGCAGCCGCAGCTCATCCTGGGCCGGCCTTTCGAAGGAACCGGACCAAAGCGTCGTTCCATCCCGAATGTCGATCAAACGCGCCGTTAAACGCACGATGTCGCCGGACTGGTATATCGATCCAACAAGTACGGAATCGACATTCAGCTCGCGGCCGATATCCCGCGGGTCGAGGGTCGAGCCGCTGAATTTGGAAACGCTGGTTATGGGGCGGACGGCCACGCGTTTGAGTCCGCCCAGACGCGTGATCAGCATGTCGGCCATCGCGAGGCCTCTATGATCGTTTCCCGGCTCTGCCACAATGTTCGTCAGCGGTAGGATGGCGATCGACCGGATCTCCGACTTAGCACTACTGAAAAGGTTCGAGCGGTAGTAAGCAAAACCTGCGACTGCAGCAATGAAGACAATGGCAGCGACGAACACCGCGGCCTTCATCCATCGCCGTTGGCGTGCGGATTCACCCAAACGCATCGGCTCGTCTTCGCTGACTTCCTCAATAAGAGTTCTTGTCAGCGAATATTTGTCGATCACCACCCCTTGCCCATTCAGCACAGACTGGACCTCTTTTGTAAATCGATAGCCGCGGCGGGGAACTGTCTGAATCAGGTCCTCGCTTTCGCCGTATTCCCTGAAAGTTTTGCGAAGAAGGTAAATATGGCGGGTAAGATTGCTTTCCTCAACGAAGGAGTCTTTCCAGACTCGGTCAAGCATTTCGTCCTTGGTGATCACCTGTCCGGCGTTCTCGGTAAGGACGCAAAGTAGATCGATCTCCTTCAAAGGTAGGTTCACGGGCTCTTCGCCAAACCATAGTACGCGCTTTTTCGCGTCCAGACGAAACTTGCCGAATTCCCGTAACTGATTGTCTCCATTCATCATATGCAGCTCGCAGAAAATTGGAGAAATGATGGACAAAAAAGCTCTATACCCATTGGGGCAAATCTGCCGTAATGTGCATCGTCATCGAAACCAAGCTGGCTAATCGCTTCGAACCAGAGCGAACGGGCGAACAAAAGGACTCGAAACTTATCGTCTGATGCCGATTCTAATTCAATTGGTCTCAAAAACAAAGAGAATTTTGATTACGACGGAGCGGCATGAGCGGCCCTACACCAAGGCGCAGTTCGATTTTGCGTTGACCTAGATTCGGCAACTTGTACAACGAACGGGAGCCGCAGGCCAATTGGTTTGCGGCCCCCTAAGTTCACGAATTGCAACGCGATAAAGAAAGCTACGGAAGATTCAAGTTCCGAAGCATTTCAAGATACCGCGCATCGTCCCGCAGAACCTCAAATTCGGGTGCCGCTGCGATCCATGAGGTCCATGGGTGGTGTTCTTCGATTGATTTTCCCAGCCAATGAACTGCCTTCTCGGTGTCGTTTACGTAGGTCGATAGATACGCAAGGTTGTGCGGATTTGTTCCCGGCGGATTCATTCGCCATTCGTGAAGAAGCAATTCGATGGCTGAGGCAGGCGTCGACTCGCCGGCTTTTCCGACCCTTTGTTTAAGCGGCAGGTTGCCGTCAAGCTCGAGGGCCCGGACTATCTCGGCGACCGACTCCTCCTTTCTCCCCTGCTGCCACATACTTCTCGATAACAGCCAATGCGGGGCCCCGCTTTTTTGGTCGAGGTCGAGTGCTTTTCTGTACTGCAGTTCGGCAGCCGGAAAGTCTTTTTTACAGAACAGGACCATTCCCAGATTTGTATTCCCGCCCACCGAAAGTGGGTCGAGCTCGATCTGGCGTTCAAAGGCCGCTTTCGCCTCGTCGAAGCGTCTTATCCGCACTAGCAAAGCTCCGTATCGCATCTGCGCCGTCGGCGAGTTTGGCGCCGCCGCCACTGCCCGCCTAAGCGTGTCTTCCGCCGCCTTCCAGTCCCAGTCGTAGCCCATCTCGATCGTACCGCGGGTGATCAGCGCGTCGGATGAGTCCGGTTTCAGCTCAAGGGCGCGGCGAAGGTTTTCTTTCGCTTCCTCCACAAGAGCAGGGCGGACATCGATGTTGTAGTTAAACAGAAGGTGCTGCGTATCGGCCAGGCCCGAGAAGGCCTCGGAAAATTGCGGGTCGAGCGTGGCCGCCTGTGTAAAGTATTCGACGGCCTTACCCAGCGATGCTCCATCGCGCTTCGTCCAGAAGAAGCGTCCCTTTAAATATGCCTCATAAGCCTCGGGGCTTTCGGTCGGACGCTGCGAAAACTCGGCCGGGTCGGAAGCCGACGCATCAAGCGACCGCGAGACCTTTGCAAAGATCATGTCCTGCAAGTTCAGTATCTTGTCGGATTGTCCGTCGAAATGCCCTGACCACACATTCTCTCCTGTGTCCACGCGGACAAGTTGGACCGTCACGCGCAGGCGTTCTCCCTCCTTCTGGATCCTGGAATCGACTATCGCATCAACTTGCAGCTTTTTTCCGATCGCCCGGCCGTCCTCGTCCGATTTGGAAAACGGAAGAACGGCGCTTGTAGGGCGAACGGCAACGTTTTCCAGAATGCCCAGTTGTGTGATCAACGCATCGGTGATCCGCAGACGGAGCTCTTCGTCGTCGGATGTCTCCGAGAACGATTTGACTGGCAATACCGCGATCGATTTGATCTCCGAGCTTGAGACGGCCGCCGGGTAGTTCTGATAGCTCCAAAAATAAGCCATGCCGGCCAAAAGAACTAGGCCAAGCGCGGCAAAAGCTATAACGCGGCCCCGTGTAAGGTGCCGGCCCGGCAAAGCTTTGTGCTGGCCGTCAGCATCCGTGGCGGATTCATCCTGGATCTCTATCAGCGTGCGGGTCGACGTGTGCTTCTCGATAACAAGCTGCTCGTCGGCCAGGGGTTGTTGTACCTTTCCGGTAAAACGATAGCCGCGCCGCGGAACTGTCTGAATCAGATCCTCGCTTTCGCCGTACTCCCTGAAAGTTTTGCGAAGAAGGTAAATGTGGCGGGTAAGATTGCTTTCCTCAACGAATGAATTTGCCCAAACTCGGTCAAGTATTTCGTCCTTGGTGATGACCTGACCCGCGCCCTCAGTCAGAACGCAGAGTAGCTCGATCTCCTTCAAAGGTAGGTTCACGGGCTCTTCGCCAAACCATAGGACGCGTTTTTTCGCGTCCAGGCGAAACTTGCCGAATTCCCGTAACTGATTGTCTCCATTCATCATATGCGGCTCGGAGAAAGATTGGAGAAATAATGGACAAAAAGTTCAAGACCCATTGTGGGCAAATCTGCCTTAATGAGCATCGTCAACGAAACCAAGCTGGCTAACCGCTTCGAAATAGAGCGAACGGGCGAACAAAGGGACCCGAAACTTATCGACTGATGGCGATTCTAATCCAAATGGTTTCAAAAGGAAAGACAATTCTGATCACGACCAAGAGCCACGAGGTGGTTCGGCCGACAGCCCGGCTGGCTATGGCGAGACCGATCAGTTTATCAATCAATTTTGAATGGAAAAAAGAGAGGAGAAAAAAAATATGAACAACCAATTATTTAAGCGAACGATAGTAGCGATACTGTTTGTCATCTTGATGGTACAAACCTCCGTGCTCGGCAATTCGAGATCAGGGATTCCGGACCGGATCATTACAGACTATTCCAAACTTGCAGATCTATTCATAGCCGACTGTGACGACCTTGATGATGCAAGACGGCCGTCCGGCGAGCGACTTAGGCGCTGTCTGACCATATCAAAAGAGCTCTTCGACAAACTCAATAACTTTTCGAAAAGGCTTGAGGAGCTTGTTGCGAAGATACGAAGGGGAGGCAAATGGAACGCTGCCCTGGACGCTAAATTCTTGCGCGAAGCATCCCGGCACGGTGTTGATGCAGAGACCCTGGCCGCGGTGAAACAGGCTGGCGGGCTTCGTGCCTTCTACGACAAGGCTCAGCGTGAGCTGAAAAGTTCTAGGCCCGCAATGGAGGCTGAGATCAAAGAACTCGAGTCAAAGGTTGCGGCGTCGGACTTTCAAGGCAGCGACGCGCGATTTGTGATGGCATCTTTTGTGCCCGAGTCAAACGTGCGATTCATCGGAGCTCTAAAAAGGGTTGCGAAGGTCGCTTACAAAATAGCGGTCGCGATTATTGCGGCCTGCGAACTGTCAGGCGGATTCTGCGACTAGAGGAGCGATCTTTGAGGCAGCGGGCTCCCACACACCGCCTTTAATGTCCCGGACTCGATCATGCGACCGCTCGCATTGGGCGTGCGGCCTTCAAAACGAGGTTTCCAATGATACTCAAACTCCAAACGGACAATAGGCGGAATGGCTCGATCGGCGTTGTGTTCCTTGCACTCTTTATTGCATTGATCGCGGTCGGTCGGGCGCTTTCACAGGAAAGTGGCGGACCGCGCGATGTCGCATTCTCTCTCGCGGAAAAGGAGATCGGCCCGAACGGCAAGATCGAGATACGTGCGCACGGAAATCCGAAAAGCAATATCTCAATAGTCCTGAATGATACCGATCTTACTGATCTCTTTGAACTCAGTGAAGATAGGTTCGTTTATGAACCCAAGGTCTTCGATCTTCAGGCTGGCGAAAACCATTTGAAGATATTTTCAATAAGTGCGGCAGGACAGTGGCTTCTGATAAAAGAGCTGAAATTCAAAGTCGCGGCTAAGCCCACCCCGAAGTCGCCGTCACAAACACAGGTCGAATTTACACCCACACTTACGCTGAACTTCAAAGGTGAAAGGAATGTGAATTTCTTTCCGTTGACGTCTCGGCCCGAGCGGTTAGCGTTCATGGATTCGGCCGGGCAGGGCGGTTTTCAGCTAAAAGTTACAAGGGGAGGATGGGCCTTAGGCGCCAACTTCGATATTGCCGGCTCAAGCCGACGCAATGAGGCCCTGCGTTTTGGTGAACTCGGCGAGCGGGCGCCGTCGGTCGACCTTGCAAGTTATCGGGTTGAGATCGGAAAAGGGCGATTCAAGGCCGAACTGGGACACGTTTCTTATGGGTCACAGCGGCACCTTATCAATAGCTTCTCCAGCCGCGGATTGACGGTCACCGTTCCGGCCGGAAAGCAGAATGAGATCATATTCTCTGCACTGAACGGGACCTCGATCGTCGGATACGACAATTTTGCCGGTCTCTCGCGAGCTGACCATCAGCTCTACGGTGTAACGTTTGCCCGCGAATTCATAAAGGAGCGGCCGGGCGGACTCCGCTTCGAAGTAACGGCCATGCGGGGATCGCTTCTGCCGCTTAACAGTTTTAATGAACGGACAATTAACGATGCGGAGAAAAGCTTCGGAGGGGCCGTAAGGCTTCTGTTCAAGGATAAGGAGGAGAGGCTAAGGTTCGAAGGCGGGTTTACGCTAAGCAGATTTACGAACCGTTCCGATCCTTCGCTCGAACAGGGGCTTCAGTTGACGCAAATCAGGCCGGTAACGCGGGACGCGCGATTTATCGAAGCAAGTTTTGACTTCATCCAGGGCCTCAAATTATTTGACGATCGAAAGTTGAAGATAACTGGAACATACCGCCATGAAGAGATAGCGCCGCTGTTCAAAAGCATCACAGCCTCGGCCCAGGCAGATAGACGGCAGAATCAGTTTGAGGTTTCGGCAAGTTGGGGTGACCTAACGTTCATCTATGGAAATCTTCGCGACCGAGACAATTTGAATGACGTAGTTTCGATACTCAAAACGCTGAGCAGGCGCAACAACATTTCATTCGCATTTTCGCCTGGCACGTTGCTGACTCCATCGAAGCCGATAAAATACCTGCCTCGGATCTCGTACACATACGATCACGTTCATCAGTTCGGTGCATTTACACCGACTGGCGGATTGTTCAACAGTCCTTCGCAGGTTCCGGATCAGGACAGCTTCGCACAGGCGTTCAACGCTGAATTGCCCTTAGGCGATAAATTCCGCATCAGTTACAAGTACAACCGCGCATTCCAGGATAACAAACAGCCGGGCCGGGACCGCGCAGACCTGGAAAGCGCTGTCAACGCCCTAACTTTCTCTATCGGCTTCATCGACGATGTTCAGATCGGAATAGATCTGAGCCACGAACGACAAAAGAATTTTGAGGGCCTCAAGGTCGACCGGCAGTTTCGGCTCGGCTCGAACTTAAACTGGCAGAACGCGCTGATTAAGAATTCCGCACTCGCGGCGAACATTTCAACAATCATTGCAGGTGATGCAGGTAACACGACCGACTCAGAAAATATTGAATTCGACCTTCAGTGGTCTTACAGACTGGACCTCGGCAAAAAACAATACCGAAAGATGAGTACCCAGTTCTTTGTTCGGTACGCGAATCGTCACGGATTTCGGATCGACCGCCCGTTCGCATTTCGTGAATTCAACCGATTTCAAGGGTTCAATATGGGATTGTCGTTCAGCTTTTTCTAATACACGAGGACGCTCATGCGAATTTTTATATCGATTATATTGCTTTTACTGTCCATTCCAGCGGCCGCCCAGACGATCGGGGTAAATCCGACAGGAGTAAACGTCAATTCGCAGAATCCGACAACGGTTTTCCTTACCTTTGGACGTATTCCGCCGGGCTACCAGGCCGCGGAGGCTGTATGGTGCGGTCAACTGGTTGCACCACCGCCACCCGCAATTGGGCTGCAGTGTCGCCCGGATACGATCTACGGCATGTTGCCGGTACGTTATAACCTTTCCAAACCAAGCGGCGATCTGGGGCTTACCGACATTATGTCGATCCCGTCGTCGGTGGTTCGACGTGCTTTTCAAACGGCAATCGGCGGCGGCGATTCAGGCTTTTTTTATGTCCGACGTTTCGTTTCGTCAACCGGGCAGCCCGATCAGTTCGTGGCGGTCACATGTCGGATGGCAGGCGGCGGAGCGCGGGTACCGTTCGCGTTGACCGAGGTCGAGTACATTGTTCTATCGAGAGAGCCGATCGTGTTTTTGAAACGCGGTCAAAAGCCCCCGGTTGTCGGAGTCGAAATTCGTTACAACGGAACCGGAAGGCTCAAAGGACGATGGGAGCTCGTTTTGCCGGGTGAAGAAACCCCTTCGGACAAAGATCTTCTTACCGAGGCCACGCTCCCCATCGAGAGCCGTACTTCTCAACGCCGGTACACACAGATAGAGAGATTCAATCACTTTCTGCCACCAACCGGAAAGTTCACACTTGAGATCGAGAACATCGACCGGCTACCGATCAACGCCGACGGGCAATATCTGCTGCTCTTGCGCATTGAGGCGGTCGATGACAAGGAAGGAGATTCAAACCTGGGAGCGGTTGGCGTGGGGCCCGATGTCGTTCATAGCGGGGCGGTAGCAGGATTTCCGATGCCCGCGTTTAAGTTCTTTGTGGCCGGCGACCGGTCAGACGATTGGGTCGAGTCAGCCCAGATCTCGCCGAGGCCCGCCGCAACTCTCAATTCAAGCGATTCATTCACTTTCGTGTGGCGGGAGCTTAACGGCGCGGCATATTACCGGCTCGAATTCGTCTCGGATGCTTCCCGGCCGGTGTTTCAGGCAATACTTCCCGCACGGAAGACGGTTTATCGAGCACCACCATTTATTTTTCAGCGATTTACCCCGGGCTTTCTTTCGTGGCGCGTCGTCGCATTAGACGAAAGAGGCTCGACGATCGCGACGACGGCAAAACGAACAATGGGATTTCAGTAACAAGGCGGATTTGGTAACAAACAAAAGCTTTTAGGAGGCTAAAAAAATGAATACAAGAGTAAATGTCCACAATTATTTCAACGAATCTGCGAGATCTTTCGGTGCTTTTATCGCCGCTATTATGTTGATCTTGCTTACAATCTCGGGCGCTGACGGCGCCGAGACAAAGAACGTCGTGCTTCAGGGTGGAGTCCAGGCAAACGCGGCGGTTTCGGTCCTGATCCACAACCAGATCCCAGTCACCGTTCGCTTTAAGGTTAAACGAGACGGATCCGACAACACTTACGCCCAGCGTCGGGTCCGGTTCTCTCTTATTTCGCCAAGCGGGGTAGTCGATAATGTAATTCGATCGATCGGGTCAGGTGTGGAAGCATTCGAGTTAGATTTGCCGAAATCAGGAGGTGGCAACGATGTCCGGCAATGGCGGGTCGAATTGAGAAATTTTGAGACGACAAGCCAACCGGAAGTGAATCAACCCGTTCGCGGAACAGCTGAATTCGTAACCACCGGCTCGCATTCGGCAACCATCTCGGCACCGTCAAAATTTGGGATCGTTCAATCCGATAGCGCAACGAAGAACATCTCGATGCCGTTCACCGGCACCTTCAAGCTCCAGGCAAATTGGGATACTGATGAGATCACTCTCGAGAACTATCAGTTGAAGTTCGAGCTTTACAAGGGAAGCACGAAACTTCACTCGGATACCGGATACTCGCGAGATTCGGTCATCATCGGGATATCCAGCAGTCAGCGAATGAAACTCACTTATCAGGTAAAAGCGTCGGATTTCCAGATATCGGGCGATTGGAAGGTGAAGGTCTATGGCTCGACCAGAGGCAAAGTGAAAAATGTCGATCTTAAAATGAGTATCAGCGACGGGCTCTTTGAATAGCAAGTGCCCGGACAAACCTGCCTGAGCTTCAAGCCACAGGCCGGGGGCCGAGTATTC
>JBAUGL010000091.1:0-8339 GCA_049679665.1 Pyrinomonadaceae bacterium | reverse complement strand
ACTTCCCGTTCCCAAGCCTCATGCTCGAAACCGTACCAGCAGCGTTGTATTTGAAACTGCCTGCATACGGCCTGAATATGTCCGTCGGAGTCTTTCTACTCTTGACCTTTGCCAGATCGCCCGAATTGTCGAGCTCGTTCTTTACAACCCGCCCGCTCGGGTATGTTTCCTCGATTAAACCACCAGACAGGTTGTAAGCATATCCAGTCGTATAGGCCTGCCCGTCTGTTGTCTGTTTATGCCCGGACACTCTCCCTAAGATGTCGAAAGCCGTGTACTCGGTTGTCGAAACGGATGAAGCGACCTTTGTCAGTTTACCTTTCGCGTTCGGCAAATTGTCGTATGAATAGCCGACATTAGGCGTCGCCTGATAATTCGGCAATCCGCCCGGAGGGGTGTAGTTGCGGTTCGTGACGCGATTGAGAGCGTCGTAAACATAATTCGTCACAACATTTCTCGCATCGGTCTTCTGCGTCAAGTTTCCGTTGTTGTCGTAGCCGTAATTTATCGTCCCCGATTCAGGATTGTTGGCGGATTTCAATCTCGAAAGCGAATCATAGACAAACGAACGGGTCTGTGCTCCCTGTGTTACCGTCGTAAGGTTATTAAGCGTGTCGTAAGAATAGTTCGTCGGCTGAATCGGCGCCGCGACGGTGCCAATTTGACCGGTGTTCTTGTCAGGCTCATCGACACGCGTCAATTGCCCAAGCGCGTTTGTTATCGATCTTCGCTGATTTCCTGCCTGATCGGTTATTGTGGTCGCGTTTGCGTCGGTGTCGGTCGTGACAACACCGGTTGAGGCCGTGTTGTTTTCCCACGGAGCGGGAAGAGCGGCGCCGGCGAAGCTTTCGACCTCGGAATGCTTTCCGGTATTTATTGTCTTGCCTCTTGTCCAGCCCATTGTCGGCTCATTTGTCGCCTGTGTGGCGTAGGCGGCACGGAAGGGATTCGAAGTTAGTTGATAACTGTTCGGATTACCGGTTTGGTAACGAGTTTCAACCTTTATGCCGTGCGTTTCGTTGGTTGGGTCTTCGGTGACTGAGTTCTCAAGCGAGCGCGAAAGGCGCACTCGTCCCAGCTGATCATAATGCTGGATCGCAACCTTTCGGCCATCGCCGATGGTTTCGAGATCTGATCGGACGATAATGCGCCTTTCCGCGTCGTTATACTCCGTCCGCGTCCATGATTCCAGCGGAGTCCCCGCCGCGCTCCTGACCTTTGTAGGCCGTCCAAGGGCGTCGTACTCAGTTGCCGATGTCACTCCATTATCAACATCTGTCGCCGAAGTCACCACGCCCGTGTAAAAATCGTAAACCGCAGCGGAAGTCCTCGCCAAGCCCGTTCCATAAGCCGCGACGGTCTGCGTCGGATAGAGTCCCGAATGACCGTTGATCGAACCGTACGTTATATGCGTCTGTACTCCTTTGGCATCGGTCGTCAAGTTCGGATTGCCGTATTGATCGTAGTGCGCCGCAGTCGAGATCGAATTGGAGCTATTGAGCGGTTTCTTTACCTCTATTCGTGTTGTCGCCATTAGTGAGGTCAGTAATGTCGTTTGGCACAACATTCTCGTAGACTCTATATACGATCGGTGATTCTAAGAGGAGCCGTTTTATATCTTTGCGCTGTTGTTCGGTAGCATCTTTACTAAACTTGAATACGAAGCCTTCATAGCCATTTCGATCAATACCAAAAGTGGCCTTAACTCCGTCTCGAGGCCAATATCCACCTGAAACTGGCTGATTTAGAACGTTTTCATAAAAGTGGTCCCTCGCTTTTCTCGAGCTATTTTTTCTAAAGAAGAATAACAACTCGACTTTGCTCTTAATACTAAAAATCTCCTCGACCTCGTCTTGCTTACTGCAAGATTGACTTTGGGCGGTCACTGTTAAAGTTAAAAAAAGGGCAATTAGCGTTAACTTGCTCATAAATTTCTGATCTCCATATTTATTGAATTATCTTGAATGGTTGGACGGGTTTCTCAAGATTCTCAACTGGTGGTGTTTCGCGCTCCTCAACATGCCGCTTTGTTATTATAGTTTTTCCATCGGCACCAACCGTATAACTATAAGCAGCATACGATGGGAAAGGCCGCCCCTCGGCAGAGACGCCTTTGACATTTCCGTTTCCAGAAATCTGAAATGTAACGCTACCGTCAATTGAACCGCCAGGAGCACCAGCGCGGATAAGCGGATTGGGACTAACTTGGGCTCCATTCAATCCATTTGCAATCGAAACCGTGACGTCAACACCGTTCCCAAAGTCTTGTTCTCCAACGACTTTCTGGACATTAGAGATTTCAACGTTTCCATCCGCCGATCCCGGAAGTGAAGTTCCAACACCGACAGTTGAACTGTATCTAGAGCCATCTGGCAAGTCGATTCTGCCATTCTCAGTAAGGGTGACTTCAGCCTTGACTTCACTGGGCCAAACTTTCGTGTTCCATTCTGCATAGACTTTCTCGGTGTCCGTCGAGACAATAGCGGTGACCATGACCCTTGCGGATAAAATTCTATTATTTCCATTAAATCCCCTATTATCTCCCCTTCCTAGACCACCAAGCCCAACTGATTTCGTCGCAATAAACGCTTCTACGCAAATTCCGACTTGTCCCTTCTTCAATCCCGAAGGCACGGAACAGAGTCCGTTTGGATCTACAAATTTTATCGGATCATTCATTACGTAGATGTACCGATTGAACGATTGTGGGTCACTTGACTTGCCGGACGCTAGTAATGGATCGATAGCAGTAAACCTACCGTGTCTGTTTTGGTACATCCTCGCTTCGGCGAAGTCCAGGCCGGTTTCCTGATCCTTTGGATACCCCGTAAATTTCTGTCGAACATCATCCTCGCTTGAGCCGTACTGCAAGGCTGATGTTCTCGCTCCGACATTGCCATACAACTCTTCGCCGAACGGCATGAAGTCTCGACGGGCTTTTACCTGTCCGAGTTCGTTGGTGACCACTCTCGGCGATCCCAAATGGTCTTTGGTCAAATATGATGTAGAGGGCGTTTGCGAAATCTGGGTCGAGTATTCGGCAACCAACTTTCCGCCGGAATAGACAAAGATAGTTGTTTCTGTATCGGTTACTTTCTTGATTCGTTTTCCTTCTCCGTCATAAAAATAACGGGCAATTGTTACGCCATCTCTCTTTACTTCGATCTGCTTGTTATCACCGTTGAAGATGAACTGCCTTGGTAGCGAACCCGCTTCGTCAATGTCATTTACAATGTTTCCGTTCTTATCGTACGAGAATCCTTGGCCCGAATTGAAACGGTTGGTGTTCGCATCTACGGTTGGAGTCGTGCTATTCGTAATGCCGCCGATATTCTGCGAAAAGCTTGTTCGGTTGCCGTATCGATCATAGTCGAAGTTCTGAATCCAGTTTTGCGTTGTTCCGGTCTTTTCAACCGCTTCGGTCAATCTGTGGATGGGATCGTATTTATAAGATTGAACAAAGCTCGTTCCGGGAACGGTAAGAGTTTGCTTTGCGATATTCCCGGAATTTTTTATCCCATCGACAGTTCCATTGGCTTGCAATTCGCCATATTCAAAGCCTGTTTTCCAGAGACTCGTGTTCGCAGCCGACGTGCCGGCCCCAATCTCAGTCATTTGAAGCCTCGAATTGAACTTCGAAGTTTCCCAACGCCCATTTCCATATTTCATTTGCGAGATCATTCCCGCCGCGTTGTAGGCCATACTTGAAACAACTGGCTTGTACAATGTTGTTCCGCCTTTCATGCTGTCAACCTTCGAAAGCTGTCCATCTGTTTCGAACTCATTCCTCACTTTTCGACCGGACGGATAGGTCTCCTCAACAAGCGCACCTGAGAGATTGTATTGATAACTCGACGTATAGGTCTGTCCGTCGGTGATTTGTTGGTATTGCTTCAGCCTGCCTGCTGGGTCGAATTCCGTATAACGGGACTCCGAAACGCTGCTCGTCACCTTCGTCAGCTTGCCTTTTGAAAACTGCGGTACCGGCGACAGGCCGACACCGTCGTAAGAATATGTCACCGCCGGAGTCCCATCGGAATACGTCCGCGTCAATGCCCGGTTGAGTGCATCGTAAGTGTTGGTGATCGTCGTTCCTTTTGCATCGGTGGCCGTCAGAACATTTCCGTTATTGTCGTAAGTTAAACCCGCTGTCCAGCTGTTGTTCCCCGGATTACCCAACGTATTCAGGCCGGCATTCACATCCTGTTCGGGCTGTCTGACTCTCAGAATACGCCCAAGTGAATCGTACAAGAAGAAGCGATTTTGGACTCCCTGCTGAACCTGCACCATCTTTCCAAGCGTATTGTAAGAATAGTTCGTCGGCTGAATCGGACTCACAACAGTTCCGAGCTGACCTGTGTTCTTGTCAGGCTCATCGACGCGGATCAACTGACCAAGGCCGTTCTCAATGCTCCGTCGTTGTTTGCCAGCCTGATCGGTTACTGTGGTCGCGTTTGCGTCGATGTCGGTCGTGGCGATGCCGGTTGAATTCGCATTTGTTCCCCATGGAGCGGGCAGAGCGGCGCCGGAGAAGCTTTCGATCTGCTGTTTTCTGCCCGTGTTCCAACTCTTCGAACGAGTCCAGCCCATCGTCGGCTCATTTGTCGCCTGTGTGGCGTAGGCGGCACGGAAGGGATTCGAAGTTAGTTGATAACTGTTCGGATTACCGGTTTGGTAACGAGTTTCGACCTTTATGCCGTGGGTTTCGTTTGTTGGGTCTTCGGTTGCGGGATTTTCAAGCGTTCTGGATAATCGCACACGGCCCAGCTGATCATAATGCTGGATCGCAACCTTGCGGCCATCGCCGATGGTTTCGAGATCTGTTCGGACTATAACCCGCCTTTCCGCGTCGTTATACTCCGTCCGCGTCCATGATTCAAGCGAAGTCCCCGCCGCGCTCCTGACCTTTATCGGCCTGCCCAGGGCGTCGTACTCGGTTGCCGATGTCACTCCGTTATCAACATCTATCGCCGTGGTAACCAGGCCTGTGTAAAAATCATAAACCGCAACCGAAGACCTCGCCACGCTCGTTCCATAAGCCGCGACGGTCTGCGTCGGATAGAGTCCCGAATGACCGTTGATCGAACCGTACGTTATATGCGTCTGAACTCCTTTGGCATCGGTCGTCAAGATCGGATTGCCGTATTGATCGTATTGCGCCGCAGTCGAGATCGAATTGGAGCTATTGAGCGGATCGGTTCGCATCCCCTTTGTCGACGCCCAAACCTTGCTTTCGATCAGATTAGCCGTCGCTGCAGGATCGTCATAGAACATCTCCATTCGAGCAGCGGGCGTCCCGTTTGCGTCTCGAACTTCGGAGGCCTCAACGGCGTTCCTCACATTCGGTGAACTAAGAAGCCAATAGGCATTTGCGGGGTTTTCGCTGACCGAATTGTAATATTCGACGGATGTCATCCGTTTTAGAGCTGCGGCCGCCGGGATGCCTGTCGGCTCCCCGCTCGCGTTCCTTGATATCAAACTATACGCTACACAGTCGTACTCTTTGATCTCTGTCTGATTTCCATTCGCAATCGACCGTAATATCCTTTATGGCCGTAAGTGTCGGATTGCCCGAACCGTCAGCGATAGTCGTGAACTCCGTTTTTACATAAGCGTTGATGTTCGCGGTCGTGTTGGCCCCCGTTGGACGATTAAACCCCCATATCCGCTCAGTCTTGCCGCCGCTTGAATTGGCGATCTTTTTGACAAGCCCGCTCATAGGATTGTGGATCGATATGTCTCCATGCTTCTCTGTCGTCACCGATCCATCGGGTGCGGTGATAGTGCTCGAAGTCTTCCCGATCGAATACTGCGTGACCTCCGAGACCGCGCTCGTGCTTCCATCATACTCCGACATATAGGTCAGGGTCTTTGATGTCGGATGGGTTCGCAGTACACCCTCCGTTTTTGCCAGAAATTCCTGCCACTCCAGAGGGGTCGAGAATTGATAGTCGGTGGTCGCGCCGGAAGGAAGCTTTATACGGGATATCTCTCCCCAGCCGTCGCCGGCATTCTCCGAGTTGTATTCGAACTCATAGTACCAGCCTCCCGTCTGCACGGGAAGTGTGATCCTCTCCACTACCCTATGCATCATACTCGCCGTCTGTGTCGACGTTCCACCGCGAAGGCGACCGGAATTTGCGGCCGTGGTCTTATAACTCTTGCTCACAGAGATATCTTTCCATTTGACTTTCCATTTTAGCTCCTGGTTGCCCGCCCCGCCCATTGTTATATGGTCTTCATTGGGTGCCGCGTTGTACTGAACCGAGATGCTTCGCCCAACATCATCACTTAGGCCCGACTGAGTGTTGCCGTTTCGGTCAGTCCTGCCTCCGCTGTTTATCCTTGAGCCATCCGCGAGGTACAGTGTCCAAGGGCTATTTTGTCCCCATGGATCTGCGCCCGCAACGTGTTCGAATACAAGTTTGGAATAACTCCCGTCGGTGCTGTAATAGACCATCGGCGAGCTGGTCGCCAGTGAAGGGCTGCCATTACATCCGCGCATTTGATAACCGCTTGGGCTTATATCGAAATATCCGTCATTGTAAAGGTCTGTGCGTCCCGTTGGACGAAACTCCCGTGCGCTTCCGTCGGGCATATTCATCAGCACTTTCAACATATAGATATTCTTCGATATTTGACCAGCGCTTCCATCGCACGGTATCGGCGGTGCCGTATCGAAACGACTCTTGACATCGACTCGATACGTGCTGAACGTATATTTCCAGCCTCCGTCCGGGCTGTCATCCAGCATATTCTGATCGGTCATCTGGTTGCTGTGATCCAGGAGTTCCTCGACGCTGGTATCGTAAAGTTTGCTGTTATACGTCAAACTGACGGATCGTCTCATTCCTCCGCGTCCCGCAGGCAATACCGCCAGAGGAATATTAAGCACAAGATTTCCATTTGTCGTATTGATGCTCTCAATATCGGACATCGAATACGACGATCCCGGCTGAAAGCCGCGTTGCGGATTGGACACTTCCTCCTGAGCCATTGTCTGAAATGCCCCGGTCAATATCAGACCAAGGGCCAGACTGAAAAGAGCGGCTTTTCTTAAGATGTTTCTGTTCATTTGCATTCAAATATTTCTGAATAACCAAGTCGATTGACTCTTCACATCGGGCGACTATCTCCTATATAAGGCCGGTACAGGGATGTCTCCGTTCATTCCCCATTGGACTTGGCGGAGGGCGCCGCCGGATGCGCTTTTGCGGATGTACCAGGTGCCTGTCGATGGGCGCCAGACGGCGATGTCGCATTTGCCGTCGCCGTCGTAGTCGTTTTGGACCGGAACATCGCCCGCTGATCCCCACTGGTATGAAATGCTCTGCGCGTCCGAACTCTGGAGCACATTCCAATGGGCCGTAGACGGGCTGTAGACGGCCGGGTCGGCTCGTCCGTCGCCATCGTAGTCACCGCTCACTGAAACATCGCCTGCCACTCCATATGCGAGTATCCGCAAACTCCGTGTTCCGCTGTCGATCGAATAGAATATGTTGTTTGAGGGCCGCCTGACCGCTATGTCGGCTCTCCCGTCGCCGTCAAAGTCTGCAGGGGCTGCCTCATCGCCGGATAGCCCGAATTGCTGCGTCAGTACGCCACCATCCGAGCTTTTGAGGATGTACCACATCCCGGTTGATGGCCGAAAGATCGCCGCATCCGTACGTCCGTCGCCGTCAAAGTCGGCCGGTGCCGCCTTGTCACCGCTTGTGCCGAACGGATAGCTGTTTGTTGAACCGTCACTGCTCTTTATGATCCACCACTGGTTCGTCGAAGGCTTGAACACGCTGAAGTCAGTCTTGCCGTCGCCATCAAAATCACCGGGTACAGGGACATCGCCCGATGCTCCCCATTGAACGGTCGTCTGCTGCGATCCGGGCCCGCCCAGCACCCACCAGACACCCGTCGAAGGCCTCCAGACCGCCAAGTCAGCCGGCGGCGCTGCCTGTGCATTCGCATCCTCGACCGCAAGCAGACGCGAGCCGGCGTAGATATACTCCTTCGAAAGCTGCGGCGTCCCGGTCGGCGCTGCCGGCATCGATTCAACAGATGAAGTATTCGGGCCCGAGCTATCGGCCGGCCGTACCATCGGAGCAGACGGCGTCGAGAGATACTTCATCCCGGCACCAAACGCACCAAGCGCAACAAACACCATTACGACCGCCGCCAAAAGCCCCGGCCGATGCGATGTAAGCCTCGCAAAGACACCCTCAGATACGACAACACCGCCATCGGCACACCTCGCCGAGCGGTCACCCTTTTCGAACATAAATTCTCTAAATACTCCCGAATGGATGGGAAACCTGGTTCTTGATCGTGGGATCGAGAAAAGTCTA
>JBAUGL010000090.1:0-30382 GCA_049679665.1 Pyrinomonadaceae bacterium | reverse complement strand
AATTGCTTCGCTTGACGGTCCGTTTATTTCCTTAGCCAACCACACAGTGCGTTCGTCGTAACATCACGGTTTGTCTCGTAGATCGCCTTGGTCAGCGGGATTGACATCGGGCAAACCTGTACGCAGTTTTGAGCGTTGCCGCAATTTGTGATGCCGTCGTCGCCCATCAGTCCGTTAAGTCGTTCCTCGATATTAATTTTCCCCGTCGGATGCATATTAAACAGCCGAGCCTGTGCGATCGCCTGCGGGCCGATGTAATTGTCGCCCGAGTATTGCGGACAAGCTTCAAGGCAGCATCCGCAGGTCATACAGCGAGATAACGAGTATCGCTCCTGTGCGACCTCGTTCGAAATCTGTGGCCCGGGCCCGAGATCGTAGCTGCCGTCGAGTTCGATCCACGCATTGACCTGTTTCAGGTGATCAAACATTTTCGTCCGATCGACCTTCAGATCGCGTACATTTGGAAATTTTGACATCGGCTCAAGGGTGACCGTGTCACCCCCAGAAGCGATCAGCAGATCATCAATCAGCGCCGAACACGATTGGCGAACACGGCCATCGATGACCATCGTACAGATACCGCAAACTTGCTCGAGGCAGCTCATATCCCAGACCGGGGGTGTCGTTCGCTTGCCATCCGCCGTGACCGGATCTTTGCGGATATCCATCAGAACCGAGATAACATTTAGACTTCGGCGATACGGGATCTCGAATGTCTCCCATCTTGCCGACGCATTCTGATTCTCCCGTCGCTGGATCCTGATCTTGAGATTCTGCGGTGGATTCGCGAGCCGCTTCTTTTCAATATGCGAGTTTGTTGTCATGATCATACAATCGGCTTTTTGCCGAAAAGCAAAGTAAACGTCCGATGGCTTAGCCGTCCGATCCTTTTAATGACTTAGTATTTCCAGACGAGTAATCACGCTTTCTCGGTTCGATGAGGCCAACATCTACAGCGTCATAGCTTAATATAGGCGACTCGTCCGAGTACTCGGCGATCGTTGACTTCATAAAATTCTCATCGTCACGTTCGGGGAAGTCGGGTTTATAATGCGCCCCGCGAGACTCGTTTCGGTTCAAGGCTCCTAGGGTGATGACACGCGCCAGCTGGAGCATATTCCAAAACTGTCTCGCGTGCGGCACCGCCTGTGTCGCCCATAGATTCGAATCGTTGATCGAAATGTTCTTAAACCGATCTTGAAGCTCGAGGATCTTTTCATCGGTCGCCTTAAGCCGGTCATTGTATCGGACAACTGTCACATTGTCCGTCATCACCTTGCCAAGTTCTTCGTGCAATTTGTATTGATTCTCATTACCTTCGTTTCTAACGATCTGATCGTTCAGATCACGCTGTTTCGTTAATTCGGCAGCGTGAATTCCGTTAGTTTCCGTACTTCCACGTTGCACATTTTTGGCATACTCGATAGCCGAGGGAGCTGCGACAAATCCGCCGTAAACGCACGATACAAGTGAGTTAGCCCCGAGACGGTTTGCGCCGTGGATCGAATAATCACATTCCCCGGCGGCAAAAAGCCCCGGAATATTTGTCCTCTGCTCGAAATCTACCCAGAGGCCGCCCATTGAATAATGAACACCGGGGAATATCCTCATCGGCACGTAGCGCGGATCATCGCCAACGAACATCTCGTAGATCTCAAGGATGGCTCCCAGTTTGCGTGTAAGAGTCTCGGCTGGAATATGCGTCAGATCAAGATATACCTGGTTCTCGCCGCCGACGCCATCGCCATCGAGGCATACCTGAAAGATCTCGCGGGTCGCAATGTCTCGGGGAACAAGATTGCCGTAGGCTGGATACTTCTCTTCGAGGAAGTATCGGCGGTCGGATTCCGGAATATCGCGTGGCCCACGCACGTCTTCACGATTTCGCGGAACCCACACGCGTCCCCCCTCACCGCGTGCCGATTCACTCATTAGCCGAAGTTTGTCGTCACCGGGAATCGACGTCGGGTGCACCTGTATAAACTCACCGTTGGCGTACCTCGCCCCCTGCTGATAGCAGACGGAGGTTGCACTGCCCGTGCACGTCATCGAATTCGTCGACTTCCCGAAGATCAATCCAGGCCCGCCCGTCGCCATAATTACCGCGTCCGCCGCAAACTCTTTTAGCTCAAGCGTTTGTAGATCCATTGCGATCAATCCGCGACAAACCTGATGGTCATCGAGCACTAACGAGAGCATTTCCCAGCCTTCGTACTTATTCACCTTCCCGGCAACTTCCCATTTGCGAACCTGCTCGTCCAGTGCATAAAGAAGCTGCTGCCCGGTCGAAGCGCCTGCAAACGCCGTGCGGTGATGAAGCGTTCCACCGAAGCGGCGAAAATCCATTAGGCCCTCTTTTGTACGAGAGAAAGGAACACCCATCCTGTCGAATAAATATATGATCTGCGGCGCCATATCACACATGCGCTTCACAGGGGGCTGATTTGCAAGGAAATCGCCGCCGTAAACCGTGTCATCGAGGTGTTTGGCGGGTGAATCGCCTTCGCCCTTCGTATTTACCGCACCGTTTATCCCGCCCTGTGCGCACACCGAATGCGAACGCTTGACCGGCACGACAGATATCAGGTCAACCTCGTACCCAGCCTCTGCGATCTTCATCGCGGCAGCAAGTCCGGCGAGACCGCCGCCGACAACTGCTATTTTTGATCCAGTTGATGCCATATTATTAGAATCTTTGCGGCTCCACTATCCCTTTTTTCTCAGCTTCTTCACAAAGCGCGGCCGGCAATAATCCGCATTTACTCACAAACGAAACGGCCGCGTTAACTCCGATAGCCGCGAGAAAGGCTGCTAGTCCAAGACACGCATAAAGAGCGATCTTCTGCGCCTTTTCTCCTATCACAATGCCCCAGTCGACCGCGAATAGCCATATTCCGTATGCAAGGTGCCACGCAGTGGCGATAACCCCCAGAATGTAAAATATAAGAATCGCCGCGTTGCTGAACTCTGCCGCAACAATGTTAAAAGCCTGATCTGCGTTGCCTGCGACCGGATTGCCGTAAGATTCGAGTCCCGGAATTAATCCGAAACGAAGATTCAATACGTGAAATAGAATAAAAAAGAACAGGAAAACCCCTGTAACTCGTTGAAAAATGTAAAACCAGTTGCGGCCATAGCCATAATTTCCAACGTTCGGTTTCGATTCAGCTGAAATGATTACGCCGTAAATCGAATGGAATAGCAGCGGAAGGAAGATACCGAAGGTCTCAACAAAAATGAGATACGGTATGTGGTGAATGTCGCGAACGTGATCATTAAACACTTCCGCTCCGCTCATCGCGGTCGAATTAGTGTACATATGAACCGCGAAAAATGCCCCGAGCGGCACGATCCCAGTCACCTGGTGCAGCTTTCTTAGTAGAAAGGTGTTGCTGAACTTAATAGCCATTGTGTACGAGCGTCTTGAATTTGGAGAATTGTGTCAGCTAGTTCTTTGAAATTCTAAAGCGAAAATCACAATTCAGCAATCGGAACCGCTGTGTTTCTCATTATATAGAATCGAAACCAGAATTCTTTTATAAGTAAAAATGAAATCACTTGCGTCGATAGTTGAGTAAAACTTATAATAGATACTCACAACATGCATATCGAGACACTAAAAGTATTTTGCGACTTGGTGAACCTACGGAGTTTCTCCCTTGCCGCGGAGCGCAATTTTATTACGCAATCAGCAGTAAGCCAACAGGTCCGCGCATTGGAGGATAGGTTCAAGCGGCGACTTCTTGAGCGCGTGCGAGGACGGCGCGATGTCCGCCTGACGTCGGCCGGAGAAGTGTTCTTTTCAGAGGCCAAAAGCGTACTGGCCGCATATGACGGCCTACAGGAACGGTTACGCGGCGTGATCGGCAAGATCGGTGGAACCGTAAAGGTCTCGACCGTGTACAGCGTCGGGCTTCACGAGCTTCCCGCAAAGGTTCGCGAATTTATGCAGAAGTTCCCCGCTGCGAAGATCGATCTGGAATACTCCCGGACAACGCGCGTGGTTCGCGATGTTTTGAACGGTACGGTTGAGTTAGGCATCGTGGCCTTCCCCGAACCTAGGCGCGGCTTGAAGATTTCCCACATGGCGTCAGATCGACTAGTACTGATCTGCCCGCCGGAACATAAGTTTGCCAAGCGTTCGCTGGTGAAGGCGAAGGAGCTCGACGGAATGGATTTCGTATTATTCGAGCGAGACGTCCCGACACGTAAAGCGACAGACAAGATCCTGAAGGGAAAGGGCGTTGAGGTCCGCACTATTGCTGAATTCGACAACATCGAAACGATAAAACGAGCTGTCGAAGTTGGTTTTGGACTCGCGATCGTTCCGTTGCCATCGGTCGCGGACGCCCATCGCGGCGGTCATCTCGCGGTTGTTAAATTAGCCGAGAAAGACTGGGTGAGGCCCGTCGGCGTCGTTTATCGCAGCGATGTGGAACTGTCAATCGCCGCAAAGAAGTTTGTGAGTCTGCTTGAACAAAATTCGAAGGAAGATTAACCATGGAAACAGACTTGAGCATTTTCGTACGATTATTCATTCATTCAAAACAGCGCCCAAAGCATTTCAGATGAATAATTATGCAATAATTCGATACAGGCAATTCTCCTAACACTTCTAACTTCCTTTCTAATATTCCGTAAATATTGCAATCATTGGTCTTCACACCTTTGGCACGCCACTTGTAATGCTTTGGGTGTAGGCAATTATGACGAACTAATCCAATAAGGAGTAATACAAATGATCAACGATTATGAAGCAACGAAACCGATTACCAACGATGCGACATTGTCGTCCACGCCGAATTTAACGAACGACGATTTTATCTCTAAATTGAACGGATTGATCGAGGTCTGCAAGGATGGCCAGGAAGGGTTCAACGAAGCGGCTACAGGCGTCGACCGATCCGACCTCAAATCACTATTCGCAGAGCTGTCGCTGCAGCGATCGAAATTTGCCGGTGACCTACAAAGTCTGGTCTTGTCACTCGGCGGCGATCCGGAAGACAGCGGCAGTGTTTCGGGAACACTGCACCGAGGATGGATCAGTTTAAAATCAGCGTTAACGGGAAAGGATGATGCTGCTATCCTCAACGAATGCGAACGAGGTGAGGATTCTGCGAAAGAGGCTTACAAAGACGCCTTGAACATATCATTTCCGGGATATATCCAGGAGACCATTCACACTCAGTACACTTCTGTGCAGGCCGCCCACGACCGAATAAAGGCGTTGCGAGATGTCGCGAATAATAAAGGTTCATCTGCTGCAGGCTACTAATTTTTCCACTTGATACATGTAGTCTGCAGTGAAGAGGCCCATTGGGCCTCTTTTTTTTATTCGGACAATTGTTTTTCTTTCCAATTAATGTCTATCGAGACGTTCTTGAGCGAAGGGGCATCGAGACTGTTCGAATCAAAGCCGTAAACGTAGGGTTTTACCAATGTGTACGATGTCGGAAAATAGAGAGGGATCGCGAACATCTCAACAATCGCCTCCTGTTCCGATAATGCGAAGGAATCGGGGTTAGACGCACTTAATGAATTGGAATTCGATTTTCCGGCTGAGCCCGCTCCGGTCCCGGGAGACTCAAGGGAAAATAAATTTGGGGTGTCGGTAGATACGCCCGCGACGTCGGTGGCCAAGGTTTGAACATTGGTCTCACGGTCCGCCCCGAAAATAGCGCTAAAATTCGAAAACGTGCTAGTAGTCGGAAGCACGATGCCGCGACGTATTAGGTCAAAATCGCCTGTTTCCATCGCCGCCTTGAATCCATTTCCCTCCAGTACGACCAATTCTGTCTCAATATTGAGTTCCTCCTTCCACATTCGCGCAACCATTTTTGCGATCCGTTGTTGGGCGTCGTTTCGATTTATAACCAGCCGAATTATAGGAAACCCTTCACCGTCGGGATAACCGGCCTTACCCAGAAGTTCTTTCCCCTTTCCAACATCCTCCGTCAACCGTGTGACGGCCCGTTCCCTGAATGGCAGATAGCTATACGCCGGCTGCGACGTGCCCTTCATTTCTCCTTCTGTTATCCGTTCCCGGTTTATCGTTATCGCAAGCGCTTCGCGCACTCGACGGTCATTGAACGGGACACTTTCGGTGTTGACGTCATAGAAGTTTAGAGCGCCGTGCGTCGTCTTTCTAAAATCACCGTAAGGTGTTAAAAGCTTAAGAACCAGCGGCTTAAATTCAGCATTAGAGATCGCGTCGATCTCGCCCGCCCGATATGCATCGAGGGCCATTTCAACCGTTCCCAAGGGGATCATCCGTATGCTGTCGATCTTCACTGAATCGCGGTCCCAATAAAAATCCGCACGTTTCAGAGTAATGCCTTCGGGGCCAATAGCATCAATACCAAACGGTCCGTTCGTGATCACCGTTGAATTCAAATTCGCACCCGCGAATTGCTTGCCGTCGTCATAGACAGGACGAAATATCGAATGTGCCGCGAGTTGCGGGAATTCTTTGTCCGGACGGAGCAAATCGACTCTTAATATATGATCCGAGACCGCTTCAACCCCGATCTTTCGATTTAATGGCGCCTCGCTCGTTATCTTTCGATTTAGCGCCGGAGGGGCATCGGCGTTGTCAATATCCGCGATATTTGCACTGGGGCGATCATCAACCGTCGAGTTTGTATTGATATTCGAATCAACCTGGCTATTCTCGTTACGGATTTCGGAATCTTTCAGAAAATCAGCACTCTCTTCGGTTATCGGCTGATCGGATTCTCTCTCGCTGCTCATCCCGACAATGTTGTCGATGAGGTAACCATGAGCATTCTCTGTACCGACACCCACCAGACGCTTCCATGAACGAACGAAGTCATGAGCCGTAACGGACTCTCCATTTGACCATTTCGCATCCTTTCGAATAAAAAACATCCAAGTTCGGAAGCCATTTGACGCTTCCCATTTTTCCGCGGCTGCCGGGATCTCAACTAGCGTCCTGGGATCCGTCTCGGTCAAGCCTTCGAAAACCGCCCGGACGATGTCGGTTTCAGGCGGGGCTGAAGCCAGTTTCGGATCAAGACTTTTCGGCATTTTGCCGTTGCTCCATCGAAATTCCTGGCGGGGCGGGGGCTTTGGCTCGGCGAAAAATGGTTGGGTTTCAGGCTGATCCAGTTCCGTACAGGCAGAAGTATATAAGGTTAGCCCGAAAAGAAGCACAAGAAGAGAATGACGGGCCCGAAGGCTGCGAACTTTTTTTGAATGCAAGCGTACGCGTCCTATTCTCATCGCAACTTAGACGAGGATTCTATATACTTCGATACTTTATTAAATCAGGGTGACTTTCTAACTCTCTCTGTGGACTACACCGCTCAATTCCCGGAATGTGTCCAGTGTCCGCTGGCGGGTATCATCGAATCCGTTTGATGTATCGATCAAGTAGTCCGCGAAACTTTTCTTTTCGTCTTGCGACATCTGAGCCGAGATTCGTTCCTGGGCCGCGTCCTTGCTCAAACTATCGCGTAACATCAACCTTTTCAATTGTATCGCATATTCGCACCATACAACAATCAATTTGTCGAAACGCTTGAAGGCTCCTGATTCGATCATCAAGGCTGCGTCGACGATCGAGATGCCTACCGATTCTTGCGGCGAAGGGACTTCATTGAGCCATTTGTCTTGCTCAGCGATGACCAATGGGTGAATGATCGAATTCAACGCACGCCGTTTGTCTCCGTCCGCGAATATGAGAGCACCGAGTTTCGCCCGGTCGAGTTCGCCATTTTTCTTCAAGATATCCTGGCCGAATTCGTTGACGACACTTTTGAGGCCTTCCGTTCCTTGGCCCACCACTTCGCGTGCCGTCTGATCGGCATCAAGCACACGGCAGCCGAGTTCACGAAATACTGTGCAAACAAACGATTTGCCGACCGATATCGAACCTGTTAGCCCAACTTTCAACATAGGTCAGCGATTGTGCCGTTTCGCCAATTTTTCAACATTGAATTCAGCGATCTCCGCGAGGGTCAGTCCAAGTTCATCTGCACAAGCTGAGATGTACCAAAGAACGTCGCCCAATTCGTCCTTCAACTTGCAGCGGACTAGATCGGTAATGACGCCGCCATCATCTCGTTGGATCTTTTTGACTATGTTTGCGACTTCGCCGGCCTCGCCTGTGAGCCCGAGCGTAGGGTACTCAAGGTTCTGCATTCGCCGTGGGTATAGGGCAGTTTGACATGCTTCTTTCTGATATTCTTCAAAGTTCATTTTTAATCGATTCTCCGTCGTTCCTTTGCCGCTGTAACTGTGTTCCGCATAAGCATTGCTACGGTCAGCAACCCTATTCCGCCGGGCACGGGAGTGTAATTTGAAGCCTTCGCGAGAGCCGCCATTGGATTAACATCGCCGACGAGCGTCGCCCCAAGCCTTTCGATCGTCGCAATGCGGTTTTCCAGATCGTCGCCGAATAATTTATGAGCCATTTTGACATCCGAAACTCTGTTTATCCCGACATCAATCACCGTTGAACCAACAGGGATATGCTCCGCTCCGATGAAGCCGGCCCGCCCGATCGCCGCAACAAGAATATCCGCTGTTTGGGTGATTTCGGAAAGTCCCCGCGTGTGGGAATGGCAGATCGTAACGGTTGCATTTTCCTTGAGAAACATCATTGACATCGGTTTCCCGACTATGTTGCTCCTCCCGACGATCACGGCATGTTTACCTGCGATCTCGATTTGTGAGCGAGTCAGGATCTCGATCACACCGGCCGGTGTGCACGGTGCGAGCGATTCGCGCCCCTGCATCAGTCGTCCGACATTTATCGAACTAAATCCGTCTACGTCCTTTTCGGGATCGATCCGTTCAAGTATTTTACGTTCGTCGATGTGCGGGGGAAGGGGCAATTGAACTAGTATTCCGTCGACGTCATTTCTTTTACTCAGTTCGTCGACGCGCCGCTCCAACTCATCCTGAGACGTTTCAGCTTCGAGGTGAAGGTGTTCGGATATGATCCCGAGTTCTTCCGACGTGCGCACCTTGTTCTTGACATATACGGCCGACGCTGGATCTTCGCCTACGCGCACGACCGCAAGACATGGCGTGAATCCGTGAACTTCATTCAGATCGGCGATCTCTTCGGCGACCTCCTCTTTTATTGCATCAGCAATTGGTTTGCCGTGTAAAATTCTGGCAGTCATATATGATTTCTGCGATTTTACAGCATACACCGATTGTTTGCTAAAATGCCGATAGTGAAACTCCTCACCGCGTTACTGCTTTCAATCATTACGATATCTGTTCGAGCGGCTTCGCCGGAAGATGCCGCTTCGATCCAGCGCCAGATCTCAGTCAGTGTCGAAAACCGCGATTACCTGACCGCGATCTCAACGTTGAAAATGATAGAAGAGTCCCGGCCTGAATTGTTCGAATTGAACAACTACGATTACCTGCTTGCTCGTATGGCGGAAAAGAGCTCCGATTATGCATTGGCCATGAAATCGTATACGCGGGTGGCGAATCGTGGTTCTGTATTGAAAGAATATGCCCTTAAACACCTTGCTCAGATCGCGCGATTTTCGGGCAATCTTGTGCTCGAACGCATGTATCTGCAAGAGATCGAAGCATTTGGAGAAGAGAGCCGACTTGCGGGACAAGCACGGGACAGGATAAGCGTAAATGCCTTCGAATTGGGTAATTTCGACGAGTCAATCCTAATGCTGACGGCCGAGGCAACGTCTAAATTCAATTCGCGATCGACAGCGGATCGAGGCCGCCGGGACCGTATGCTGCTCTTAGCACGAGCATATCAGCGAGGCGGGAATGCGACGCAGGCCGTCGAGTTATATAAGCAACTCAATGCGAACTCCGATCCCAGCCAGCCGGACGATGTCGCCCTCGAAGCTGTTAAGGCACTAGATCTGCTCGAATCGGCCGTTCCGGGTGAAATACCCGCTCTTAGTGATCACGAACACGTACGCCGCGGGTTAACGTACCATTTCAATCGCGACTTCGATCGGGCACGGGATCATTACAAGGCGATCGTCAACCACCATTCAAATATGGCAACTCTTCCGGAAGCGGTCTTTCAGATCGGACGAGGCTATTCGCTGCAGGGTGATTCGGTCGAAGCAATAAGTTGGTTTGAACGTATAGTCGAGCAGTATCCCGACCATCTGATCGCAGGTGATGCGCTGTTGCACGCCGCATCGTCGTACGCCCGTGTAGGCAAATTTCGTGAATCGGTTGCACGATATCGAAAGTTTATCGAAAAATATCCGGACGACAAGCGGCTAGATCGTGCATATCTCAATATTATTGATGTACTGCGTGACCAGGGCGAAGAAACCGAAGCGCTGAGGTGGGCAGACACGACTCGGGAAGCTTTCGAGGGCAAACTACCCGAAGCGATCGCCCTGTATGCGCGCGCAAGAATTTTTCTTGCTCGGCACGATTGGCCGTCGGCTGAAAAAGATCTTCAGGCCCTGGAAACATTTTCCGAGCTGGGTGGGGTAAGCGTACCAGGTGGAACGAATTTATCGGAGGTACGATTTTTGCGCGGCTACGCCTTGGAACATATGCGAATGTACGCGGAGGCGATACGACAATATGTTTCGATCCCGGATGGCCGGAGGGAATATTACGGCCAGATCGCGCGCAATCGACTCATCCTATTGTCAAACGACCCGCTTGTAAAGCCGTTGATCGACGATGAGATCGAACGACTGAATGGGCGTTTGACAGGAGCCGACCCCGAATCCCGACGCCGGGATCTGCAGGCTATTATTCGTCTGACGAGTTCTACGGACCTTCGTAATGCGATGCTGATCGAACTCCGGCGAGTTTATGAGAATGTGAAGGAATACAAGAACATTCCAAATTTTAGGCTTTCCGACTTCGGTCGAAAAGTGGTTATTACCAAAGAATCACCCATATTGAAGGAGCGTCATAGAGCGATCGCGGACGAGATGATCTTTCTTGGCCTTTTTGACGAGGGCACACCAGAACTTGAGCTTAGTCTGTCTGATAGCGGAGCCCCTCGGTCAGCACTTTCTTCGAATGACGCATATACACTTGCAGTGTTCTACAAACGCGGCGATTTGGCCGAGCGTGGTGTTGACTTCATAGAACCCTTGTGGAAAAACATACCGGCTGATTATCAGATCCAGTTGATTCCGACTGATCAGCTCGAGCTGATGTATCCTGCACCTTACATTGATTCCCTTTTAAAATACGCTACGCCACGAAACGTCGATTCACGCTTCCTGCTATCCATAATGCGGCAGGAATCCCGATTCAATGAAAACGCAAAATCGAATGCCGCAGCACGTGGGCTTATGCAGTTCATATCGACGACGTCCGAAAAAATGGCAGGCGAGACCGAACGTGGTGATTTTGTTCAGAACGACCTATATTATCCTCCTACGTCCATTCTCTTTGCGTCGCAATATGTTTCAAATTTGTTCAAACTCTTCCCCGCCCAACCCGAGGCAGTGACGGCGAGCTATAACGCGGGTGAGGACAATATGAAACGTTGGCTCAACCGCTCAAAAGCTTCTGTTCCGGGACGTTATGTTCCCGAAATACAGTACGCCCAAACCAAGGACTATGTATATAAGGTAATGGCAAATTATCGTATGTATACTATGCTCTATTCCGAGTCGGTCCGGGGGAATGATCACGTGAAGATCGGCGGCTGATCGAGAAGCTGCGGACGGCGAATCCGGTCTCGCCTATTTCTCGATTGCGTTCCTACCATTTTTCCGCGAAAATATCGTTTCGCGAAATAAAATATTATGCGTATTGGAATAGTTCTTCTTTCAGCCCTCCTGTTTATTTGTTCGTGCACGCCAACCGCGAGTGAGCCGGAATCAGAAGCCAAGCGTTATGCCCTCAAAGGTAAGGTCGTTTCGGTAGACAAAGCGGCAAAAACCGCAAAAGTCGCTCACGAAGACATCCCTGGCTATATGGAGGCAATGACGATGGATTTTCCGGTCAAGGATGATTGGGTTTGGGAGGATCTGACCCCCGGCTCAGAGATTCGCGGTGAACTCGTGGTCGACAATGCGGCGGGCAAATACTGGGTGGAAAAGATCGGCATCGTCGCCGCCCCAAGTGCCGACAATCCGGCGCCTCCCGCCAATGAACGATTCGCTCAAGTCGGCCGCGATATACCGGATTTCAAGCTTACCGACCAAGACGGCAACAACTTGCGCCTTCATGATTACCACGGCAAGGCCCTCGCGATAACATTTATATATTCCGAGTGCCCATTGACCGATTACTGTATCAGGATGTCCACCATTTTTAGTGATCTCGCCCTGGATATCGGCGTCAATGAAAAGTTTCAGGACAAGATGCGACTTTTAAGCATTTCCTTCGATCCCGAGCGTGACACTCCCGAAAAACTACGCTCCTACGGCCAGGGATACCTTGGTAACGACGCTAAACCCGATTTTACTGTGTGGCAGCTTGCGGTCGGCACGGACGCGGAAGTGCGCAAGATCGCCGATTTTTTTGGCCTTCATTACGAAGTTGACCCTGGTGATAAGACGCAGTTTCGCCATTCTCTTCGAACCGCCGTCATCGCACCGGATGGCAAGGTCACGAAGATATATGCCGGAAACGACTGGACATCGAACGATCTTTTTCGCGAGTTGAAGGCTGCTTTGCCGGCCACGGACCGAGAATAGGTTTCAATCAACAGAATATGAACTTAACTTTGTCTCGATCCCTTTAAGCGATTGTCTAAGACCTTTCTCATCAATGTTTAGCACGTGGCCGTCGCGGTAGATTTCATTTCCCGCAACCATAGTCATTTTTACTGCTTTAGCACTTGAAGCAAATACTAATGCGGATTGGACGTCGGTTACTGGCATTTGTGCGAAGTTCTCTAACGAGATTAAGGTAATGTCGGCCTGTTTTCCCGCCTCAAGCGTGCCGATCCGATCTTCAAGCCCGAGCGCCTTTGCTCCCCCGAGAGTTGCTGCTTCCAGGGATTCACCCGCGGAGATGAATCGATTGCTGCCGAGGCGATTACGTGCGCCAAGTGCAGCGAACCGCGACTCCTCGAGGAGATCGCATATGTTATTGCTTGCCACGGAATCGCTGCCAAGTCCAACGGCGATGCCCGCGTCCAACATCCTCTCAAAAGGGGCCCAACCATGGCCGAATTTGGCGTTGGATTTCGGACAGTGGGCGATCGTGGATCCGGTCGCCTCAATTAAGCCAATGTCGGATTCAGAAGCGGTGACGCAGTGGATCAATAACGGCCTGACCCGCAATATACCAATGCGGGAAAGGAACTCTATCGAAGTGCATCTCGGCGATATCCATTCAAGGTTAAATTTTTCGTATAGTTTCGTGAAAAACCCGTCGCCGTTGACCATCAATTCATGTTCTTCTGTAGATTCAGCAGTATGAATGCAGAGTTTGATGCCTTTCGCCAATGCATAATCGGAGATCTTTTCAAAAAGCATTGAGCTGACTGTGTATGGAGAATGCGGAGAGATGCCGATCTGGATCAATTCGGTCTGAAGCTCCCGAAGTTGAAGAAACCGGCCCTTGATCTTCTCAAAATCGTCAGCGGCGGTCTTATTATCGGGCGAAAATTCCGTTTCTTGAAACAACACACCCCGAAGCCCAACAAGGTGCAGGGCATCAAAGCCCGCGGAACCGTAACGGCCGACATCTCCAAAACATGTGACTCCGGCACTAGCACCTTCGACAGCGCCGACGATTGCTCCGGCTCGAATTTCGTCTTCTGTCAGAACCTCCGAACGGACAGTGTTCAATCTAAGCAGCCATGATTTGAAGTCGTGCTCAACCGAGTCCAAATATCCGCGCATTGCCGTAATTTCGAGATGTGAATGGCAGTTAACAAACCCCGGAAGCATCGCGGCCGCGCCAAAGCTCTCGACCTCAGATTCAGGATATCGGTCGTGAAGTTCGCTCGTACGGCCGACGTCGACGATCCGGTCGTTTAGTATCGCGACCGCTCCGTTATGGATCGGTTCGGACGAGATCGGCAGTACCCATTCCGCGGAAAGAACTTTCATCGAACTAAAAACCAATGGGCGTTACGAACGTCTGTATCGATCTAAGATCGACGTCACATACTCACGGGTTGAGCTGATTCCAATGCGGTCGATAAAATCGGCTTCTGAGATCACGGCGGCATCGATACCAACCGTCCATTCTTCGACTCGGCTGGGGCCGGCATTATACGCTGCAAGCATCATCGCCGTCTCGGCCTGTCGCCCCCGATATTTCTCGCGAAGCCGTTCCAGGTACCAACATCCTATTTGAAGATTTCGTTCCGGAAACTGAAGAAATTCGATGACATTTTCTGCCGTCTGCCGTTCGAACTCCTTAAGGCCCGTTTCCTTAGCCCAATCACGCGCGACAAGCGGTGTAACCTGCATCAACCCGACTTCATCATCCGCGCCGATCTGCCACGCTCGATAAAAGGTCTCCTCAAAGATCACGCTCGACACCAGTTTATCGTCGAGCCGGTAAACATTCGCATGCCTTTTAATAAGGTCATCGTAGCGATGGACCCAATAGTCACGAAAAAAAAACGTACCGGAAGCCCCGATCGTAACCAAGATCAAAAGTACTGAGATGAGGTATCGAGGCATCGTTTGAAATGATTAGCGATCAGAGCCGGGCGGTCGTTGCTTCTCTCGAACGGCAACCCTTCTTTTGCCGGAATGCGTTGTTTTCGATGGGCGGGTACCTGACCTATCATCATCTATCTCGTCAAGCAGCTTATGTCCGCCATTGCCCTCGGGACGGCTCCCGGAACGCACCATTTCGGCAAAAAGATCAACGTCGTAATCCGCTTCGTGGGCCATCTCCCGCCGGATGTCCAAGAGTATCCCTAGAAATTTCGGACGTCGATACATAACCTAACTGAGGTTAGATTAGACGAAAATAGGTTTTCGTCAAAATCCCTTGCCTTGACAGAAAACCTACACACCACTGTGTACAAGAAATTCGGGCGTAATAATTACCGGGGAAAAAAACCCGGCTGCGGTATTAAACAGCCGGAGCCTGGCTTGCTTTTGCACGTTCGCGATGTGGCCAAAGTTCCAGGTGACGAGATAATCGATCTTGTTTACCGAGGCAAGCGCCGCGTGGAGAGCATCGGCAATAAATTTTCGATGAAAAATACCCCGTGACAAATATCCATCTGCGAGAATTGCGGCCTCTTCTGACAGATCCAGCATGCTAAGGGGCGCCACCAGCTTTAAGTAACTTGTCCGGTGCGGCTCAGCAATGCGTTCGAGCTCGCGGGTGACCAATATAGAGCTAAAAGCTCTGTACTCTGACAGTTCATGCTCCCACCACCGGATCGTCAAATCTCGGCGAAACGGCTCGCCGTTATCCAGGTACGCCCCGACAACGGACGTTTCAAGGTACAAGCTTAGTTTCATTATTTATGGGAGCAAACGTGACTTTGGATTTCTTAAAATCGAACGTAAGCCGATAATTCCGCAAAAAGTTCCCGCCCAATATTCCCGCTTGTTCAAAGCCTGACGCTTCGTTTATCAGATCAAGGTCAAGCGCGATTGCCGCAATACTCTCACGCGAGTGTTCGCCGAACGTAACACGAGGGAGAAGAAACGATTGTACATTCTCGGTTATGCCGGCTGATCCGATCACTCGAAGTTTTTCGCCCTTTGTGTAATTGCTGATCGCCTGCAGGTTTGCGAGTTCATCGGAAATTACGGAAACGCTCGCTCCTGTGTCGACAATAAAATTCAGGGAACGATCTATACCGGCAAGCTGGACCTTGCCGCTTAGAAATCCACTGGAAGTCAGACGTAGAGGGACCGAGGTGCCTTCTGGTAAAGCAGGAATAGGTGTTGGGTCCTCGTCTTTTTTCAGAAGCGTAAACGAAAGCGATCCATAATCGATCGTCGTGAGGAACTTGGAGATGAGCGAGAGCCCAATATAACCATCGATCTCTTCGGAACTGCTGTGGAATTCACGTATATAGACGGGGACGCTTCGGATCTCAACGTCGCCTATGTCGACCTGCCGAAGAAACCCGTAAACTATCTCGAACCGCCCGTCACCGCCGATTCCCTTTGCAAATCCACCTTTGGTGATTGGCTTTACCCGTAACCGTTCGGCTGTCTTATTCGAGATAACTGTTATACCTGAACCCGTATCCAGGACAAAATTAAGCGGTTCATCCTTACCATTTACTCGCAACTGTATAACGGGGCGGTTCCCGACAAGGCGGAAATTCACGACCGTCCTATCTTCACCGCCAGTGTCATAAAGCGATGACTTCTGTCCCAGAAATGTTAAGAAATTGATGAGGCCCTTAATTCGTGCCCGCCGTTCATCATCTCCGCCCCGCGATACGGTCAGGAATTTACGATAAGCGTCGGCCGCCGCCCGGTATCGTTCGGCCCGTGCCGAGACTTGACCAAGAGAAAAATGATAATCCGGCTCCGATGGTTCTCGATATACGGCTTCCTGTAAATTCGCGATACTTTCATTTATCCGATTTTCGTAAAAATCGATCATGCCGTACCCTGCCCATGCCAGATCTTCACGCTTGTCTATCTTAATGGCCGTCGCGAACAATGCCTTTGCATCGTCGAAACGACCAGCGGCGAGAAACGTCGCTCCGAGAACAGCATACGCACGTGAATTTTTCGGCTCGACCCGAGCGATCGCGAACGACAGTTCATATGCTTCGACTAATCGCCGCTGCCTGACCAGAACGTGAGCAAGTTCAACCTTTAATGCAGAGTTATCAGGATGGATGGCGACCGCGCGTCGCAGGAATGTCTCAGCTTCAGTGATGTCGCCGTGTCGAACGAGTTTGGTAGCGCTTTTCAGCAACCGTCGGATATCGTCGGGATCGCTATTTTGAATATCACTGGAAACGATAGGAACAGTGGTGAGAGTAAGAGCCGCAATCAACAACAAAACGCGAATCCCTAAGCGTGAAGGAAGCCGCTGAACGATCACTGGGGTCCCTAATCGATTCATTCCTTACTCCCTTTTGCCCTTTTGGTTATCATTTGAGAATCTTCCCAGTTTTCATGGACCACAACACTAGATCCAGTTCGTCAAAATCAATTTGCATTAACCCTGTCAGGTGTTTCAGCTTATCTTCAATGGTTAGATACTTTGCCCTTCCATTTGGTGGCTTGGGGTCATCAATTATTTTCAATTCGGCCAGACAGTTTAGAACGTGTTTGTCAAGAATCGCGTATCCTCTAAAACCAATGTTCCGGAGGAAGTGACTGGCTTCCTTGTACCCGAGTCCTTTTATACCTTTTTCTTGGACGAGCCAGTCGCGTCGCTTCAAATCGTCTCCAAAATCGTCGAGCTTGTCGCTGAGTCGCATTCCGCAATGCATTTGGAGGAAGTCCCTCGACTCTACGATATATCGTGCCCTCGCGTTCGGATAGCGGTGAACACCCTTCAGGGCGCTGGATATCTCGGCAAGGGTACCAGATCGGAGCATTGGACGAACTGCCTCGACCGACCTAAGGCCCATGACCGCTGAACACCCTCCCGTAAAGAAACAAAAAACCATCTCTTCCCAAAGTTTGTCGTCGTTGCGGTCGCTCCTGACTGCCGCAAACTCAGAAAGTCTAGCAAGTATCTCATCCCGCCGTTCAGCATATTTCGCTTTTATATCTTTAATCGTTACCGGGGTCGTTATTTTCTTCACAGATTCGAGGTAGATTCTAGAAGTCACCAGCCGTCGTGTCAATAAACCTCTTAGTTCGATGACCAAAATAGTGCTGTATTTATGATCAGAAATCGTGTATAAGATATTCAGATGGCGCCCATAAGTGTTTGTGAAAGATTGTAAGCATCTGCAATTGGACAAAAGCCATCGAAATGATCGTCAAGTCACTGAGATGAAAATGACGTCTCGTGATTTGAGGAGTTCACCCGATTTTGTGTACAATTTAGTCGCGGCCTGCAAGGGGCGAACGTACCTGCCGGGGAATAATCTTAAATCGAGCGATAATTAATGAAGAGTATTGTCTACAGTAAATGGGGTTTGCCGACGGTGGTATTTTTGATCCTGACCGTTGTCGGCGGCGCTTTTGGACAGCCTGATGCGAGCGCGCCTACCGGTTCGGCAACCACGTCTGGAAAGGTTGTGCCAAACGTTCAGTCGAACCCAGTTGGGTCACAATCCGATCTGAATGCACCGCTTGTCACAAAAACGGCTAGCGTTGCCCCCGCAAGTTTGAAGGCGGACATCGCGTTCCCGGTATTGGCTGACGTCGAAATTCCGGGCCATTCCGGCATTCTCGTTCAAACCCTTGATGGCAAGACGGTTGTCGAGAATCTGCCCGATTCAACTTTCAATCCAGCTTCTAACGTCAAGATCGCGACCGCGTACGCGGTGCTCAAGACATTCGGCCCTGACTTCCGTTTTCCAACGCAGGTCTGGACGGACGGGACGTTTGACGAAGCGACATCGACTCTTCACGGCAACCTGTATATCTCGGGGCGCGATCCGGTATTCGGTTTTGAGCATGGAATTTCGATAGCCAATTCGCTTAACCAGATCGGCATTAAAGAAGTTATTGGCGATTTGATCGTTACAGACAACTTCGCGATGAATTACTCGGGCTCGCCAGTTCGAAGCGGACAATCGCTTTTCGCGGTAATGGACGCCTCGAAAAGGTCCTCAGCGGCAACCGCAACCTGGCTTTCGTTCTTAGCCAACTCAGGCAAAAACGGGACGATCAAAGGCGTCCCCAGCATAACATTTAGTGGGGCGACATTCGTTCAGCCGATCCCGAGCAGTTTGACCTTAGTAATGACGCACGAGTCGGCACCGATGAAGGACATTGTGAAAGCTACTCTATGCTACTCCAACAATTTCTTGTCCGAACGACTCGCTGATATGCTCGGCGGGGCATATGCGGTTGCACGCATCGTTCAGCTAAATACCGGAGTTGGATCTAACGAGTTCTCGATTCAGACCGCCAGCGGCCTAGGTACGAATCGTGTTACCCCGACTGCGATGATCAAACTTCTGCGAACGCTGCGCAATGAGCTTGCCCGAAACAGAATGACCTTCGCTGACATTATGCCCGTTGCCGGAATTGATAAGGGAACGCTCGAAAATCGGTTCGACACCGACTTCTCAGAAGGCAGTGTCGTCGGCAAAACCGGGACACTGGGCAATACCGATGGCGGCGTCAGCACACTCTCGGGTGAAATAAATACGCGTAAAGGCAAACTCCTTTTCGTCATATTTAACCAGCGCGGAAGCGTCAACCGGTTCAGGACCTTTCAGAATTACTACGTATCGTTGATACAGGGGCAATTTGGCGGCGCTGCCGATATGGGTTATAAACCGATTTCGCTCGACGCACGGATGGCCCGATCGAGGATCACTTATCCT
Source organism: Pyrinomonadaceae bacterium (assembly GCA_049679665.1). Taxonomy (GTDB): domain Bacteria; phylum Acidobacteriota; class Blastocatellia; order Pyrinomonadales; family Pyrinomonadaceae; genus OLB17. The sequence goes on along the minus strand of JBAUGL010000090.1, from coordinate 11,025 downwards.
GCGTCACGCGTCGTCGCCGGTAACTGACACGCAGAAATTCGTTAAAACAAGTTAAAAGGAAGCTTCAATCGACGCTTCCTTTTTTCTTTTAGACAACTCGTGCGATAATCGCAAACTTGCATTGATGTGATGAGCAATATTAACAATGTCGGCCCATCTTCAGAAACCCCCGAACACCTGGCGGACCCCGTAGAGTCCCAAGTCGACGTTAACGCCAACAGTGCTCTCGGCGGCAAACCCCACCGGAGCATTGCACGTTCGGCAGGGATCGTTTCCGTTGCGGTGATGTTCTCACGAGTTCTCGGGTTGATCCGCGAAATGATATTTTCACGGTTCTTCGGGGCCGGGTTCCTATATGACGCATTTCTCGTCGGATTCCGTGTTCCGAATTTACTCCGTGACCTGTTTGCCGAAGGTGCATTGTCGGCGGCGTTCGTCAAGGTGTTCACTGACTATCAGCTAAAAAACAGTGAGCGCGAAGCATGGCGACTCGCGAGCCTTGTTTTTAACGGTCTCGCAGTCGTACTGAGCATCGTCTGCCTTTTCGGCATTCTGCTATCGCCCTTTATTGTAAAGGTCATTACCTACAATTATACCGGCAATCCCAACTATTATTACCCACCCGAGAAAGCCGCTCTTGCGGCGCTGCTGATGCAGATAATGTTTCCGTTTATTCTGCTCGTCGCGCTTGCCGCGCTTGCGATGGGCGTGCTGAATACAAAGGGTAAATTCGGCATTCCCGCATCGGCGTCGACTGCGTTCAACATATGTTCGATACTCTTTGGGCTGGCCTTTGCGTACTGGCTGAGCGGCGGCAGCTGGGAAATGTCGACCGACAACAACGCTATTCCCAGTATTGCGGGACAATGGGCAATTATCGGTATGTCCATCGGCACATTGATCGGAGGAGCGGCTCAGTTTTTGATCCAATTGCCGTCATTATTCAAGGTAGGTTTTCGATTCTCCAGTTTCTTAAGCTTTTCGGACCCGGGTGTGAAAAGGGTGATGAGGCTTATGGCGCCTGCGATCATTGGCACATCCGCCGTGCAGGTCAAGGTTTTGGTCGATACGATGGTCGCCTCAGGTATCGACGGCGGCGTTTCATGGCTAAGCTATTCATTTCGCCTGATGCAGTTTCCGATCGGTGTTTTTGGCGTCGCGATCGGGACCGCCGCGATACCCGCACTTGCTCGGCTCGCCGCGGGGAACGATATGTCGAATTTTCGGACCACTCTTGCCGGTGCGATAAAACTGGTCTTCCTACTAACGATCCCGTCGGCTTGCGGCCTCATCGTACTTGGTGAGCCGATCGTTCGACTTTTGTACGAGCGCGGAAAATTCAGTTCTTTCGACACAAATATGACCGCGTGGTCGCTGGCGGCTTATTCGATCGGCCTCGCTGGGTATGCGGCGATCAAAGTGCTTTCGCCGTCCTTCTATGCCCTCGACGACGCAAAGACACCTATGTACGTTAGCCTTGCCTCTATCATCGTGCATGTGGTTACAAGTTTTGGGATGATGCAGGTACTTTCTACAGTTGGGGTCACACCGGAACGGCCATACGGATTCGGTCATGTGGGTGTCGCACTGGCAACCTCAACCGTTGCAACGGTGAATTTCATTGCATTGATGATTTTGATGCGAAAGCGAATTGGCCGAATCGGAGGTCGCGATATATTGATGTCTTTAGCGAAGGTATTGGCCGCCTCGCTGGTTATGTCGGCAATTTGTTATGCCAGTTATCATCTTATTACGCAGTGGTTTGCAGAAAAACATTTAATCGTCAATTTGCTCGAGGCATTCGTTCCTATAGGTCTTGGCGGCGTTGCATTTGTAATAACCGCAAGGCTGCTAAAAATAGCGGAGCTCGAAAAAGCATTCGGAGCAGTGGCTAGGAAGCTTGGTCGAGCCTGACCTTATCATGATCAAGACTTTTCGAGATAGCCAGCCAAAGATCCACGCAACGGCCTACGTATCCGAGAATGCGGTGGTCATAGGCGATGTCGAGATCGGCGAAGACGCGAGCGTTTGGTACGGTTCTATCCTTCGTGCGGACGTCAACTATATACGTATCGGGGCGAGAACGAATATTCAGGATGGCAGCGTCATTCATGTTAGTTCAAAAACCCATCCGACGATCCTGGAACACGAAGTAACCGTTGGCCACCGGGTCACGCTCCACGGATGCTATGTCGAATCCGGTTGCTTGATAGGCATCGGGTCGATAATATTAGATGGTGCGAGAATCGGAAGTCACTCGCTAGTCGCGGCCGGCAGCCTTATCACTCCTAATACGCAGGTCCCTCCGGGATCGTTGGTAATGGGCAGCCCCGCAAAGATCAAAAGAAATCTCACGGAGGATGAAATTGCTGATCTCAAGCGTTTTTGGGAAAACTACGTGACCCTAAAAGAAGAATATGCTGCACTGAACGCTTTGCAGTCATCGCCGACATCGTAGGTCACGCCTTATCGATGGCTGCCCGGTTGCGGTTCTTCAGCGTCTTCCTATTTTTGTGATCCGCTTAATTGATCAATGGCGTTAAGAATGCTGTTATTGACCGCGATCGGAATCGCGGGTCTGTTGTGTATCGCAGAGATCACATCAGCTCAGGACTCGTACTTCGATGGCTCAGTTGTTAACGCATCCGAGACTAGTGAAGCTGCCGAGCCGTCGACAGATGCCAATCCTTCGGCGCCCGCCCGTCACGATTGGACCCTTACACGCGGCGCGAAAGAAGTCGGCTTCGAGTTTGGCGTATCGCCCACCCAACCTACGTTTCTGAGCGGCCACGAGGAATATGACACGGCTGGCCGGAAGTTTGCCTTTGGCAGTTTTCGCCTTGGCCGCGTTATAGGCACGGTCAAGGGCGTCACTTATCAGTACTTCTTCGAGGTCGTTCCCGTATCTTACGCAATTAAAAATGAAGTGCGGAACGAGAAGTTTAAGTCTAGTACGGAAACGCCTTCGGAGCCTGATACGATCAGGAAAAATACCTACTCGTTTGCCGTCCAGCCCGCCGGGTTTCGATTCGTATTCCTGCCAAAGAAACGGCTAAAGCCGTTCGTCAAAGCCAGTGCGGGTTTTATCTTCTCCCGCAAGCCGATCCCGGTCCCTGAAAGCCCGAATTATAATTTCGCAGCTGATTTTGGCGCCGGCATTATGTATCACGTTACCAGACGGCACACGATCAACTTCGGATACCGATACTTTCACATTTCGAATATGAATATTGGCGAGGTTAATCCGGGGTACAACGCAAATGTTTTCTATTTTGGTTACTCCGTTTTCACCAAATGATCAGTCCTCTAGTAGAATAGTTCTGCAGAAATGAGAATGAATGGACACGATAGAGCTAGTCCGTACATCTCGTCACCGATCACAATACTATGGCAAACACAATGCCGGCGCGGGGGATGCGCGATTTTCTCCCCGCAGATATCCGTAAACGCGAGTACGTTGTCGACATTATTAGACAGGTTTACGAGAGTTATGGTTTTGAACCGTTGGAAACACCTGCCGCCGAGAACATCGAAACCCTCACTGGAAAGTATGGGGACGAAGGCAACCAACTTATTTACAGGATATTGAAGCGCGGAGAAAAACTTGAGGTTGGCGCGGCCGAACGTGACCTCGCGGACCTTGCCCTTCGTTATGACCTTACAGTGCCGTTCGCTCGCGTGATCGCCAACAATCGTAGTAAGCTCCCAAAATTTTTCAAGCGGTATCAAATACAGCCGGTGTGGCGCGCTGATCGCCCCGCTCGTGGTCGTTTTCGCGAATTTTATCAATGTGACGTAGACGCGATCGGGTCGCGATCAATGGCCGTTGAGGCGGAAATGATCACTGCCGTGAGCGAGATATTGAATAAACTCGGTTTTGACGATTTTGTGATCCGACTCAATCACAGAGAGGTCTTGAGGGACATTCTTGATACGGCGGGTGTTCCGGCCGAACTGCATGGTGATGCGCTGATCGTGATCGACAAACTCGATAAGATCGGGCCGGAAGGTGTCCAGACTGAATTCATCGATCGCGGTATCGGTGAAGCCTCTTCGAAAATGCTTTTGGATATTTTTGAACAGACGCGGCTGATCGCCGGCGAAGGCGTAGATGTTAACCGTACGATCGTAAGTAATCTGGTGAATATCGTCAGCAACGAGGTTTTAAGCGAACTCGGTCAGATACTTAGATTCGCTGATAAAGCGCCCGTCCAACTCGACCCGAGTCTCGCTCGCGGCCTCTCGTACTATACCGGTGCGATCATGGAAGTGAACGTGCCGGATCTCGGCGGTTCGCTCGCGGGTGGCGGAAGATATGACACTTTGATCGGAATGTTTGGCAAGGAACAGATCCCGGCATGTGGCTTTTCGCTTGGACTCGAGCGCATTCTGGTGGTTATGGAGGAACGCGAGATGTTTCCGCCCGCGATCACCGCGTCGAGCGCGGCAGACTTGATGGTGACAATCTGGAATGACGCTACCGTCGACGACTCGCTTAAGCTTGCGGGAAAGCTTCGATCGCAGGGCCTTCGCGTCATCGTTTATCCTGAACCCGACAAGCTCAGCAAGCAATTCAAATATGCATCCCAGTTAAACGTTCCCTTCGTGTGTGTTCTCGGGGACGAGGAAACTAGCCAGGGTAAAGCTAAACTAAAGGATATGAGAAGCGGCGAAGAGTTCACTCTACGGCCTGATGCCATTTCGGGAGTGATTCGGGCCGCGTAGTTTCTTTTTCCGAACGCCTCAGGAAGCCCATATTGACCAGTGCTTGTGTGGTATTCTGAATTTTTCCGAACCTGAATATGCGATCCATAACTATCCTCGGCTCCACTGGCTCGATCGGCTGCAACACGCTCAGCGTCGTCGAGCACTTAAAAGAATTTCGTGTGTCGGCACTTGCGGCTGGACGCAATATGAAGACCTTCGCCCGACAGATCGAAAAGTTCAGGCCCAACCTGATCTCCTGCAGCGGCGAGGAAAGTGCTGAGGCTCTCGAACGGGAACTTTATGAGCTAAAGGTCGCATCACCGCGGATCGAACTGGGCGAAGCGGGCCTCGTCGCGGTCGCAACGCACCCGGAATCTGAGATCGTCGTATCGGCAACTGTTGGTGCTATTGGCTTTGTGCCCACGTTGAGGGCGATCGAGGCTGGAAAGCGGATCGCTCTTGCGAATAAGGAAACGCTGGTAATGGCGGGCGAGTTGATGACGAGATCCGCAGAAAGATCAGGGGCGGTGATACTTCCGATCGATTCGGAGCACAACGCGATTCACCAATGCCTTCGAGGAGAGTCATCCAAAGAAGTGGAACGTCTCATACTAACTGCTTCCGGCGGCCCGTTTCGATGTCGTTCGAAGGCCGAGATCGAGAATGCCACTGTATCCGAAGCCCTGGATCATCCAAACTGGAAGATGGGTGACAAGATCACGATCGATTCTGCAACCCTGATGAACAAGGGCTTTGAAGTCATTGAAGCGAAATGGCTCTTCGGTTTTGATGCCAACCAGATCTCGGTCATAGTTCACCCCCAGTCCGTGGTCCACTCAATGGTCGAATTCGCCGACGGCTCGGTCATTGCTCAACTAGGTGTGACCGATATGAAACACGCGATACAGTACGCCTTAACGTATCCTGAACGGCGGCGCGGCTGCATGGAACCACTGGACCTGGCGAAGATCGGCCAATTAACATTCGAAAATCCCGATCTCGATAGGTTTCCGTGTCTAGGGTTGGCGGTTCGCTCACTGGAAACCGGAGGAACAATGCCGGCCGCCTTAAATGCTGCAAATGAGATCGCCGTGAAAGCGTTCCTCGACGGCAAGATACCCTTCTCCGCGATCGCCTTAGTTAACGAAAAGGTGATGGACGCACATACACCTGTGCCGGCCGACGATCTCGAATCCATTCTACAAGCCGATTCCATGGCCAGACGGCACGCCAACGCCCTTGTCGATGAACCCGCAGCAATCGCCTTTCCGGCCATTTAGTGCGCGCTGAAAAATCTATTGACTTTTCATTCAGGGGGGGGGTACGATTCCTTTACAGACGACCGAATAGCCGATCAAATTGCCTTGTACTTTCGTTTTGAAGTTTCCGCCCGGATTCCCAACGACCCGGAAAAAGGAGAAAAGGTGAAAAAATACTCTCATTTGACCTTGTGTATAGCCGTAGCGGTATGCGTGTTCCTGTTTCCTCAGAATATCCGTGAAACTGAAGTTACCGCCAGCGTAGTGCTCCCTGCTGAAAAGCAGGATTCAAGAAAGGAGAGCTTTAAGAAGGCAAGGAAAATGCTGCTCCGAGCGGGCGTCCCGTTCGATCCCGATCTTCTGCTCCTGCCTAATTGGCGGCAACGCGTAAAACCGGAATTGCCGCAGATGACCGAAATGCATTCAACTCTACGCTCCGGTGATAAATTGGAAGGTGTACAGATCGCTGACACGCTCATCCTCCCGAAAAAGATCGAACTGACGGGAGATGTAGTGATATTGGCAAACACGATAGTGTATGAGCACTATCACACGGAGATCGTTGGAAAGGGAAAGAGTATCTATGTTTTTCCGGTAAACGAGAGTTTTCATTTAGATAGACCGTTTGCAGAAGCTATGCGGGAACGCGGATACGCGGACAACGCCTTGCCTGCTGTTAATCAGCGGACTTATGAAAAGTTTCCATTAAGTGGCAAGTACAACAGTCAGGTAAGAATCGATGTTAGCGGAGTCGATTATGACGAAGAATATCGTAAGAAACGCGAGGAGAGAACGAAGCGGGGGCCAGATCCCAAAAACAAAAAAGGCGTCGGCCTGACAGACTGTCCTCCGCAGACCGAAGACTGTCACGGAGAGGATAATACCGGAAACGGCGCCACTGGTACCGAAGGTACTCACAGCGGTAACATCCCGCCTCCGCCATACGAAGGGTGGCACGGACGCTGCAGCTTGAATCCAAATGGCCTAAGCGGTATGGCCGGAGCGAATGGGAACCAGGGGGGCGATAACGCCGGTACTGGCGGAGTGGGGCCGACGGGTGGCCAGGGAGGAAGAATTGAGTATTCGATCCCGGATAATTCGAACGAATTTTATACTTTCAGATCGAACGGTGGCCGAGGCGGAAAGGGCGGTACAGGCGGATTAGGAGCGCCCGGTGACAATGCACAGGAAGGCGGATGGGGCGGAAACGGGGCGGATTGTCCATGCAATCAGGGCGGTGCCGGCGACGGTGCTGACGGCACCGACGGCGGAAAAGGCGGCCAGGGCGGACGCGGCGGTGATGGCGGACCCGGCGGGCGCGGCGGTGACGCCGGCGATATATTGGTAGACTACCCGAATGCATACGATGAGCGCCGCATCTCTCGTCATTTCGAAGGGGGCCTTCCCGGCTTTGGCGGTGATAGCGGATTCGGTGGTAATTCTGGGCGTTCCGGAGATGGCGGAACACCCGGCCGGGCTCTCGGAAATTTCAGCTGCTCGTCGACCGAAGGCAGACACGGCAGGCCCGGGAATACTCAGTTCCCGATTGGGCCAAGCGAAAGAGGCAGTGGCGGACCCGCTGGGACCGAAACTGGAAGCAATGGAGACTATCGGCCAATACGACGCCCGAGTCCGGGCGGCGGAGGTGGCTGCCTGCGGGGCGGGTTTACAATTCTTGGTGAAAGATCATTTAAGAAGGGTGATTCCGCCAATCTCTGCAGCCCTTGCGATCCTTCGCCATGGGAAATTCAGGACTGCACTAATAATAACGGATTCTATAACTGGCAGGCGTGTGTTTGCGATCTGGACACTTCGCCGATCGTGGTTGATATTTCCGGCAACGGCTTTGACCTTACGAGCGCACAAAACGGTGTCCTATTCGATATCAGCGGCAGAGGTTCAGCGGAACAGATGTCATGGACCTCGTCCGGTTCGGATGACGCATGGCTGGCACTTGACCGGAACGGCAACCATTTGATCGAGAATGGATCAGAACTCTTCGGAAACTTCACCGACCAGCCCGTGCCTCCGGAAGGCGAACGTAGGAACGGCTTTCTCGCCTTAGCGGCATTCGATCGTTCGTCAAATGGCGGAAACAGCGACGGGGACATCGATTTTCGTGATACCGTCTTTGGCCGATTGCGTCTTTGGCAGGATACGAACCACAACGGAGTTTCCGAGCCTCAAGAACTAAAAACTCTTGACGAATTGGGACTTGCCCGCCTTGAACTACGTTATCACTCATCGCGAAGGACGGATCAATACGGTAACCTTTTCGGGTTTCGGGCCAAGGTGTGGGACACTCGGGGAACGCAACTCGGACGCTGGGCGTGGGATGTCTATCTTGTAAGGGCGTCGGTCGAATCGATAAGTCGACCCGCTTCTTTGTTTATGTCAACTGAGCGCAGTTTTAACTTCCTCTCTGCGGCCAGTGGTGCAAGGCAGACGCGATCATGCGGTCAATGACCATGCCGCAGCCGGCAACTGAGCGCCGGCTATAGACGTTTTCTTTCGTTGATGACGTACGTGAGTTCCGTTAGTATTCCGATTATTTGTACCCCCAAAAGTCCGACAGCGACCTCGCGGAGTCAACGGGCGTTCCTTCCCCGAGAGTTTGGGCATTCCATCTCTACAATTGACTGGAACTGGCACCGGTTCTACACTTAAAGTTTACAACTTTGGCATCGAATCGGGAATCGAAACTGCTTTCGGCCCCTGGAACATATGGACACTATTTTAACGACCGCATTTTTCTACGTAATTATTCCGCTAGTGATCCTTGGGATCGCAATAAATATACACGAACTCGGCCATTTTATTGTTGCCAAATTGTTCGGAATGCGTGTCGAGGCGTATTCATTTTTTGGGCTGGGTCCGAGGGTTTGGGGATTCAAGAAAGGACATACCGATTACCGGATCAGCGCGATTCCGCTCGGTGCCTACGTCAAGCTTTACGGCGACGAGGCGACAGGGCCGCTCGAAGGTAAGGATGAAACCACCGAGAAGGTCCCGGAATCGGAACTTTATGAACTGCGGCCGCGATGGCAAAAGTTTTTGGTAATGATCGGCGGTCCTTTCATGAACCTGGTCCTGGCACTCGCAATTCCCTTCGGGATGGCGATGGTACAAGGGATCCCTGCTGTTCCCGCACCGGTTATCGGCCAAGTCAAGCCCGATGGGGCCGCCGCCTCTGCCGGGCTACAAGTTGGGGACAGGATAGTTTCTTTTAACGGGGTTGAGAATCCGACCTGGAGAAACATTACCGTTGAAGCTGGAATTAACCCCGAAAGAGCCTTGCCAGTGATCGTCGAACGAGCCGGAAAACGTTTGCCGCTCGAGATAACACCGCGAAAAGAGGTCGTATTCGCTGGACAAAATGCAGGTTTGATCGACGCCGAGCCGGATCAGGGTGTTGTACCGGTCGTGGTCGGCGCGGTTCAGCCGAATACTCCAGCCTCGGAAGCCGGACTTCTCGCGGACGATCAGATCGTCTCGATCAACGGCGAGACCATACGCAATAGCCAACAGGCTTCGACGCTAGTTCAAAAGTTCAAGTCGGCCCCAATCCAGATCTCGGTGGAGCGCGGTGGATCACTAGTAAATCTTACGGCCACCGTCAGACAACTCGAAGATGGGACGCAGCGCCTCGGGTTTGGGTTCAAACGTCCGAACCTGCCGCTTGAATCGGCGAGCCTTTCATCTGCGGCAAGCTATGCATTCAGCGCAAATTGGGAAAACCTTAAGGCGACGGGTTCGGTACTCGGTCAGGTTTTTTCGGGTGATCGTTCCGTTAAGGATTCGGGCCTCGGCGGACCCGTGGGAATCTTTCAGCAATCTGCCGAAGCGACCAGGCTGATGGGTGTCGAAGGCTTTTTTCTGATCCTGATGGTGATCAGCATGAGCCTTGGCATCTTCAACCTGCTGCCGATTCCAATGCTTGATGGCGGTCAAATAATGGTGCTCGGGATCGAAAAGGTAATGTCGTGGTTTGGTAAGACACTTTCGATGGTTGCGAAGGAGCGGATCCAGCTTACTGGACTTGCCGTTATCCTGCTGCTGATGGTTTTTGTGCTTTTCCTGGATTTTTCTCGGATAGCGTCAAATTTCGGCACATCGGAACCGGCGGTCGAGCAGCCGCAGAAGTAGACAATTCGCCGCAGGAAAATCGACATCGCTTGAAATGAAAAGACAAACGAGAGCGGTCAAAGTTCGTGATATCCAGATCGGCGGAGGTGCGCCGGTTTCCGTCCAGTCGATGACCAAAACCGATACGACGGACGTGGATGGGACCGTTCGGCAGATTGAGGAAATGGTTGCGGCGGGGTGCGAGATCGTACGGATAGCAGTACCGGACGATGATGCGGCCGCGGCAATGCCGGAAATACGCAAACGGACGGAAGTTCCGATCGTTGCCGACATTCACTTTCACTACAAACTCGCTCTAAAGGCACTCGATGCAGGAATCGACAAACTTCGCATTAATCCCGGAAATATCGGCCATACCGACCGCGTTCGCGAAGTTGTGCGTGCGGCGGAGGCCTGCAAAGTCCCGATCCGGATCGGCGTAAACGGCGGTTCCCTCGAAAAAGACCTGCTCAAGAAATACGGAACCGCCACGCCCGAGGCTATGGTCGAATCGGGGATGCGCCACATCCGTATTCTGGAAGATCTGGGTTTCGGCGACATCGTAATTTCATTAAAAGCATCCGATGTGAATCGAATGGTAGCGGCATATCGGTTGATGGCCGCGCAGGTCGATTATCCGCTGCATCTTGGCGTAACCGAAGCCGGAACTCCGTTCGGCGGGACCATTAAATCCGCTATCGGACTCGGTTTATTGCTGCATGACGGCATCGGCGATACGATCCGCGTAAGTTTGGCCGCCGAGCCGCACGAGGAAGTCCGTGTAGGTTGGGAGATACTAAAATCGCTGGAATTGCGAAAGCGCGGTGTGACCGTTGTCGCCTGCCCAACCTGCGGGCGGCTTGATATAGACAACTTTGTCGAGATCGTTACCGAGGTCGAACGCCGTCTCGCACATGTCGAAGAACCGCTGCAC
>JBAUGL010000089.1:0-37755 GCA_049679665.1 Pyrinomonadaceae bacterium | reverse complement strand
CTCAGATACGACAACACCGCCATCGGCACACCTCGCCGAGCGGTCACCCTTTTCGAACATAAATTCTCTAAATACTCCCGAATGGATGGGAAACCTGGTTCTTGATCGTGGGATCGAGAAAAGTCTACCCGCACCCCGCAACTTATGTCAAATTGTGTCTTTTTGTACGGTGTAAGCAAGCAGCGAACCCTTCAAGTAATTTGGGTACGGCTCGTCCCGGCGAGAGTGATTTCCGCACATAAGGGGAAAACCTTCTCAGGAGACCGTGCAAAGATAACCAGGTCCGATGAGACGCACTGCTACGTAAGAGAAGTTATATTAGGGACGTTCAACAGGCGTTTTCGATCACGAAAGGCTTGTTGTGATTTCGAGAATACCGTTGAGTGTAACGCAGACGTGTGTTACATTTACGCGATCACGTAGGAGCCATCTTACGTCTTATAAACGAACACGCGGAGGAAACATTTCATGAAACTGCACAAACTTTCGTCCCTCTTAGTACTTCTATGTCTATACGCCACGTTACCTGCTTCTGCGCAGGTCGATGGTCCGGCACAAACGCAAACCGATCAAGCGATCGAGGAGGAGTGGATCCGGCTTAAAGGTGAGCAGGGAGATTCGCACTCTTCCGGAGCGCGAGATGACCTCGGTCCGGTTATTCTAGGCAACCCGACGCAGGCGGCAGTCGCCGTGAGAGTCGGTATTTACCGAAATCGGGTACCGCCCGAGGGTTCGTTTAGCGAGTATTGGAGTCTGCATCATTTCTTTGTACAGGTGTCCAACACAGTCGGCGATGTGGCGGTTGTGGACCGCGCCACCGGAAGCGAGGTTGCCATAATGCAGCCGGGCAATGTATTTGATTTACGTTTTGATGGCACGAACTACATTGTCACCGGGCCCGGTGTCGATGTCGCGGTGGCCGGTCCAGTATTCTTTTCGCCGTCGAGTCCGGATAATTTATTCCGGGTTGAAAGTATTTTGCGTGCGAATATCCTCGGCGGCCCTAACCTTGTTCCCACATATCGAGGAGCCTTGGAGGTTTCGCGCGGCACCTCAACGCTGGCGGGCAGAGTGAACCTCGTGAACATTCTCGAGCTTGAGAACTATGTAAAAGGAGTTGTCGCGAATGAATCGCCTGCTTTCTTTCACGTTGAGGCGCTGAAAGCCCAGGCAACTGCGGCAAGGGGCTACGCGGTCGCGAACATCGGACGTTATATGAGGCTGGGGTACCCTTTTGATCTTGTCGATTCGTCGTCGTCGCAGGTTTATCGTGGTGTGTTATCGGAACATCCGAGAACAATTTTGGCCACTGAGGGCACGCGCGGACTCGTTGCGTCGTACAACGGGAATATCATTACGGCCTTTTATTCGTCGTCGTTTGGCGGCCACAGCGACAGCGTCGAGTGGATCTTCAATTCACCAAGCGCGTCGTTGCCCGGAGCAAACGTAACTCCTTATCTGACAGGTATATATGATGGAGAGCCGCCAATGCTGGACCTATCAGATCCGGTCGTGCATCTAAATTTCTGGAGTACTGTCCAGCCGCAAGTGTATGACATGTGCGGACGGGTAAATAACCGATTTTCGCGATGGCGAATCGCTCTGTCGGCGGCGACGATCAAATCTCGTCTAACCGGCGACCGATATTCCATCGTCTCCGGAAACGTGTCAGGCACCGTTACCGGCGTGCAAGCACTGCAGCGTATGGCAGGTTCAGGTCGCGTCGGAGTTGCTCGGATCACACTGACAAGCGGCGTAGCCGACGTGATCGGTTGGGACGATCTCCGTAACGTGCTCGGCAGAACCTCAGCCTCTACGCCTAGTGCTATTTGCGGCGGATTGAACATCGCGAGCAACTTCACGCTCACGAACCCGAGCGTTTTGGAGCCTTATACGAATATTGACGGCAGCTTCGGCGGTGTGATCGCAACAGGCGGAGGGTGGGGCCACAATGTGGGGTTGAGCCAGTACGGCGCACACGGACGCGGCAACGCGGGTCAGGACTTCCTGCAGATCCTGAAGGCCTATTACACCGGTGTGGATATAGGCTCCTATCCGATCGACATAACCCGCTATCGGGGTACCGGGCCACCGACCCTGCGACAGCAGTTCAGCGCGCCGAATGCACAAGGCACGCTGTTCGTTCGGTCCACAGGCTTGAAAAAGCTGGTGGTTCATATCAACGAAACGTATGATCTGATCCTGGACGGCGACACACTCACATCCCCGGTTGTCAGTGTCGATATTTCGCCATACCTCGTTCAAGGATTGAACGTGATCCAGTACAACCCGGTCGGTCGTGATGGTGGAGCTACTGTGAATGTGGTAGTTGATTAGGACAGAATTCTCGGGGGCGGCGCTTCCCTAAAGCGCCGCCATTGATCCTAGAACATCAAGTATCTTCTCATGGATCCCGCCAAAACCACCGTTAGACATTATCGCGACCACATCGCCTTCGCGCAGTTCGGGTGTGAGGTGCGCGACGATCGCGTCCGCGTCCGGGAAGCTCATTGCAGGCTTGCCCTGCATCTCTATGTCTTTTACAAGCTCGTCCGTATTTAGCACTTTGCCGAGTTCGCTGGCTTTTGAGGTGTTGTAGACACCAGCGATAATGACGTAATCGGCGTAGGAAAACGCTTTACCGTAGGGCTCTTGAAAGATCGCAAGGCGTGATGACCAAGTGCGCGGTTCGAAGACTGCAATAAGCCGGCGGCCGTCGTACTTCATTCGAAGCGCCTTCAGCGTTTCTTCGACTGCGGTTGGATGGTGCGCAAAATCGTCGATGACAGTTACTCCGCGAATTTCGCCGCGAACCTCCACTCGCCGTTTGACCGATTTAAACGTATTCAACGCTACCTGGATATTTTTTTTCGATATCCCCCATGCGTCCGCCGCGATCATTACAGCGAGGCAGTTACGCACGTTGAATTCACCTATCAGGTGCGTCTCGAATTCGCCCCAGTTGCGGCCATCCTTGAAAACTGTGAACCGCGTTACGTCGCCGGTAAAATCAACGTATCGAGCCTGCCACTTGGCGTCATCTGAAAGGCCGAAGGTCTCAACCGTCGTAAACAGTTTCCCGTCCATCTCGTCGAGCACTTCCCTCACCACCGGCGAATCGACCCCGCAAATCAGACGCCCGTTTCCAGGAACGAGATTCATAAGCCGCGAGAATTGAAATTTGATCTCATGCAGATCGCGATATATATCGGCGTGATCAAATTCGATGTTGTTTACGATGGCGATCTCCGGCAGATAATGCATGAATTTTGGCTTCTTGTCGAAATACGCCGTGTCGTATTCATCGCCTTCTATAACGAAATGGTCGCTGTCCGTTACGCGAAAGCTGGCCCCAAAATTTTGTACGACACCGCCGACGAGAAATCCCGGGTCAAGCCCGCCAACATCGCAAACCCACGTCGCGATGCTGGTCGTGGTCGTCTTACCGTGAGTTCCTGCAATAACAAGCGATCGCTTCCCTCGAATAAACTCTTCCTTCACGATCTCCGCCTGTGACCGGTACAGAAGTTTGCGGCTCAGGACGTCTTCAAGCTCAGGATTACCTCTCGAGATCGCGTTCCCGACCACGATACAATCAGCCGCGACATCGACATTCTCAGCGCGATAGCCAGTATTTACCTGAATCCCGAGCGCTTCAAGCTGCGTCGACATCGGCGGATAAACATTTTGGTCCGAGCCGGTGACCTTGTGTCCGCGAGCCTGAAGCATGCCGGCCAGGCTGGCCATCGCCGTGCCGCAAATTCCTATTAGGTGATAGTGCATCGCGTGTGCGTGTCTGCGAAAACTTAATGGATTTATCGACTCTGTCCGAAAAGCCGAACCTCACGATAAAGATGATACCAAAGGTCTTTACAAGAAGCGCGACCGATGCGAAAATTTTAACATTCGTCAACACAGCCCTATAACAGCAATATGAATAAACTTGTAGTTCTCGCGACATCGTTCATTTCTCTTTTTTTTGTCACTGCCTCGTTCGGGCAGCAGCCTTCAGCCTCGCCGCCAGTTGATGATCCTGTAAAGATAACGACATCGCTGATCCAGTTGGATGCGGTCGTTACCGGCAAAGACGGAGCCCAAGTAATCGATCTGAAGAAAGAGGATTTTCGGGTGCTGCAGGACGGAAAGGTTCAGCAGATCACGTCCGTGGTTTTTGTCGACCCGCCAGGCAGGCGAAAAACGGCCGGGGTAAAGCGAGACAAAAACGCGATTGAAGCGCCAATGTCGGGCGTGAGGACCGAACAAGGACGTTTGATAACGTTCGTCCTTGACGACGGGAATTGCCTGGCTACGGTCGAGGGCAATTTTAATATGCGCGAGGCAATCAAAAAATTTGTCGACGAACAAATGCAGCCCGACGATCGCGTAGCAATTTATCGCACGAAAGGCGGAACGAGTCTGCTTCAGATTTACTCATCGAACAAAGACGTCCTACGAAAGAAAATTGGAAAGCTGAGTTTAATAGCTCCAGGTGGATGCGGCAGCGCTTTTGCCCCTCAGGGTACGGCGGGAAACATCCCCTCTTCCCGCAGCCCGATCCGGAATGACCCCGCGAGAGATATGTACCGCCGCGAACGAGACAGTCAACTGCTCGCTACGATTGCCGTATTAAATGTCGTAGTCGAACGGTTATCAAATGTTCCGCAGCGAAAAGAGATATTTCTATTATCCGAGGGCCTTGCGGCGGAATCCTTTTCACGCTCGCGCGACGCAATTCGCGAGTTGGCTGATAAGGCCGCGAGAGCGTCAGTGGTCGTACACACTATCAGTAATAAAGGACTGACTATACCGGGACTAATAACGGCTGCCGACGGTGTTGGTCCCGGTGACACCGAAAGGATATCTGCCCAGCGAATAGACGAGGAGAACGCCCTGAACGGCGGGCTTGCGTATCTGGCTTATACGACGGGAGGTAAATTTGTCGGCAATCGAGCGTTCCTGGAAAGAGATATTGAAAGGATTTTGGATGCCGACAAGGGATACTATTTGATCGCGTACGAACCCGACGATGAGACTTTCAAAGGAAAGGAATTTCACAAGATCGAGGTCAAGGCAAACCGGCCCGACCTTGCGACAACATCGCGAAAAGGGTTTTACGGACGCAGCAACAACGATTCAAAACCGGTTTTTAAAACTGCCGACAGCGAGCTTTTTCGTGCGATCGGGTCGCCGTTTCTTGAGGACGGTATCGATCTTCGCCTAACTACCCTTTACCAGAATACGGCAAAAGACGGTAATCGAATCCATGCAATGTTTCACTTAAAAGGCGATGACATTCAGCTAACCGACGAACCGGCCGGAATGAAGAAATTCGTGATGGATATTGTCGCGGTAACGCTTGACGAAAAAGCTAAGGTAGTAAATGAGTTTAACCACACATATACGATGCGAATCCCGCCGGAAGGAGTCGCGACGGTGCTTAGGAACGGACTCGATTTCTCGACGAACGTGCCGATAAAACGTCCGGGTCTCTACAGCTTCCGCATTGCCGTTCGAGATAGCTCCAAACGGCTCGGCTCGGCCGGCGACTTTGTTGAGGTGCCCGACGCCAAAAACGGAAGACTGCTTCTCTCGGACCTCATCGCGACGACGTACGGCAGTGACGGAAAAGCGATCATCCCGGAAGATCGGTCGCGTGAGCAGTCTTTTGATGTTGTGCGTACAAACGCCTCGCCCTCGGTAAGGCAGTATCGTCACGGGGAGACGTTGGTTTTTGCCTACACCATATTCAATGCCAAGGCCCAAAACAATTCCGCGTCACTAACGCGCCAAATTCGGCTGTTTCGTGATGGAAAGATGCTGTTGGACAGCGGTGAAAAACCGATCGCCACAGATGGGCGCGATTATCTGTCCCGAATTGATGACACGGGCAACATTCAAATTTCAGGCCAGGCGGCGCCAGGTGAATACGCTCTACAGGTAATCGTTCGCGACAAAAACGTCGAAGAAGTTTCCGAGCGGTCGATCGATTTTGAAGTGATTGGGTGAGGAAAACGTGCGAGTGTCGGAGTGACAATTCACCACAAAAACCCCTCCTTCAACGCTAAATTCTGCGAACAGTCCCGTTTTTGAACAGGCTTAAAGTCAGTCCTCATTTGTGCTGTTTTCAACTTCAATAATCCTTGTGTCCGCGAGCCTGAAGCATGCCGGCCAGGCTGGCCATCGCCGTGCCGCAAATTCCTATTAGGTGATAGTGCATAAATAATGAAAGACTGTGAGAGCGTCTAGGTCATTTTCGACGACACATGTATAGAAATCAAAGCTTTACACGCAAATCGCTCGTGTTTCCCCGTCCGGTATAAAGATAATGATGGAGGATGTATGGGTAAAAAGGTCTTTGCGTCAATAACGGCCATATTCACGGTCTTTTTCAGCTTGGGGAATGTGTTTTCCCAATTCTGTACCGATCCCGGTTCGATTCGGCGAATTCGCAACACGAGCATCGGAAACCACGAGTATGTCGTAATCGACGTCTTCACGCCGCCAAACCCTAACTACTCTGTGAGCACAGTCTCACCTCCGTTCATCGAGGATCCGAGCGGGAACCCCGTTAATATCAACGGGAGCAAATTCAAAAAGATACGATTTGAGGGAGTCGTATGGACATGTCAGATACGCGAAGAATTCACGCTTCCGAGGACGGCGATCAAGGATATCGAGAATATTTCCCAATTCGAAGGGATAGTCGAGATCGTTGTTGGCTATAGAAACGCGTCGCGATATCGTTCCACTTACTATTACGACGTTGGTTCGATCAGAAAAGTCGTGATGAAGTTCCGAAAATGATCACGAAACTCCAGAGCAATGCGACTATTTTCCGGTCAGTTCATTCGCGAGTTCCGTCGCGTCGTACACTTTCCGTAGGGACTCGAGTATACCGGCGCTATGTACCGCAACGGCGCGCGAACCTTCGGCTTCTTCGATATACCAGTACCGATTAGATAGCTTTTGAAGATTGCTGTCGAAGTTTAACCCGACAAGTTCCGCGTTTCGATTGATGACCGGAGACCCTGAGTTGCCGCCTATGGTATCGGCGGTATAGACAAAGTTCAGCGGCACCGAAAGGTCAATTCTTTCGCGGCGGTTCTTAAGACGCTGCGGAAGATGATACGGATCGGTCTCGTTGAAGCTCAACGCCCTGTCATATAACCCAAAAAAAGTCGTCTTAAACGGTACAAGTGTCGTATCCTCTTCGTAACCCTTTGCCTTGCCATAACTTACACGCAGATTTGAATTTGCATCGGGCGGCATGCTTCGACCGAAGATCGCAAATCGAGCCTGAGCGATCTTAGTGCCGTTTGCGGCTTCCACGTCCGCGATGTGCTCTTCATTCCACTTGCGAAGCTCACGAATGACAGGTTCGACTCGGCGCGCAAGGGTGACCATCGGATCGGTAACCTTACCGATCGCATCTGCCGGCCCTTCGAGAAGCGCCTTCCTCTCTGCGGGATCGTTCAATTTCGTCTCGCGAACGGCCTGGCGAACGACTTCGGCAGGTTCCGCGTCGCCGATCGCCGCGCGAATAAAGGGATCATCGCGTCCAAGCACTTTCACACCCTCCTCAAGCCAATGCAGCATCGTAGCCTCTTCCATATCCAAATATATCGGGGCGGGTGATAGAACCGCATTTTTGAAGGAATCCAGTCGTGAATCTCGATATTCCGGGTATCGTTTGTCGTTCGGCTTTGCTGTCTCGATTTGATAGGTGACCACTTGGGATGCGATCGTCGACAATCGCGAAGCAGACAGAGTTGAGAACGCAAGCCTTTTTGACATCGCAGGAAGCTCGCCGTACGCGTTCGCGATATTCTCCCAGGCTGTTGCGTATTTCTTTTCCAACTCCGGCTTTTCCGCGAGTTTATCTCGCAGTTCCTTTTCCTCAGCTTCCTTTTTCGCGAACATTCGCGGGTTCAGCAGTCCATCCTGTTGACCTTTCAACCGTTTTAACGAATTGGCGAAGGAACGCATCCCCGGATTTGCCTGTCGAAGTTGTTCGTCACCGAGTTTCGAATATTCCTCTAAGGCCTTCCGCCGTGTTTCCCAAACTTGTTTTAACATAGGGTTCCCGTGATCGCGGGCATACGCGAGCTGGGCTACGGTCATCAGTCGTGCGGTTGAGCCCGGATAACCCGATACAATTACGAATTCGCCATCGTTCGGTCCGGTTTCCGACCACTTGAAAAAATTAGTCGTTTTTGCAGGCTTTCCGTTCTCATAAGCTCTCAAAAATGTGAAATCCAGGTCGTGACGCGGAAACGTAAAGTTGTCGTAATCGCCTCCGAAAAATGCTGCCTGTTCTTCCGGCGCCATCACAAGTCGGATATCCGTATATCGCTTGAAGCAATAGTTCCAATACTCGCCGCCGCTGTAAAGCGAAACAACGTCGCATTTTAAGCCGGATTTCTGCGAAGTGTCTTTTTCGATAGCTGCGATCAGGGTCGATCTCTGGTTTGAGGCTTCCGCGGCGGTGGCGCCGGCCCGCTCGGCGTCATGAACCTGCGCAGTGACGTTATCATATGAGACAAGTACAGTAGCTTCGGCATCCTGGGCCTTCAATTCTTCATCTTGCCTTTTGGCATAGAATCCTGTCTTCATTAGGTCACGCTCTTTTGTCGAGAGTTTCGCAATAATGCTTGCTGCCACATGGTGATTGGTCGCGATCAATCCGTTCGGCGACACAAATGCTGCCGAGGCACCCCCGAGTTTTGGCGAAGCAAGCCGGACTTTTTCCAGCCATTCTTTCGATGGTTCAAATCCGTAGCGATCTTTCCATTGTTTAAGAGGCGGATTGTCGAACGTCCACATTCCTTCGTCTGCAAAGCTCGGTAAAGTTGAAAAAAAGAATAAAGAGATCAAGACCAATGTTGTCGTTCGTTTCATATCCGTATTATTAAAATCGATTTCCAAAAAACAAGAGCGCCGCGACGATCAGAGGCCGCCGATCAGAACAAAAATGTTCAACCCAGCACTGCCTGCAGCTTTTCCATTGCACCCTCGAGTACCGAATCTTCGCGAGCAATGCAGATCCGCACATGGGCATCCCATCTATCGCTGTCGGCGAAGGCGCTTCCCGGAACCATCCCGACACCGGCCTTTTCCATTAGCATCTCATTGAACACGAGCGCGTCGCTGTAATCTGTTGGGATCCTGGCCCAAATGTAAAATGCCGAACCGGAATCGTACAGTTCAAATCCGAGGTCATTGAGTACGCCGCCTACAAAAGTTCGTTTGGTCACGAATTTCTCACGCAGCTGCGGATAATAGCCCTTGTCCGCCATGAGAACTTTGGATAATGCCGACTGGAGCGGCGTCGCGGGACAAACATAGAGAACGTTAGCGACATTGTTTATCGGCGCGATCAGCTCGCCTTTTCCGTATGCATAACCAAGACGCCAGCCGGATATGTTCCACGACTTCGAAAATGAATTGACCGTGATCGTGCGGTCCCACATTTCGGGCAGCCTCGCAAAAGGTACGTGCGGATCTTCGCCGATGACATAGTGCTCGTAAACCTCGTCGGATACGACGAGCAAGTCCAGTTCCTGAGCAACCTCGGCAATAGCGTCCAGTTCCGATTGCGACATCACCTTTCCGCTCGGGTTCGCGGGGGTGCAGACAATTATGCACTTTAGGGGGTATTCGGTCCGACCTTTCAACTCTCGGCAGCGTGCGTACAATTGATCTTTTTCGAATCCGAGAGCCGCATCAAGCTCGAAGGTTTCAGTTTTTCCACCGAATTCTTCAAGAATGCGCCGGTGATATGGATAATACGGCTCGAAAACGAGAGCGGACTTGCCTCTGAGATAGCTTTGAGCAATTCCGATCAGCGCACCAGTCCCGCCGTTAGTTATCATCAACTCGAACGGACGCGCCTCAACGTCGATATCGATCTCGTTATATAGCCTGATCTTCTCCGCAACAGCTTTTCGGAGGTTCTCATCGCCTTCGCTTCCGCCATAATGATTCTTACTGGCGGCAATAATTTCTGCAGCTTCGCGTGCCAGTCGCGGATCGATCGGCAATTCAGATTGACCTTGTACAAGATTTCCACTCGGAGGAACCAGGCGCGTGATCGCACGAATATCCGGCTTCACTTTCTTCACTTTTGCTTCAGTCATATATTTCTAAAATAGCAGTTTTACTTGAAATCCTTAAATACCGCTGGCGGACTTTTCTCGATCATTTTTTACTGACAAACTTATTTCCTCGTACCCAAAACCGCCAAGGTTTTCGCGAAAATTCTTCGGCGTAATCGACCCCGATCCGACATCCGGACTCAATCGCTGCGTCATCGAAATGTCGATGATCTTCAAGCCAAACCCGGTCGCCAATCAGATCTTCGCCGTTCCAACTTCGGTCTATGTCGAACGCGATGCATAGTTTACCCGGCCCGGACGTCAAGTTCTCATCTTTCATGAAGCCGCGCCGCTCCCGAATCATTTCTATCCCTTCGAGCGGTTCGACCGCCCTTATGAGCACAGCGTGCGGGTGTTCAGATGGCCCGGTAACAATGTTGAACTGGTGGTACATTCCGTAGACAAAATACACATATACTCGTCCGCCCTCGGCATACGCGATCTCGGTCCGCGGCGTCCGACGTCCCCCGTAGCAATGGGACGCCTTATCGATTGCACCAAGATAGGCCTCGGTTTCAACGATCACTCCCGCAACTCTTTCGCCTCTGCCATTCGTTGCAACTAGAATCGTACCCAACATTTCTCGGGCGATCTGAAGCGTTTCTTTTCGTGTGAAGAATTCACGAGTAACCTTCATAATAAATTCTGGAACGGCATTTGCAACTTCGTCAAGTCATCTACCTAAGCCGATTTGGGTGTTCTATATTGATACGAAACGTCATAGTCGCCCTGCGGTTTTCATTCGAAGGAACAGAACTGGCATAATTTGATGACGGTTCGCAATATCAATAGGAGAAGAAATGTTCGTAAAAGAAATAATGACTAAAAACCCTGCTTGCTGCACCACGAATTCTGCACTGCAGGACGTAGCGAAAATGATGGTTGATAACGACTGCGGGTGCATCCCGGTGGTCAGTGATCAGAATTCGAAGAAGCCGGTGGGGATGGTCTCGGATCGCGATATAACAACAAGAACGGTGGCGGAAGGCAAGAACCCGTTGGATTTGACCGCAGCCGACATAATGACGCCAAACGTCATTACCGTCACACCCGACACGGCTCTGGAGGAATGCTGCAATCTTATGGAAGAAAAACAGATACGTCGCGTTGCGGTGATAGACGAAAAGGGTGCCTGTTGTGGAATTATCGCTCAGGCCGACATCGCAAATAATGCCAGCGAGCGGAAGACTGCTGAAGTTGTACAGGAAGTTTCGAAGGCAGCTGCATAGAGATCCAGGAAAAGTCACTTTGTTATCCGAACGGACGGCCTCTTTTGGTCGTCTGTTCGCTTTTTTACGTGTGTGGTTCGGTAGAAACTGGCTCACCTAATCTGTTAGTATTTCTTTATTGCACGCCTATGAAATACATATTGCTGGCCATCATCATATCGATAACTTCCGTTTCTTCATTCGCTCAATCACCGACAGTCCTTGCTAGCTCGAAAGTCCGGCAGTTCACGGTAAGCGACCTGACGCCCGAGGCCCGCAAGGTCTGGGAGAACCAAAACGCTATCGTGGCCGACACAAGGAAAAACCTGTTGGCGCGAATGTTTAGCGACCGGGTATTGGAAGCCGAGGCGGGATCCCGAAAAACGACATCGAGCGACCTGGTTAAACGCGAGATGGCAAAATTACAGCAGCCGTCCGAAATTCAAATAAAAGCGATTTATGAGGCCAATCGCGTAAATCTTCAAAACAAACCGCTTGAGGACGTTCGCCTCCAGATCATAGGCTTTTTGCGGCGCGAGCCGGAAGAGAAGGCGTTAAAAAACTACGTTGAAAGCCTCACGACCAAACACAAAGCCGCATACGGAAAGGACGTGAATTCTCCCGGCCTAAATCCAATGGAAATGCTTTTTTCAGTTGCAGGAAGATCTGTGTCCGCCCGCGAGTTCGAGCAGATCAACAAACGGGATCTAAATGAAGTTCGTGCGGAGATCGTGGACACAGTAAAACACGATCTTGAGGTAGTCGCCTTGAACGAGCTGATCGAAGTGGAGGCTCGGGCCCAGAAAACGGATGCAGGCACTCTGTTCGGCCGCGAGATCACCGACAAGATGAGGGATTTTAGCGACGAAGAGCGCGCCGGCCTTGAAAACGACCTAAAGCGTAAATTGTTTGCAAAGTATGAGCTAAGGTTCTTGGTAAAAGAACCGGAGCCTTTTGTTGAAAATGTCTCGATCGATGACGATCCGGCGTTCGGGAACTCGGCCGCGCCCGTTACGGTAATCATGTTTAGTGATTTCCAATGTTCGGCGTGTGCAAAAACTCATCCGATCTTAAAAGGCGTTATCGATGGTTACGGCGACAAGGTTCGTTTCGTGGTACGAGACTTCCCTCTCACCGATATTCACGAGAACGCATTCCGCGCCGCCGTCGCCGCAAACGCTGCTCACAAGCAGGGAAAGTTTGTTGCCTTTACGGAGCGTTTGTACACACATCAGGACGCGTTGGACACTGCTTCCCTTAAAAGGTATGCGGCGGAACTGGGTTTGAATGCGGCCCGGTTTGAGTTAGACTTGAACGACGAAAAAGCGGCTGCTGAGATTAGTAAAGACATTGCGGACGGCAAGTCGTACGGTGTCAAAGGTACACCAACTATTTTTATAAATGGTATCAAAGTTCGGCATCTTTCAGCAGAAGACTTTCGTGAACTGATCGATGTTGCCTTGAAGAAATAGCTGCACCCATTAGCCCATGCGATCAATTGTATTCTCAGCTTTTATGCTCGTCACCGCCTGTTGCGGCGGAGCATCGGATACTTCACAAGTTTCGGTCAACAAGGCTGCGTCGAACCGCCCGGCCGATTCATTGCCAGTAGCTTCCTATGAGATCTTAAACAAATTTCCGCATGATTCGGGAGCGTTCACACAGGGCCTAGCTTTTCACAACGGATTTCTGCTTGAAAGCGCCGGCCAATACGAGGATTCATCGCTGCGCAAGGTCGAACTCAAAACCGGCAAAGTCGTGATGAAGCACGATGTTCCAGAAGAATTTTTTGCGGAAGGTATGACTGTCTTGAATGATAAGGTCTATCAGATTACCTGGCGCGAGCATAAGGCATTTGTCTATGATGTGAGTGACTTCAAACTTCTTCGTGAATATCAATATCCCGGGGACGGTTGGGGCCTCACCAATGACGGCAGTCATCTCATTATGAGCGATGGAACACATGTCATCCGATTCGTCGACCCTGAAACGTTTCAGACCGTGCGAACCATTGTCGTTAAACGTGAAAACGGACTTCCGCTGATGTCGATCAATGAACTCGAATATGTTAAAGGTGAGATATGGGCCAATATCTGGCATTCCGAAAGCCCGCAAACGCTGGGCCGGCCTAACCATATCGCACGCATCGATCCTGCCAGCGGCAAGTTACTTGGTTGGATCGATCTTGCTGGTATTTCCCCTGAAGACGTGGAACGGGACAGTGAGAATACGCTTAACGGTATCGCTTACGACGCCGCCGGCGACCGTATATTCGTTACCGGTAAACAGTGGAGAAATCTTTACGAGATCAAGTTGAAGGATAATTAGCGAGATTTCCGCGCCCAAAATATCAATGGACGAAAAATTTATGAACCGGGCGATCGAACTGGCCCGTCAAGGAATGGATTCGAACATCGGCGGTCCATTCGGAGCCGTTGTTGTTAAAGACGGCCGGGTCATTGGCGAGGGTTACAACCAGGTTACATCGTCCCATGACCCGACAGCGCACGCTGAAATCGTGGCTATTCGTGCTGCCTGCAAAGTTCTGAATTCCTTTCAACTTGATGAGTGTGTGATCTATACGTCATGCGAGCCGTGTCCTATGTGTCTTGGGGCCATCTATTGGGCCAGGATGAGACGTGTCTTCATCGCCTGCAGCCGCGAAGATGCGGCTGGCGCCGGTTTCGATGATCAGTTCATATATGAAGAGATCAATTCGCCGATCTCGTCGCGTACGTTACCCGTTACAACGTTGATGCGGGATGAAGCATTGGCAGTTTTTAGTACGTGGAAGGGAAAAGCCGATAAAACCGAGTACTGATTCTCTGGATAATGTCTAATACACTTCTTTATTTATTGATCGCCGTCGTTGCCGGGGCGTTTATGCCCACCCAAGCCGCGATAAACAACCGTATGGCGGGCGTGGTAGGCGGCCCGGCGGCCGCCGCGTTCATTTCGTTTCTCGTGGGAACGGTCGCGCTTTTTGGCTACCTATTGCTGTCCGGCCTGCCGATAAACAGTTTGTTGTCGGCGAAAGAGGCTCCGGCGATCGCTTGGACCGGTGGTTTACTCGGAGCTTTTTTTGTAGCGGCGACCGTTGCACTTATACCACGCCTCGGCGTGGCAATGACATTCAGCCTAATTGTTGCGGGCCAGATGGCGGTAACTCTGGTGATCGACCACTTTGGCCTCTTGGGCGTACCGGAAAAGGCGATCAGCATTCCGCGAATCGCAGGGATCGTGCTCATTACGACTGGTGTTGTATTGATTCGAAAGTTTTGACGCCTCATCCCGCGAATTAAGTGAATTTCGGATGATTCGCGTCGATTTTCCATAATTGGCGGTTTATTCGTCGCTGTGATCGATTTCATTCTAAATAACCAGGACATTCAAACTGATCTGTCGCCAGGCATGACGGTGCTTGATTTCGTTCGCTATAAACGAAATCTTAAAGGAACCAAGATCGGCTGTCGCGAAGGCGATTGTGGCGCATGCACGGTGCTTGTCGGTGAACTACGAGGTGATAGCGTTTCGTACCGCACGATGACATCATGCCTGATGCCGCTAGCGAACTCCGCGCGCAAGCATATCGTCACGATCGAGGGCATCAACCCCGACGACGGCCTGACACCGGTTCAGCAAGCAATGATCGATGAAAGCGGAACGCAATGCGGATTCTGCACGGTCGGCTTCGTAATGTCGCTAACCGGTTTCTGCCTTGATAGCGTCAGCGGGAGCCCGCACGCAATTAAGGGCTCAGCCGAAATGGCTATCTCATCAATCGACGGAAACATTTGCCGGTGCACGGGATATAAATCGATCGAGCGTGCCGCCGCTAACGTCTGCAAGCAGTTGAATGGAACCGAGGATCACGGCGACCCTTACAAGGGGGACGTGGCCGAAGGTCGGCGTGGTTCTCTGAGCTTAGCAATCGATAAGCTTGTGGTGCCCGAATACTTCGCCAATATCGCGAACCGGCTACGGTCAATTGCCGCGAGCGAAGAGCCGCCTAAAGGTGGGACGCAAAACGTTTTTGTCGGGGGTGGTACGGATGTTTACGTTCAAAAACCTGATGCAATGGCTGAGGCCGAGGTGAATCACCTTTTCTATGACGAACGAATGCGCGGTATTCGCGAGGCCGATGTATTTATTGAGATCGGCGCTTCGACTACCGTCACTGACCTGCTCGAATCACCTCTAATGCGATCGAGCTTTCCCGTTCTTTACAAACATCTTAAGCTCGTTTCGTCTACCCCAATCCGGAACATGGCAACGCTCGCGGGCAACTTTGTCAACGCCTCGCCGATCGGTGATATGACGGTCTGGTTTCTCGCATTGGATGCAGACATCGAACTGGGCACGGCGGAGAGTGTCAGCAGCCTGCACAGTGTCAGTAGCCCGCACATAAGTAAGGGCTCAACCCGTACTGTCAAACTCCGCGATCTGTACCTCGGCTACAAGCAGCTCGCAAAATTGCCTGAAGAATTCATCACCGCCATCCGCTTCAAGAAGCCAACCGGTGATTTTCGATTCAATTTCGAGAAGGTCAGCAAACGCACGTATCTCGATATCGCTACCGTGAATACAGCGATCTCGCTCCATTTCCGTAACCCGCAAGTGAGTAAAGGCTCATCTGTTACAGAGGGAGCCCATACTAGCCTGCGGGCTTCCGACACGATCGCCGATGCACACGTCGCCGCCGGCGGTGTCGCCCCTATACCGCTCTACTTAAAAGAAACATCGTCATTTCTTGTCGGCCGCACCATGATCGCTGAGACAATCGAGAAAGCGAACGAAATAATGCAGTCGGAAGTTTCGCCGATCTCCGACGTACGCGGCACTGCTGAGTATAAGCGATTGCTTCTGCGGCAGCTTTTTCGGGCGCATTTTCACGAAATTCTTGAGCTCAAATAAGGTATAATAGAATCATGAAAACCGTTGTAATAGAAGGAGAAAACGGCGATTTCACGATGATGCGCCACGGCAAGAATATCAAGGAAATGGACCGCTCTTTCGATATCGAGTTTTGGCAGCGACAGGGCGACGCCGCGATCTTCGATGCAGCTTTTGAATTGATCCAGGTATATTGTGAAGAATATGGAATTCGCGACGCCAGAATTCAGCGAACTGTTGAGCACTTTCAACGATCACGAGGTTAGGTACTTGATTGTTGGGGGCTTTGCGGTCATGAAGTACTCTGAACCACGTTACACAAAGGACCTTGATGTCTGGGTCGAGGTCTCACCGGAGAATGCCGCCAAGGTTTTTGCCGCACTACGAGAATTTGGTGCTCCGCTAGATGGAATCACGGAACAAGACTTTTCAGAAGGCGGCTTCTATCAGATGGGGCGGCCACCGGGAAGGATTGATGTGATGATGTCGCTCGATGGAGTGGAATTTGAAGCGGCCTGGGAAAATCGAGCTCCGGCCGTATTTCGAGGCGTCCCGGTTAACTTTATCGGCAGGGGCGATTTACTTCACAACAAACAACTTGCAGGACGCCATCAAGATCTTGCGGATATAGAAAAGATTCTCCTAAATGAAAAGTAGGTCACCGGCCTACGACTTTTCACGACACATTTTGTGGAGATGCAGAACATCGATTCAAAATCTCACGTCCGCGGCGAGTCCGTTTATTTGGATGATATACCGATTGTCCATGGGACGCTGTTTGCGTGCGTATTCGATTCGCCGATCGCTCGAGGAAAATTGAAGTCGATCGATATGAGTGAGGCCGAAGCGAGTGAAGGCGTAGTAAGAATCATCACCGCGAAAGACCTGGTCGGCGAAAATCAGATCGGCGGAATCGTTCCGGACGAGCCTCTGCTCGCCGACAGCGAAGTGCATTTTCAGGGGATGCCGATCGCTGTTGTTTTTGCTGAGTCCGAGGAATTTGCACGTAAGGCCGCTCGAAAGATCACTACTGAGATCGAGCCGCTTGACGTGGTTACCGACCCTCGGGTTGCGGCAGCGAATGGTGATCTGATAGTTCCGCCAAAAAAGTTTAAGATGGGCGACACCGAGGCCGCATTCGCCAAATGCGCTTATGTTTTCGACGGCCGTGCCGACCTAAACGGGCAGGAGCATCTATATATCGAAACGCAGGGAGCATATGCCGTTCCGACCGAGAACGGCGGCATCAAGGTTTATTCGTCCACACAGGGGCCGACCGCGGTTCAGCGTGCCGTCTGTCGCGTTACAGACCTGCCTATGCACCATGTCGAGGTCGATGTTCAGCGGCTTGGCGGCGGGTTTGGCGGAAAGGAAGATCAGGCAAATGCATGGGCGGCTATCTGTGCGGTGGGGACGCAATTGACCAAACGACCGGTAAAATATGCCCTTCACCGAATGGAAGACATGCGGATGACCGGCAAGCGGCATCCGTATTCCGCAGATTATAAGATCGGACTCGACAAGGATTTGAAGATCGTAGCCTATAACGTTACCTTCTTTCAAAACGCAGGCGCTTCAGCCGATCTTTCACCCGCTGTTCTGGAACGCACTCTGTTTCATTGTACGAATTCGTATTTTATCCCCAACGTCTCGGCCACAGCATACAGCTGTCGGACAAATCTACCGCCAAACACCGCCTTTCGAGGCTTCGGCGGGCCTCAGGGGATGTTCTTGATCGAATCAGCAATCGTTCACGCGGCCGAAAGGCTCGGAGTTTCAGCCGCCGAAATTCAGCGTAAGAACCTGATCAATGACGGCGACGAATTCCCATACGGTCAGAAAGCCGAAAGTGACGCGGTCACGTCGTGGACCCAGGGCGACGCGGCCTACGGATTTGCCTATCTGCAAAAAGAAGCCGATGAATTCAACGCATCGTCAAAGTATTTCAAGAAAGGCGTCGCTATGATGCCCGTCTGTTTCGGCATCTCTTTTACAAAAACCCCCATGAATCAGGCCCGATCGCTTGTGCACGTTTACACTGACGGCAGCGTTGCGGTTTCGACGGGGGCGGTCGAGATGGGACAGGGTGTAAATACGAAAATAGCGCAGGTAGCGGCGAATGTTTTTGGCTTGCCGATCGAACAGGTTAAAGTTCACACCACGAATACTTTACGGATTGCAAACACTTCGCCGACTGCTGCCTCGGCCGCCGCTGATCTGAACGGAAACGCAACCCGCATTGCCTGCGAGGCCATTCGCGGGCGTTTGCTCGAGGTGGCCTTGGACATTGCCGAATCGGAAAGCGTCGAAGATCTTTCGTTGAAGGACGGGATCGTCCATCGCAACCATGAAAGTACGAGCCTCGACTGGAAAACACTCGTGATGGAGGCGCATCTGCGGCGTGTAAACTTAAGCGAACACGCACATTATGCGACACCCGGAATCAATTTCGACTGGGCGACTGCAAAAGGGCATCCGTTCGCCTACCATGTTTACGGAACCGCTATCGTCGGAGTGACCGTCGATTGTCTGCGTGGCCGGTACGAGGTCGATTATGTGAAATGCTGTCACGATTTCGGATCGTCAATGAACACCTCAGTCGATTACGGCCAGATCGAAGGTGGAATCGTCCAGGGCATCGGCTGGATGACTTTGGAAGAGGTAGTATATGACGCGGACGGCAAGCTTCGCACGAATGCTCTTTCAACCTACAAGATCCCCGACATCTATTCCATTCCGAAGGAGATCGCGATCCTACCGCTGCAAACCAACCGCGAAAATCTCGCCATCTTCAACTCCAAGGCCGTCGGCGAACCGCCCCTTATGTATGGCATCGGGGCGTATTTCGCCATCCGAAATGCTGTCCGAGCCTACACCGATTGTTCACCGGCGTTCGATCTTCCGTTCACGCCGGAGAAGGTTCTGATGAGTCTGTATTCAAGACTTTAATAGCCCCACAAAACGCCAGAAAGAAATCCGTAAACGAACAGTCCGATGAGCGTCGGAAATCCGATTATCGCAGTTGCAACAATGATCGCAACTCCTTTGGTACTACCAACTTGATTAATCAACTCACGGTTTTTTCGCCCTCCCAGACTCAATAGCCACGTTATTAACAACAATAACAAACGATTTGGCAAAATGGTGGCGATAAATAAGCAGACTGGTACGCATAACCTTGAAGTCCCGCGATCGCGACAAGAGAAATTGCCGACTCGACGAGATCGTAAATCTTAACCTTGTCAGTCCGAAAATATAGATAGGCCCTTCCTAGCGCAGATAAGCTAACAAGAACGGCAATAATCCAAAAATATATGATCCAAAACTGCATTACGATTTTCCCAACATAACTTGGATCCGATGTTCGTTATTGAAACTATACCGTAAAATTATAGTGAATTTTTGTCTGAACCTCGTCAAATACACGAGTTACTGCGGTAAAATCTCCTGGGTGTGTAAAGAACTCGAACTCTGGCAATTCATTGCTTCGCGTTTGAAAAAGAACGAGCAAGTAATGTTGCTTGTCGTTGCAGCAAGCTCTGGCAGCAGTCCGGGCCGGCGGGGTTATAAAATGGCTGTCGGGGCAGACGGCAAACTTTGCGGGAGTATCGGTGGCGGCGTGATGGAAGTAAATCTCGTTGAGCAAAGCCGAGCGCTTTTGTCAGCAGCTCCTGCGGGAGCACCTAGCGTAACGCCGATGTTGATCGAGCAGGAGCATCGGAAGAACTCAGAACACCCGTCGGGCATGATCTGCTCGGGCCGGCAAACCGTCATTCTGAGGACACTCGGCCCGAATGAGATGGAGACAGTCATGGATTTGATCGCCGATCTGCAACGCGGAGAAGAACCGCGGCTCGTGATTACGGAAGCTGAATTCAAAACCGCCGCTGCTCGGACGGAACCGCAGAACTGCCCGCTCCCTTGCTACGAAAGAATTGACGAAACCTTCAGATATGTAGAGAAGCTCGGCCCTAAGAATGAGATCTACATTATTGGTGGCGGCCATTGTGCTCTCGCGCTGTCCGAGTTGATGTCAAAACTCGATTTCCGAATATCCATATTCGACGATCGGCCCGACCTTAACACGATCGAAAAGAATCGATTCGCACACGAGATCCGCATTATTGAAGGTTATGAGAATATCGGCGACTTGATCCCGTCTGGTTCAAATATTTATGTGGTCGTAATGACGCTCGGATATGCGTCAGACGAAAATGCGATCAGACAGCTAGCCGACCGGTCGTTCAAATATTTCGGTGTTTTGGGAAGCAAAGCGAAAATGCAGACCTTGATAAAGAACCTCCGCAATGAAGGGTTTGATGCCGAGAAACTAGAATCGATCCACACTCCGATCGGCCTTCCGATAAACAGCCATACTCCCGAAGAGATCGCAGTCAGCATCGCTTCCGAAATCATTTTAATAAAGAATTCGACCTCGTAGCATTGGAACAAAACTCATCTTCTGAGTGTCTAACTTAACTGATGGATGGCACCGATAATTAAGGAGGAACGAGGATGTTCGAGAAAATGATTGAGTCTAACAGCGAAGGGTCCGAGTTTAAAGATCGAAGAAGTTACTTTTTGGTGTCGTCTATTGTCGTCGGGATACTTTTCTTGTCTGCCGTAGTATTCAGCATCTATGCCGGCGAGATCGGCCTTGGGTCTGACGAAATTGCAATTTCGACATTGCTTGCCCCGGTGAGCGAGGCCTCGGAAGAACCGAAGCCCGCTCACTCTCGTCCACAGGCGGCACAGTCGGATGCAGGAAAGTCGCCTCAGCGAACGTCCAATACGTTAAGGCTGGATGAAACGCCGAAAGTTCCCGATTCCGTCTCCGTCGCGCAAAGTTCCCAAATGGCTCGCCCGTATGATCGATTTGAAATTGGACACTCAAATATCGACCGTGCCGGCAATCCTGAAGCTTCAGGCCGCGCCGCAGGGTCCAGTGGCGAAACCGAAGGAGCGGCACTTGGGCAAGATACCGATGAGCCTGATCTAAAAGCGAAAGCAGTTTCGCCGCCTCCGCCAACCGCCGCGATCAAGGCACACATTCCGCCGAACGCCCCGCCGGTTCAAAGCCTTGGCGTAGTGAACGGGCGCGCCATCGAGCTTCCAAAACCAAACTATCCCGAGCATGCCCGATCAGTCGGCGCCCAGGGAAATGTCGATGTCGCTGTAACTATCGACGAGCACGGTAACGTAATTTCGGCGAGGGCGATCAACGGTCATCCATTCTTAAAGATCGAATCCGAAAAGGCCGCACGGAAGGCGAGATTCACCCCCACATACTTATCGAAAGTTCCCGTAAAGGTCACAGGGGTGATAGTGTACAAGTTTTCGCGAAATTGATCGTAGATCAGGGATGGCCGATGTCCGAAAGGAATGACATAAATCCTTTCGTATCCAAATCATAGATCGGCAGCGGATACTGGGCTCTGAGGTCCTCAAAGCCCATTCCGTCTATCAGAATAGGCTCGTCTGATTTGATCGTGTGCTTGGGGATAATTACGAAGTCACCCGCAAGTTTATCCTTGACCGCGAGGTAATCCTGACCGGACAGCAGTCCTGCAACTGCCACATCGCCGCCAAAATATGTATTCGGAACCGCGAGTACTGTCAATCGCGAGCCGGACACATCATTAAATCTGGCTATCTGATCGGACAGAATCGGGGCGAACATTTCGCCCGTCAGAATAGTGCCGTAATTTGTCGATGGCGATTCCACCGGCCGGTCTACAAGCGGCACGATCGCGGCCGGGTGAGTTCGTACATTTGGCGTCGCGTTGTCGGCTACGCGTTTCAAAATTCTTTCAAAGGAATTCAAGAACGAACGGATCATCCCGACGCCGTCCTCGATTTGCGGATAATTGCCGTAATGACGCCGGGGCGGGATATCGACACCAGCTTTTACATAGATCTCGTCGCCCAAGAATGCGAAAGTCACCCCCAATGTCTTACGAAATTCCCGTTGGAGTTTTTCGACCTGTTTGATGGTGCTCCGGCAAAATTTGGGGGTAACGCGCGTCAGCCGTTCATCCGTGTTATAACGCGTAAGCGCAACCGGAACGACCGCCGTGCTTACCAACTTCGGATAATGCGCCGCTAGATCGCGGAGTGTTTTCTCGAGGATCATGCCGTCATTTATTTCGGGACACAAAACAACCTGAGCGTGCAGTTCGATGTCATTGTCGAGCAGCCGCTGCAGCTTATCCGAGATGTCAGCACGCTTTTCGTCAACTCCGAGTAAGTACGCCCGTGTTTTCAGATCGGTTGCGTGAATTGATACGTATTGCGGGGAAAGCCGCTGTTCGACGATACGATTCATCTCGTCGGCAGTTATCGAACTAAGGGTCGTATAATTTCCGTAGAGGAACGAAAGTCGGATGTCTTCGTCACGGACAAATAGCGAAGGCCGAGCATCTACCGGATTCCCCTTGCAAAAACAGAATATACATTCGTTGGCGCATTGCCGCGGCACGATCTGCTCGAACATCAGTCCGAAATCTTCGCCTTCTTCTCGATCGAATTCGATATCGTGCGTTTCGCCGTTCGATTTCTTGACGCGGAAAGTAAATTCGGTTTCACCAGCTGTCTGAAAACGAAAATCGAGATAATCACGAACCTGCCGGCCGTTGACGCGAACTATCCGGTCCTGCGGACGCAACTTTAGCTCTTCGCCGATACTGCCCGGCGCTATTTCAATAATGATCACGCCCGGGCGGCGAAGCTGTGTGACAGCCGGAGTTACTGCGAATTCGTACATCTCGAAGCCACTTAGTGTATCAAGAGCCAAAAATCTTTGCCCGCGATTCGCGCAAATAAAACGAATAATAGAAATTTATTCGCGTTCATTCGCGTATTTCGCGGGCAGATTTTCCACATAGCGTTCAACCACCCGAAACCCGAGGTGGTACAGAACCTCATTAGCCGGTAGACGCGAGTTTCAGGTCGATCAGGCTGTCAAGCGGCGTGTATTCAATACCTTGCGACTCGGCGACTGCATCGTAAGTGCACTTTCCGGCGTAAGTATTTACACCTTCACGCAAGCCCGCGTCCTCCTTGATCGCACGTTCGAACCCTTTATTCGCAAGGTCAAGAGCGTACGGCAGCGTAGCGTTCGTTAGCGCAAACGTCGAGGTGCGCGGGACCGCGCCCGGCATGTTTGCAACGCAATAATGCAGAACTCCATCTTCGTAATAGGTCGGGTTAGAGTGTGTCGTTGCGTGGGTCGTCTCAAAACATCCGCCCTGATCGACCGCAACATCGACGAGTACGGCGCCGTTCGGTATAAGGTGGAGCATGTCGCGTGTGACGAGTTTAGGAGCTGCGGCACCAACAACCAATACCGCCCCGATAACGAGATCGGCGTGTGAAATCGCTTCCTCGATGGCATACCGTGACGAGGCCAGAGTCTGTACCTTGGAAAGAAAAATATCGTCCAACTGGCGAAGTCGATCCAGATTTCGGTCAATGATCGTGACCTTTGCGCCGAGACCGACAGCCATTTTCGCAGCTTCCGTGCCGACTATGCCGCCGCCGATGATAACGACATTGGCCGCGGGCACTCCTGGAACCCCACCGAGCAGAATTCCGCGGCCGCCGTTCATTTTTTCGAGATATGTCGCACCGACCTGAACCGACATTCGGCCTGCAACTTCTGACATCGGCGTAAGCAGCGGCAGCCGGCCCTGCTTGTCGGTAATGGTCTCATACGCTACGCCCGTCACGCTGCGTTCGAGCATTTGCTTGGTCAACTCAAGTTCAGGGGCGAGGTGCAAGTACGTGAATAGCAGCTGGTTCTCGCGCATTCGCGGATATTCAGGAGCAACAGGCTCTTTGACCTTAACGATCATGTCGCCCGTTTCCCAGATCTCGTCTGCGGTATCCAGCATTTCGGCGCCGGCTTTTACGTACTGCTCATCCGTAAACCCAGATCCTTCTCCGGCGGACTTTTGCACGAAAAGCTCGTGTCCCGCATTTTCCAACGCCTGGACACCGGCAGGCGTCAATCCAACGCGATATTCATTATCTTTAATTTCCTTAGGCAGACCGATCTTCATAAATGATTCTCCGGGTAGTTAATTTGTAACAAGGACAAGCTTAGAGATTTTACGATGTTTCGCCCATTTGTTAAAGTGACCGTCGGCATTCGCCCGCTTCTTCCTTTGCGATGGCGTTGGTCTTTGCTTGAGCCCTGAGATCATGCTCCCTGATCGCTTTAACGGTCGGATCATTCGGGTCGATCCCGATTTTTCCGCCATCAACCGCCTTGCCGAAGGCTTCTCCTTACTATCGCTGCCAATTCTATACGGTCCTCTTTCTGTCTGTTGTAAACTAGATGCGTATGATTGAGCTTGTGATCCCTTATCGTTCAGCTTCGATCGGCTCTTTTGATGTCCGGCGGGTGCTGCCGTTTCGAAAGCGCCGGTCGGTCGGGCCGTTCGTCTTTGTCGACGATTTTGGGCCTCTCGAGGCCGTAAATGATGAGTCGCTTGATGTTCTGGCGCACCCACATATCGGGCTCGCGACCGTGACTTATCTCTTCAGCGGCAAAATGACCCACCGCGACAGTATCGGTAGCGTACAGGTAATTGAGCCGGGCGAGGTGAACTGGATGACCGCCGGCCGCGGTATCGTGCACTCGGAACGGGCGTCAGATGCCGGCAACGTTAAGGGCGTGCCGATCAAGGCAGTGCAAACGTGGGTCGCGCTGCCGGAAAGCCATGAGGAATCGGAACCTTCGTTTGCCCATCACGACGCTGACGAACTTCCGGTCGTCGAAGGCGACGGTGTATGGGCGAAGGTCATCCTCGGTAAATTCTTTGGCAAGCAGTCCCCTGTGGTGACCGTTTCAAATCCTGCTTACGCCGAATTCAGGCTTGCCGCGGGCAATGCCGTTAACCTGACGCATGAGATCGAGGAACGTTCGGTTTACATTTTGTCCGGTTCGCTGACGATCGGCGGAAATGCTTTCGTGCCGGGTTCACTGATCGTTTTTTTGGCGGGTGAACGTGTCGAGTTCGAAGCCGCCGAAGACTCGAAGTTCGTGTTTATTGGCGGCGACCGTCTTGAAAGACCGCGATTTATGTGGTGGAATTTTGTTTCGACACGCAATGAGCTGATCGAACAGGCCCAAGCGGATTGGCGAGACGGAAATTTCAAGCCGATCCCGAACGAAACGGGCTTCGTCCCGCTTCCCGAGGGTAACTTCCCGAAGGCGCAGCCGTTATAATGGACATATGACTATACGATCGATCGAAAAGGTAATACCGCCTCTTGAGACCCATTGGGTCGGCGACGGATTTCGCGTGCATAACTTTTTTCCTTACGGGCTCGAGGAACAGCGGATGAGCCCTTTTTATCTGCTCGACTACAACTCGAGTCACTACTTCCCACCGTCAAACCGCCCGGGCGGTGTCGGGCCGCATCCGCACCGCGGTTTTGAGACGGTGACGTTCGCGTTTAAGGGAAAGGTCGCCCACCATGACAGCCGAGGCAACAGCGGCGTGATCGGCGTAGGCGACGTGCAGTGGATGACCGCCGGCAGCGGCATTTTGCACAAGGAGTATCACGAAGAAGAGTTCGCCAAGGCTGGCGGCGATTTTCAGATGATCCAGCTTTGGGTGAATCTGCCGGCGAAGGACAAGATGACTGAGCCGAAATACCAGGCGGTCGAGAACAACCAGTTCGGCAAGTTTGAGGTGCCCGGAGGACTTGGAATAGTGGAAGTGGTCGCGGGCGAATACGCCGGCGTTAATGGACCCGCTTACACATTTTCACCTGTTCAGATCTATATAGGTAAAGTTAAGAAAGACGCGAAGCTCGAATTCTCAACACCCGCGAATTACAACACCGCGTTGCTTAATTTGGAAGGAAGCCTGACCGTCAACAACACCGATATTCCGACCGATAACTTCGTTCTTTTGGCAAACGACGGTGATTCTTTCAGTGTCGAAACGACCGACGATTCGGTCTTTTTCATCTTGAGCGGTAAACCCTTGAACGAGCCGATAGCGGCTTACGGACCATTCGTGATGAACACCGAGGCTGAGATCAGAAAGGCTATAGCTGATTTCAACAGCGGTATGTTTGGCGAATTAAGTTAAATGCGGAAGGAGCAGGGCTCGGAGTCGTTTTGGGTCGTTCTTTCTTAACTATCATAATGGCCGCTTATCGTGGGCGGCCGTTTCCTGCTAGCCTAAGAACCGCCTTCATCCTGCTGAGGCGGCGTCTCACTTTATATCTCAACAGCATCGATCTGGGCCTTTTGCAGCTTGCCGCTGTAATCGACGTAGAGCGATTTCCATTCACTGAAAATATCGAGCACCTGGGTGCCTGCTTCGCGGTGCCCGTTGCC
Organism: Pyrinomonadaceae bacterium; assembly: GCA_049679665.1. Taxonomy (GTDB): domain Bacteria; phylum Acidobacteriota; class Blastocatellia; order Pyrinomonadales; family Pyrinomonadaceae; genus OLB17. The sequence continues at coordinate 11,143 of JBAUGL010000089.1, read as the reverse complement.
GGTTCCTTTTGTCCCGCCGAAGGGCAGGTGGACCTCGGCGCCGATCGTCGCGGAGTTAACGTAGCAGATGCCAGTGTAAAGCTCCTGCATCGCATAGAACGATTGGTTAACGTCCTGGGTATAGATCGCCGATGACAAGCCGTATTTCACACCATTGGCGATTTTGATCGCTTCATCCAAGGTCGAGAACGGGATCACGCTCGTGACCGGACCGAAGATCTCTTCCTGGCCTATACGATGCTTCGGCGCAACGTCAGTAAACACCGTGGGCTCAATGTAATAGCCGTTTTTGTATTCGCCTTTAGTGAGGCGATTGCCGCCGCAGGCAAGCGTCGCCTTATCTTCATTTTGACCGACCTCGATGTAATCGAGTATCTTTTCCATCGCTTTTTGGTTGATGACCGGGCCAACCTCTGTCTTCTCGTCCAGTCCATTACCGACACGAAGCTTCTTAGCCTTTGTAACAAGCTTTTCCGTGAATTCCTTATACACTTTCTTGTGGACAATAAGCCGTGAAGAGGCCGTACACCGCTGCCCGCTCGTGCCGAACGCACCCCAGAGCGAGCCTTCGACCGCGTTATCGATATCGGCGTCATCCATTACGATAATCGCGTTTTTACCGCCCATTTCAAGTGAAACGATCTTGTTGTCGCGCGCACACGCCTCGGCAATGATCCTGCCCGTCACGGTCGAACCTGTGAACGAGATCAGGCGAACATCCTCGTGGTCGACAAGCGCGGCACCGGCTTCCGCAAATCCGTTGACAAGATTTACGACGCCTTTTGGAATCCCGGCCTGCTCGCACGCTTTGACCAGATTCAGTGCCGAGAGCGGAACATCCTCGCCGGACTTGATAACAACTGTATTTCCACAGACCAGCGCAGGTATAAGCTTCCACGATGGTATTGCCATCGGGAAATTGAACGGCGTGATCAATCCGCACAGTCCAACCGGCTGACGGACGCACATCGCGAACTTGTTCGGCATCTCGGCCGGAGTCGTGAATCCGTGAAGCCTACGCCCCTCGCCAGCCGTGTAATAGGTGCAATCGATCGCTTCCTGAACGTCACCGCCCGCTTCCTTTAATACTTTCCCCATCTCACGCGTCATGTCGCGCGTATATACGGTTTTGTTCTCCCGAAGGATCTCGCCCAATGTGAACAGAAGTTCAGCTCTTTTTGGTGCAGGCGTCCTCCGCCATTTGGTAGCCGCGTCAGCCGCTGCCTGGACTGCAAGATTTACGTCATCCGTGCTGGATCTCGGAAAACGGCCAACGACATCCGTAGTATTTGCGGGGTTTAGATTCTCAAACCACTCTCCCGTTGAACTCTTTACCCACTCACCCGCAATATAATTATGATACCTTTTTGTTGAAGATTTCTTTACTTTCGCTTCTTTTGCTTTAGCCATATTTTTGTAGATCTAAAATAACAAAATCGCAAACCGCTGGCAGGCAGTTGTTAAAACCACGTTTCCCTATTCACGAATTAAAGACTATTGAACTGTAAATTGAACTATCCGCAGCTGTGGCGCTTTGACGCCTCGGTCATACCTAAGGATCTCTAAGACGACTGGATCCCCGGCCTTTAGTTCTGCCACAATCGCAATAAATTTCCTAACATCCGTTACCTGTGTTCGATTGATCCGCTGGATCAGATCACCTTCGTCAAGTGCATCTGCGCCATTCGATGCTTTTACATCTGAGATAAAGCTCGCCGGATTAATTTCCTTGACCACCAGGCCTTTTCGGCCGCCAAGTTCGTAGGCAGAGCTCAGCGCCGGCGTAAGTTCCGTCAGCGTCAAGCCAAACGGCTTATTCTCTTCCTTTGTATTGCCCACCGGCAGTGCCTTTCTAATTGTCGCGTCGTCCGCGGGATTTTCACCGATCTTCCTGTAAGCAAGCCTTATAGTAGCTGATCGCTTCTCAAGAAATTTCCCATTTTCGCGTAAGAATTGAAAGTTCGCCGATTCCTCCGGCGAAGCGGCAGCAACCCTTGCCACAAGTTCACCGGCATTTTCAACCTTCCGGCCATTCATTTCTATTATCACGTCGCCTGCTCTTAGCCCAGCGACACCTGCCGGGCTCTGCTTATCGGGAACATCGACAATGATCGCGCCCTTTGGTTCCGGAAGTCCATAAACCTTTGCATACTCTTCTTTTACCGACTCCAGCGCAACCCCCAAATATCCCCGCCGTACTTTCCCGAACTTCACAATTTGATCATAAACTTCGATCACTTCGTTCGAAGGAAGAGCAAACCCGACCCCGCTATAATCTCCCGTTCCAGTGGCGATCTGCGAATTTACCCCAATGACCTCGCCGCTCATATTTACAAGAGGTCCTCCTGAATTGCCGCGATTTATCGCAGCGTCGGTTTGAATGAATTTTTGAAAGGGCGTCGCATAGGGTGTTTCACGCTGAGTTTGAGAAATAATTCCCGCGGTCACCGATCGTGCAAGCCCGAACGGCGAGCCAAGGGCCAACACCCAATCGCCTACAAGGGCAGCATTTGAATCACCCATTTTAACAGTCGGCAGCTCAACTCCAGGTTCAACTTTAAGGACTGCAATGTCCATTTGTGTGTCCATCCCAACGACAATCGCCGGCAGTTCACGCCCCGAATCCAGTCTTACTACTATCCTCATCGCGTCCGATACTACGTGAGCATTCGTGATTATGTAACCTTGCTTATCAATTATGAATCCACTTCCGACTGCGGAGGCAGGGCGCCGCGGAAGCTGTCGGCGGAAAAAGTCCATTATGTCGTCTGAACCGGCGCCCTCATTCTTCGTCGTTATTTCCGGCACCTTGCCTTTCGTATCGATGCTTACTACGGCGGGGCCAACAGTCTTTGCGACCTCGGCAAACGAGATCGAACGGCGCTCGGGGAATAACTTTGCAACATCGGGGGATACCTGGGCCGAAAGTCCGCAAACACAAACCAGGATCGCAAAGGCCAATCCGATGGATCTCGGACAACGTCCAGGTCGGTTCATCCGGGCGATTTTTCTGAAACTATCTATCATTGCCACAACTCTCCTTACCCTCATAGCGCTCCACTCACTCCTTGGCCGATCATTGTATTATAACGAAAACGCTCAGGCTGGGTAAAGTCAAATTGGGGGCAAGGCAGGCGTTCGGGTACAATACCCTTCGCGAAAATGGCTTTCGTCGTCGTAGCGTTTTTTCACGGCGCCAGCAATACCTTCAAGACCCCTTTTCTAGCGGCCGCGCTCATCGCTTCAGGCCCTTCAGCCAACGGAAATTCGTCACTGATCAGGCGTCGGACATCGATCACCCCGTTTTTTAGAAGTTCCAACGCCGAGGCCATTTTTCCGCATCTCGAACCGATAACTGAGATCTCATCGACGACGACCCGCCACGCCGCAACCGACGTTGATCCGTGAAAAGTCGACTTTAACACCAGTTTTCCTCGTGGCCGTATAATATCTAACGCGGTCGAAAATCCTGATTCCGAACCGCTCGCCTCGACGACAACATCAAAATGGGATTTCATCGTATCCGGCAGTTTTTCCACGAGAATTGTTTCCACATCCGACCTTTCGGCGATGGCAAGTTTCGACGAATGTTTCCCGATCATGCAAACGTGATTTGAGACCGTTCGAAGACACAAAGCCGATAAAATGCCTAATTTACCGTCTCCGATAACCGCGATCTTTGTTTCGGAGGACACTTCCACCTGTTCAATGATCGCGAAAGCCGCCGCAAGCGGTTCAGCGAATACGGCTTCATCATCCGCAACATTGTCCGGCACCATCAGCAGATTTCTCTGCGGTAGTCGGACAAAATCGGCATGACAACCGTCACGGCCCTTGATACCCAAAACCGTTCTCGTCGGGCAGTGGCGCGAATCGTGCAATTCACGACAACGTTCGCAATCGCCGCACCCCACGTTTATTTCGCCGACCACGCGCTTTCCTACGAGCTCCGGGGCGTTTACGGAGGCTTCAACAACTCCGACAAATTCGTGGCCCAAAGTTCCCGAAAATCCCGCGTATCCTCGAACGATCTCGAGATCCGTATTGCAGATTCCGGACCGCAGAATGCGTATCAGGGCCTCTCCGGCGCGCTCAGGCCGCTCCAGTTCTGATACCTTCAGTTCTTGATCAATGAAAGTAAGGGCCTTCACTTATTTACCTGTAAACCTTCAGATCACGTTCGCCAGTGATCAACCATTTTCCGCCTATCTTCTCCAGCCGTAACTGACTGCGCACCTTGCCGGTCGATTGCCGTTCGCCATCAAAATCCCATTCTTTGTCGAACTCGGCAACTGCCTCGTTGCCATCGATACCCGGAGTGATCTTCAAATCGGTGATCTCAACGTCGATCGAGTCAAAACGCGACCATGCCCGGGCCTTATCGCGTCGTATGAAATCCCGATCGGATCTAAGTTTATTGTAATAATTGACCCGATTGGCGTAATTTTCCAAATGCCCTGTAAGATCTAGCGATTCCGCCTGAGTCCGCCACTTTTCGATCCGATCGGAAATATCTTTCTTCACGCGAACTGATTCAGCGTCCGAAACCTTGTTTTCAGTCGAATTTGAGATCGAATTTGCGTTCGGGCTCTCTGTTGGAGTTCCTGCGACCGTTGGGGATGGAGTTATCGACCTATGTTTTCTCTCCGTATTGGAATTCGCTACGGAATTCGATACGTTCCGATTTCCTGCAGCGCCCTTCCCCGACATAAGCCAAACGCCCACGCCTGCGACTGTTACAAGCAAGATGGTTGCTAGTGCTGTTATGGCCACGACCAATACCGTTCTGCCAGGCTTTGCGACTGTATTTCCACGAATCGGATTGTGTGAAATGTTCGAGAAAACGGTTTCCATCTCACCGGACGCTTCTAATGGTCCAATCGTTCGGGTATCCAGCAGCGGGGATCCGTCTTGTAGACAAAACCGAAGAGTTTCGTCGGTATATTGCGTTCGACAGTGGGGACAGTATTTCATATTGAGATGCCGCTGGCCGAGCGGCCTTCTAGTAAAATGATAATCTGACTCGGAAGATTAGTAAATTACCAGTCATGCAGCCACAATTACAATTTCCTACAGCCACAATTACAATTTCCTATTCACGGATTTAAACCGATGCAAAATTATTGGTACATTGTTTATAACCTTATTATGAATAATTCACTTTTCAGACTGACGATTATTTTGAGCGTTTTCGCAGTTGTCGCGGCCGGTCTAAGCTGCAGCAGCCCCGGTGAAGTAAACTCCGTCGAGACACCGACCGAAGGCTACAAAAGACTATACAACGCCGTTAAATCGAAGAATACGGACTCGATCAGGAAAGAACTCACCAAAGGTACTTTAGCTTTTGCCGAATCGGTTGCGCAGCGACAAAATTCGCCGCTTGAAAAAGTATTGCAAAATGGATTTACTGCGACAACCTTTTCGGAAACCCTTCCTGAAATTCGTGACGAGCGACTCAGCGATACGATGGGCGCTATTGAAGTCCGTAACACGAAGGACAATCGTTGGGAAGATCTTCCTTATATCCTAGAAGATGGAAAATGGAAGCTGGCGGTCGGTGAACTTTTTTCTGGTACGTATAAATCGCCAGGTCCGGGTACGGCAGCCAAAGAGATGCAAGCTGCTAATGCGGCCGGAAATAATATGATCGAACTCAAACCGTCGGCTAACGGGAACGCAAATGTTTCCGGAAATTTTGGGTCCTCGCCGCGAAATCGATCTGATCTCATCAAATAATGATTACAGAAAAGGAGATTCGCGATGTTATCTCGCAGTATGAAACGCACGGCTGGAAATTGCGCCGACTGCTGGTCACTGGGGAGTCGCGAACGGATCTTGACGCAAATTTCGCTGAGCGGGCAGAAACGATCGTGCCGTCAGAGATTGACGCTGCCTGGTTTTCTCGTTCAAATCTATCGGGCGGGGAAACATGGGAACTTAGGCACCTTGGCGGCTCGCCATTCGCTCTATTGGAGGTTCTCGATGACGGGATCGGCCCAGATGAACGGGAAAGATCGCTGCACGAGACTGAGATCAAGATGATGTCATCGTCGCGATGCAAGACCTAACGACTCCGGCTGAAAATGCCTCGGTCTGTTAAGGCATTTGGACGCTTAGGCTTAACGGAAAGCGTATCGGAACGCAAAAGAAGTAGCTTGACAAGACCATTTGCTAATAGGAAACTTGGATTGTTGAAATGATGATAAAAGACTTCGGTGGCCGGGTCGCGAGCGTATGGGAAGGCTTGCGGACTTTGACGAAAAAGATGATTGTCGGTGCCTTACGTTCCGGCAGCGTCGCTCAGACACCGGTAACCTCACAGAAATTTTCTTATGACGCCCACGCCGATTGGGAATTGAGTCGGCTTTTGTCTGCACTCGATGAGCAGGCAAAGAGTGATGAAGCTCGTCAAAACCCTGAAAAGTTAGCCGAAATTGAAGAGCTCGCCGAGACCTGCGTCCGTGTCCTGGAATCGCAGACTGGTTCGGCCGAGGTTTTTATCCAGCTTGCTGTTCGCGTTCTTAAACGGCACGATTATTCGAAGCTTGATAAATTAGCAGACCTGCTAACGACTCGTTTTTCCGCCAGCGAAGTAGCGGAGATCGTGCGGCAAACCGAATATCCTCAAATACGAGCTATCGCATATGAATGCCTTGCGCTGATGCCGATCCCGGGAATTCTCCCGCTGTTGGATGATCCGTTGTACGCCGACATAGGCGCGGGTGCACTGGAACAAAAAGCCTTCGAATATGATTCTGAGGAAGCTCGCGACATTCTCGAACAATACGACGCCGATAATGAAATAAGGGGCGACTAATAGCTCCGGTCCACGTAAAATCAGCTCATCGCTAATCCTTCGGAGCCCTGTCCACTTGCCTATTCACAAGACGATTTGTATACATAGGGAATTTTTCCGTCATCGCGGCCACTTCCGCTAGCACACGTTTCTTTACTTCGTCCGAAGCCGGTTCCTGAACGATAGAAGCGATCATTTTACCGATTTGCCTCATTTCGTTTTCCATCATTCCGCGAGTTGTTAATGCCGGTGTTCCCAACCGTATACCTGATGCAACAAATGGTTTGTTCGTATCGAATGGAATTGTGTTCTTATTCACGGTGATGTGAACTTCGTCGAGGGCTTTTTCAGCTTCCTTCCCGGTGATCCCTTTACCTTCCATGAAAACGTCGACCAGCAGCAAATGATTGTCCGTACCGCCAGAAACCAAACGAAGGCCCTCGTTTGAAAGCGTCTCGGCGAGCACGTTTGCGTTTTTGATGATCTGTTGCTGATACACCTTGAAGTCATCCTTTAGCGCCTCACCGAATGACACGGCTTTCGCGGCAATAATGTGGACCAACGGCCCACCTTGAACACCGGGGAAAACTAGCCTGTTTATGTCTTTTGCAAATTCTTCGCGACATAATATTAGGCCGCCTCGCGGCCCGCGCATGGTCTTATGCGTGGTAGTGGTAACGAACTCACAATGCGGGATCGGTGAAGGATGAAGGCCAGTCGCGACCAGCCCCGCAATGTGTGCAATGTCGGCCATAATCTTCGCCCCTACACTTTGGGCGATCTCGCCCATCCTGGCGAAATCGATTGTGCGGGGATATGCGGACGCGCCGCAGATTAACAGCTTCGGCCGATGCTCTTCAGCGATCCGCTGAAGTTCGTCATAATCGATCTGCTCGGTTTCCCTTGAAACACCGTAGTCCGCGACCTTGTAATTTATTCCGGAGAAATTGAGCGGATGTCCATGCGTCAAATGTCCGCCATGCGACAGGTTCATACCCAATATCTGGTCACCGTGGTCGAGTGCCGTCATCAGGACCGCCATATTAGCTTGCGCACCGGAATGAGGCTGGACGTTTGCGTGCTCAGCACCGAACATCTCTTTTGCGCGATCGATGGCTGTTTGTTCCACGACATCGGCAAATTCACAGCCGCCATAGTAACGTTTTTGCGGGTACCCTTCGGCATATTTGTTCGTAAAAACAGTACCCATGGCCTGCAGTACTGCCTCAGACACAAAGTTTTCTGAGGCTATGAGTTCGAGGCCGTTTGTTTGCCGTTTTACTTCGTTGTTGATGGCTTCGCTTATTGTAGGGTCGGCGTCCGATAGGTCGGCAGTAAAAAAGTTGTTCATTGTTCTATTGGTCGGACAATTTGAAGAAATATGTGCCTGAATTTGCAATTATATAACCTTTCGTTCATTGAATCATTTCTCGAAAATCGTTTTCACTCAAAACCGTCAAACCGAGGCTCTCCGCCTTTTTCAATTTCGACCCAGCATCGCTCCCGGCCACAACAAAATCCGTCTTCTTGCTTACGGACGACGAGACACGCCCGCCGCGGTCTTCGACGGCTTTCGCCGCTTCATCACGAGAGAATGTCTCCAGTTTTCCCGTAAGAACAAAGGTTTTGCCTACGAAACGATCATCCAGACTTGCTGTCGACGCACCTTCGACATCCATCAAAACACCGGCAGCTTTTAATCTATTCAATTGGCCGATATTTCCCGAATCACGAAACCAATTGTAAACACTTTCCGCCAGCGTGAGTCCGATCTCGTGAATAGCGTCAAGTTCTTCGATACTTGCCGCGGCCAGCTTATCGATGCTCCGAAAATGGCCGGCAAGGATCTTTGCGTAACGTTCGCCGACGTGGCGGATGTCCATCCCGTAAATGAGTCGCTGCAGACCGCGAGTCTTGCTGGCCTCGATGTGTTCGATCAATTTCGATGCCGATTTTTCAGCCTTGCGCTCTAGCTTAGCTATCTCATCGGTTTTCAGCGAGTAGAGATCCGCGACGTCCTTGACCGTCCCATTCTCGACCAGAATCTCGATCAATACATCGCCAAGTCCTTCGATATCCATCGCCTTTCTCGAAGCAAAATAGCCGATTCGTCCTTTGATTTTTGCGGGACAGTTCGGGTTGGTGCAGCGACGAACGACTTCGCCATCTTGGCGTTCGGCGGAGAATCCGCAGACTGGACAAACCCTCGGGAATTCAAATGTGGTTTCACTGCCGTCACGCCGAGTGTCGACCACGCCCAGCACTTGGGGAATGATCTCGCCGCTCTTTTCGATCAATACCGTATCACCGATCCTGATTCCTAACCGTTTTATCTCGTCCTCATTGTGCAGCGATGCACGCGCAACGGTCGTGCCTGCAAGAAGTACGGGTTCAAGGTGTGCTACAGGCGTAAGCGCTCCCGTTCGCCCTATTTGAATATCGATACCAATAAGCTTTGTTGTTCCCTGACGTGCGGGATATTTGTAGGCGATCGCCCACCGCGGGGCTTTCGTCGTAGCGCCAAACTCCTGCTGGAGCGCCGTCGAATTTACCTTAACGACGACGCCGTCGATCTCGTAATCGAAACCGTCCCGCAGCGATTCGATCTCAGCAATGAACGCCGACAGGCCCGCAAAGTTCCGACAAAGTTTCCGGTGCGGATTGACATTAAAACCGTTCGCCTCAAGCCACAAGAAATTCTCCCAATGCCTTGCAAACATCTTCTGGCTCCCGCGAAGTACATCGTAAGGAAACATGTTGAGCCGCCGAGAAGCAACGACTGACGAATCTAACATTCGAAGAGTGCCCGAAGCGCAATTTCGCGGATTCGCGAACATCTTTTCCCCTTGCATCTCAAGCTCGGAATTTATTCGTGAAAAGTTCGAACGCGACAAAAATACCTCGCCGCGAACCTCGGATTGGCCGGCCGCGCTGTTTTTCAACTTTAGCGGTATCGTTCGAATCGTTTTCACATTCGGCGTAACATCGTCGCCGCGGGAACCATCGCCGCGCGTTGCTGCAGCGCGCAAAACGCCGTCATCGTAATGGATCGAAACACTCAATCCGTCGATCTTCAATTCGGCGACGTAATCGAGCGGCCGGCCGTCCGCCAGACGCTCACATCGATCAATGAAAGCGCGCAGATCATCCAGATTATACGAATTGTCCAGCGACATCAGCGGCACCGTGTGGACGAACGGCTTAAGGCTTTCGGCCTTACCGCCGATCCTTTGGGTAGGACTATCGGCCGCCGCCAACTCGGGGTTCGCCGCTTCAATGGCCATCAGTTGACCTAAAAGACGATCGAACTCAAGGTCGGAAATCTCGGGCTCCGCCATTTGATAATAAAGATCATTGTGGCGATCGATCTCGTCACGCAGGCGGCTGACTTCCTTCTTTATATCTTCTTTCATTCTCGGGACAGAAACTCCGCAATAAGCTGATGAAAATGATGCGTTCCCCGCTCCCGTGTCGGTGAATAACGGCCTCGGTCGTAGAATCGCGAACAGATACCTTTTTGGACGCTTTCAACAACGGCTTCGTCCTCTAGTTCGACGCGGTGCAGATCCCGTCCGGCCCCTGTTTCCAAGCGAGATTCGTCAGTTACATACTTCAAGAACCTGACAATGGTTCTTTCACGGCTTACCGGCTTTACGATATTGACGGAGATGCCCCACGGATAGAAATTGAACATCAAGTTAGGGAAAACGAAAAAATATCTGCCGGCGACGCTCCCATCGGAGTCAAAGCCGGTCTGTAGACTTGAGTATCGATAGGTGTCCGTTTGATAAGCGCCGTACTCGATGACCTTGTTCAATGCTTTATGGACAAATGGAATATGGAACCCTTCGAGATAATTTTCGCAATAAAGAGCCCAATGAGCGTTAACTTCATAATCGCGTTCCGACACCAATTTCGCGTCGATAAGATTATGGGTGTCGATGTCGGGGATTCCGAAGATAAATCTTTCAAACGGATCCACAGGATCGATCGAGGTGAACAGGAATGATCCCCATTTCGCTGTAGCGAGTTCTGTTAGATCGTCCGACCGGTTCGGGAAATTCTCAACGCCTTCGAATTCAGGCATTGATAGGAACTCGCCCTTAAGCGAGAACCGCCGCCCGTGATAGCCGCACCTTATAAGGTCCGCTTTGCAGGGTTTTTCGATCAGGATCTTTCCGCGATGCGTACAGACGTTGGTGAGGCATCGGATGTCGCCTTCCTCAATTGAAAGGAGCAAAGGCTCGTCAAGAAACCCTTCAAGAAGTTCGATGGGCAAAAGATTAGCGGCCCCACCCGTCGTTTAAAGAAAATTCCAGCATCGCTCGAAGATCTTCCCCGTTGACG
>JBAUGL010000088.1:0-10139 GCA_049679665.1 Pyrinomonadaceae bacterium | reverse complement strand
ATTGCCGGCCGCGTGATGGCCAGAGAAATCCTTTGCAATATGGGTTTGAACAAAATAAAAGACGACCTTGCCTACTTTCGCAAATCGAAGCGATTTCATAAATTTGCGATGGAAGACAAAAAGAACGGATCGACTAATTATCTGAGTCTGAACGATGTGGACCTACCACAGAAAGCCTCCGTCTTGGATCACGCACTGAGTCTACTGCTGGAGAGCAAGGATCACAGAACCTTGAGGTGCGAAATCGAAGGTCGTGTGAAAGAACATGAAAAAGGGCTTAAAGCTGATGTCGCTGCTGCTAAGAGCCTTTCCGTAGCCACGGCTATTGAAGCGGCAGAGTTCAAGCAACCCGCTCTTTGGGGCAACATCGCTAACTCCAATTTCCAGCCACTTTTTACTACAAGCGAAATTGCTGAGATCGAGAAACGAATAGAGAACACTTCCAACAGCAAAGAATTTAGAAAACTAAGTTCGATCCTAGAGAACTCAGCCAAAGAACACTCCGAAACTTTCGACGAGGCCCTCAGTAAAGTCTTCTCTCCAGAATTAGAAGAGCAATCAATTGCCGAACGCGTCTCCGCGAAACCTGAAATGAGTTCGCGATCTGACGAGCGAGAAAGATTGAATAGTCGCGAGATTGGAACCGGATTAGAACGGTAGAAAGTCCCTCTTTGAATCGGTAAGAGAGCACCGCAAAACATAGATCCAAGGCACGTAATTTGCCCTTTAGTAAGTTCAGTTAGATAGCTGATCGAGACTAGAGAAGGGCAAATTATGGAATACGATTTGAGCAATAAGGTGGTTGCTCGCTTAAACGAGAGCGAATCGACAGTACCAACAAGAAGGAGTCTTGACCTCGGGAACATAATCACTCCAGAACTGGGGCTTCTTTCGCCCAATCGGAACGAAATAGCACCACGCGGGCGATCGCGTGAAGCCGCCCTTTTTGCCTATTCCGAGCGACTTCGGAACAGTTACAAGCAAAACGAATTTGGCTTAAAGGACGGAATGGTTATGCTTGGCGAAGCCTTCCGGAATGGTCAAGCTATTTCGATCACATGCTTTTGTCGTGCTGGGCAGATGTGTCACGCGGACGTGGTTAAACTTGCAATCGAAAAAGTCGCTAAGGCAATTGATGCCAGAGAATTAGATCGAGCCTCCCGAGACTCACCTACCCAAGAATCAAACTTTCGCCCATCCAATCCAAGAACCGAGCGAGCGATCAACGAGATTCTTTCATTTAGCAAAACGGATCTTCTTCTTTCCAAACTCGACGACACCAATGGCCGTAACCAAAGTGAGCACGCTTCATACCTAAACAGCCAAACTCAGTTTCTCAGGGATTTATACGAACGTGGCGGAACGGTCAAAGACGGGATTCTGATAATTCCGAAAGACATTCAGGATCTAAAGTCTCCACTACAAGTTGCGACTCAAGAATATGGCGTTAGGCGCCTTGAATCTTCAATTGGCTCAGAAAGATCTCGCGAAGTCGTTCCGCAACTTCTAGAATACGGCAAAGCCATTGCCGGTAGCGGCGCCGATCGAGAGACGGAGGCAAAGGTATTTCGTTGGATCTATGATGCTCTGGATGGCAAGCAACAGTTTTTGGAAGAGTCCAAAGAACAACTCAGACCGGAATCAACCGTCGAGCGATTTGAAAGAACACTCGACGATATATCCAAAGTTGCAGAAGAAATGAAACGGCTGGAGCCAAGTGATCGTTCATTCCAGTACGAGGCTTTTGAGGAAACTTATATCCAAGCTCATGCTCACTCAATTGGTCAAGCGTTCGAAGATATAGCGGATCATGTGAGCGATCTCGCATCAGAACGAGATCTCGAACATGTCCATTCAACCCTTGGGTTTGAGCGGGTCAAACTTGAAGATGCACCTCTCAATCTACTTGCGTCCGAAATGTCTGCCGAGGAGTTTCAGCATTGGGCTCAGGTTAGATTGCCTGTCCTCGATGATGCTCTGGAGAATGGGATCAAGCCGTCCATAACCTTAAAGCTTCTCAAGGCCAGGGTCGAAAAAGCGGTCCAGAGAGGAACCGAAACCAAGGCGTTGTCTCTCGAAGATCTTCGCTTCGCATCGGCCTATCTTGAGCACCAACTCAAACAGCCTGAAACCAGACTTCGGCATTTCAACGAACGGTATCGAGACTACGCCCAGATGTTAGACCGGTGCCAATCTCGTGATGAGGTGATCGACGCATCATCGAGGATACGAATTGAGAACGCCTCTGCCGGTCTGCACGGTGATCAAAATGGCCAGCGTCAAGATTCGAAAAGTCTGACTGCTCTCACTTCCAAAGAGCTGCAAATGTTGTTTACTGAACAATCGCCCCGGCATTACACGTCGGAAATGATCGTCGCGAAACTTAATTACGCTGGGGATGGGGTATCCAGAAACGCGAAGACTGAAGCTCTGCTAAAGGGGGAAATAACATCCGGTCCAGAGGCTAGAAAGTTGGTCGATAGCCTAGAATCTCGAATGGCAAGAAGCTACCTAGACGAGTCTTTGTCAGCGACAAAGCACTTTCTGCAAAGTCTCAAGACGCCGAATGAGGAACTGCGATACAAGAACAGTTTTGATCACCGTGAACTGTACCGAAGATTGCCTCCGGCGGAAAGGGATTATGTTTACCAACTGGCTACCAATCAAAAGGAGCAGATAGAAGTCAGGGGTAGAATGATTCGAATGGATTCAAAGCTGCAGGGCTACGACCAGCCTGACCGTGCACAAACTAATCTTCAGGTAGAAAAACTACAGGCCGCGATGAAAGAAGAACTACTGGTATTGGCACTCTCAAACGCCAATCCGGAAGTAACTAAGGATCGAACCAGCAAAATTCTGGATGAATACTTGGGCAATGGAAAGGTTCATTCATCCGAGACGGAAGCTATCCAATTGTTTTCTCGAGAATTGAGCCAAATTGTTTCTGAACGAGATAATCGAGGGATGCTTACGTCGCGAACTCTTACAACCGCGATAGTCCAGAACGAGTTGACAAGACACGACGAGGGCCGCGATTTATTACCTATCCACACAAGGTAGATGGCCGCAAGGAAATTTAACCGGCGAGCCGAGGCGCAATGGGACTATCTTTTTAACATTTCGGCTGGGGTGTTAGGTTGCTCTACCAACCCCAATATATTCAGTTTAATTGTAGTAGGGCTTAGCGACACCTTATCAATATCAGTTAATGGGACGGCGGGACCTTTCCAGGTTCGGTTTGATTCGGGGTTTCCGACGAAGAAGAACGTAGATGCTTCTTCGCGCTCTTTGCCGATAGGTATCGCCCAGAGAGTAAACTGATGATGATTTACCCGTGCGTAGACGTAGAAGTAATTTCGATGGATTAGCGAGCGGCCATCGGATACATAATTGCGCTCCTTTTTCTCCCAGATTATACCTTCAAGATCTTCCAGCTTTACGGGGAAAGAACCGCGTTTTTTATGAAACTTGAGGAGATCCCTATTCATCGCTCCAGTTGAGTCAAAGGGTATGTCTGCGATACGTTCTCTTTCCTTTGCCCAGAGGGTATAGATATATACTCCAACCAACATCGTTAGGGCGAGCGGAGCTAATATGAGAGAGATCTTAAGCCTATTTAACATTTATTTCAGATTGGAGCGTGTTCGATACCAAAAGAATTTCTTACGCTTTGCATAGTGACTGATCGCACATCATTTGGAAGATTGTTGAGTGCGTTGTTAACAGGATCGCTTTCGTCGGGTCGTTCTTTTTTCTGATGTTGGAGCTGATCGTTTCCTGACTCTTGGTGGGTTGTGACAGCCAGTTCAATCAGTCGTTCTCTCGAACAGATTCGATCGACCCCAGCCGAAATAATTGATTTCAATGCGGCCTCATCATGCTCGGTAGCAAGACGCTCGACTGGAGCGCTTAGCAGGAACTGAGGATCGACATCGCCTAAATGAACTTCTGTAGGAGTGCCTTTTGTTGCCGCGTGAAAGATGTTTTTAGAAACCGCAAAAGGTGGATACGCTGCTCGAATTGGCGGAGCCGTGTCGCTGATAATTAGTACTTCGGAATGAGCGGCTGTTTGTCTTATCTCGTTCGGTTGCATGAGGGCACGCCTTTGCTCTGCATACCTCGTATTGTCCTGCTTCTTTCCGGGTAAGTCTTGAAATGTTTTTGAAAAGATCGTTGTGTCGCCAAGCTGCTTTGAGGCGTACTCAGCCGTAACGTCATCCAGTCCGGGAAGAAAGATCTTGGTCATGATAGTTCCAAGAATTGCGTTTGCCGGTTCACGTCCGTATTGGTCGTACATTTGAGGCAGGTCTTGATACCCGAGTCCAAGGCCTACACCGCGGCCCCGACCGATACCCGATATCCTTTTAACTTCGGAAACATTCAATTGATAGGCTTCGTCAATCAAAACGAAACAGGGATGCTCAGGCTCATTTACACCATCGAGCCTCATCTCCATAACTGCCTGTCCGATAAATGTGGCAATAAACTCCTTATACACGTCTGCGGCACCCTCCGAGACTACGAGATAGATCGCCGTACCGGGCTCGCGAAGATCTGCAAAGTTTATCGAGCGGCAACCGAAAGCCTCTTCTTCCTTGGTTTGCGGAACCGTTACCATACGTGCCGGTGCGAGGGTGAATGGGAGCAGTTTATTGTAAAGACCTATCAAAATTGATCCACGAGTCTGCACTGGAGCCTGCCGAAAAGCCATATACGCTTGTTTTGCATAGAGGCTTGGGGAATTCGTCATCGCATCGTTAAACGCCTGGTCGCCTTCTCCGCTCAGAAAGAGGAGGAAATCCGCAGCGAATGCGGGAATTGCTTTCTCCCGGTAGACCTCCGCGATGTGAAGTAAAATCGCTGTCAAAGCTATTTGCTCAGCATCACCCCAAAATGGATCGGCATTTGTTCTACGTCGGCTTTCAATCCCGATCATCATCCCGGCTAGCTGACATGCAAAGGCCGGATCATTTCTGCATTTTGGAATGAAGTTCCAACGATCGCTTTTTGTCGGATCATTGAGGTCTAAACGATAGATGGTTTTGGCTGAACCGCCAGTCTGAGCGAAGAGTTCACCTTTCGGATCGTAGACTAGGCAAGACGACTTGTTCAGGATCGCTCTGATCATCGACATGAAGAACGTCTTTGATTTGCCGGAGCCGGTCGGGCCGAACATAGCGAAATGCCGGAGCCACTGACTCGTTGGAAGAAATACATCTCGGCCGCGAAAAGCCTTTGCAATAGGAAGCGCATTTGCAGGTATCGGAAGACCTCTGATCCGGTTCATCAGACCACAGCGGATCAAGTCCGACGCCTTCGCCCACCTAGCCGAACCATGGGCTGTGCTCATTCTTCGAATTCGATAGGCCCACATTAACGAGTACGCATCGACAAGTGATCCAGCAACACATATCAAAGCCATAGCCCAAAAGACCAGGGTGATCAGTCCGAAAACGTTCAACAGAATACTCGCATACAAGCACAATAGAGCTCCGATCGTTCCCAACAGAACAAAGAAGAGAGTCGTGCCAATGTCAGCGGACCATTGCCAAAATGCCTGATAAGATGGCAAATACTGCTCATTTGCTTTCCTTGGGATTCCATAGGAAGCATCAAATCTCTCGATCCATTCACGGGAAAACATAACTTTATAAACTAGCGTGCGTTGAGCAATGAACTTTGTTCGCGAAGCGATTCAAGGGTCGTAGAATTCAGCGTCAGAGCGTCACCTCGCCAATGCCGAATTTTCCAACCGGATGCACTAAGATGCTCGGTGCTTAAAAGAGCAGCCGGTACTGGTTGATCACGGTTGGCTTCAAAATACAGAATGGAATTTGGTTCGCTTTGAGGAAGCGGAAATCGGAAAAGCAATTGTGATCCCCGATCAGATCGGGGAATAGCAAGAACCTCGAATGAGAAAGGCTCACGTCTGTAGGCAATATGAAATATGCTTTGCTCGGAAGCAATGACCCCATTGCGGAGTTCGATTCCCGGCGGCCATAGTTTCGATGCAGTTAGATTTTCAGTGATCCCCGCCACATTCTGAGGAAGTATTGAGGTCCGGGTATTGAAGGACAACACCGACAATGAGATCGCCATTCCCAACGCCGAGGTTTCTCGAAGTCTTAGGGCTTGATCGTGCTCCGGGCCGGAAAAGGGGTTTTTGAGTTGTTTTGCGGAGTCCGGTTTCTCAGCGCTTGATTCGATCCCGGGAGCCTCCACGAATTTGACCTGGGCAGCGTTGCTCTGGGGCGATAAGATTCTGAGGAGTCCATACACTACTACGAAGCATAAAACTACTAAAACGCCCGCATACCGTGAAAGCTCAATCGATTTTAGAATGCGGATTCTTTCTTTGATCTTCGAATACAGACCTAATTTTCTACTCATTTCTTTCATAATGAAATGCCGGAAAGCTGCGGCCATCTGACCTTCCAATCGGGATCTCTTGTCGCAAGCCAGGAATCTATGTCGGGGTGGAAAGCGTCGGTCATTGCGAGAATATAGTCGAGTTGAAGTGCGAGCAATTCTCGAGATGCACCGGCCTTTACGAAATAGCAAAAATACCGAACAATGCTTCTCGTATTTAGTGATTCGATCGAGTCGCGTTCAAACGCTGCAACTATATCGATCGACTCACGAACACTCGGATGATCTTCTATACCCGCGATGCCTCTGACGGCGTCAATAAGTTTGGTCGCAAGAGCTAGGTGGGCTGAGGTCGCTCGTTTGTTTCTTGTCGATAAGATCTCAAGCTCCTTTACTAACGACGGACTAGCGAAACGGCTGAAAACGTGTCTCGAAATAAACGGCGAACTGAGTTTATGACGAAGATCGTTCGAGGTTGTGATGACAATCGGTCTGAACCGCCAATCGGAAACTCCGATAGTTCCGCCTTCATATCTCGGAATGTAGATCAAGCCGCGTTCGAGAGGCATAAGGAGCGAATCCTCAATGCTTGGTCCGAATTTATCGCTTTCATCCAGGATCAATACTGGCGGGGGTTTTCGGGGCGAACAAACTGCCGCATGTGCAGCAAGGTCAAATGCCATACCAACCTCTCCAAGAATTAGAAATCGACGCTGCCATTTGGATTGGCGGGCCTGGTCTAGAAACTGAGTTTGCTCTTCGAGCGGCAACTGTTTTGCGAGAGCCAAGTGTTCCCGCATCCAGACTTCCTGTTCCTCGGAATCCCAGTCGTAGAGGATTTCTTCCTGTTTCAATCCATCGCGGCCGGCCACAACACACATTGTCAGATTGCATGCGACTGCCAATGCTTCCGGAAATGCAGTCTTTCCGCTCCCTCTTGTTCCGGAGATCAGCCAAGCGCGGCCGGATTTGAGGCTTTCACAGAAATCTTCGAAAACTTGCTCGTCCGGTACGTAACCTTTACGAGCCATCAAATGGAAGAGATCAGCTTCGCGCCCATCTGTTACAAGGTCACGAGGATTTATCTGAGGCCGCCCCTTGTCAAAAGGAATCATTCTCTCTCCTCACTCGTTCTAGCTGGTGTCGTGGTTGCGGTCGTTGCTTCGGGCAGTTGCGTTACCAGGACGTACCCGCTGGTTCCAGCCATAACTTCCAGAAAGGTATCTTCACGTTCGTTACCAAATATCGATTGGCTGGTATCCTCGGACAGTCTTTCTGAGCCGCGACGAAGAGGTTCGGACAGAATTACAGTGCCACCTGACCGTAATGAACCGACCGAACCCAATATCGATCCGGCAGTATCCTTCAATCCACGAAAGAATCGCGCCCACTTGCCCGTGATCCCTTTTCTTTCTCCGTTGATCCCAGATGCGCCGTCGGTTCCCATGAGTTCGCCAGTGAATTTCACTAGTTCCCCGGACACTGGATCTATAAGGCCGACAACAGTCACAAAGGCTCTTATGGATTCACCGCCTCTTACGTTGCCAACGAGCATCGTGCCAGCAGGATACGAGTATCCCTTTCCTTCGATTGGCTGTGTTAGTTCCATGCGAACGACACCACCGGAATTCCTGAGTGTGTAGATCGCACCTACCAAACGAACAGGTAGCAAAGTGCCGAATGGTATCGATCCAACAGCTTTCGACTTTCCAGGATCAGCGTCGGGAGTTGTTGGCTTTGTGTCTGGAGAAGCAATCACATCATTCTTCGTTCTAGCAACCCCGAAGAAAAGCGATCGACCCAAAGGCTCGATAGACGTAGTTGACTGAGAAACTTGGGAACCATTAGCCAGCGAGGCAACATCGGGCAATTTTGCATTCGGAGTTTCGTTCTGCCTCTTTGTTATGTCCTGAGATACGAAACTAGTGCCGACGTTCGTAATCGGTGGCTCTGCTGCGCGTCCCGAGCTTGTAACCGATGTTATTTCGTTGGGGTGACTTGAGATTGTTTCAGGTTTATCAACTGTCTCGACATCTCCAGCCCGATTGGCAACAGAGTCTCCAGTTATATTGGGTTCTTTCGAAGCGACCATTATGAGAGCGGCCTTAAGTTTTTCATCCTCTGTCATCGGTGCGGAAGTGGCGTCCCTCTGGCCGGTCCGGTTAACCGACTGTGGTTTTGGAGTAGCGAACCATCCCATTCCAAAAAACCAGGTAATAGCCACCCCCATAAGAAGCAGAAAAACACCGAAAGCGGCGATACTTTTCAGGATTTTGCCTGCGCGAGAGTCTCGCGGTTTGAAAGTATCTTCTGCCACCAAGTCATCCGCATAGAGTTCGTCGTTCGACGCATCCTTCTGATCCTCAAGAAGTAACTTCTCTCTATCTTCATCTGCTTCGATGTCAGGTAATGCGGTCGGAATATCGGTACTATTAGTTAATGTGGTTTGCATCGAAGTCCTCCTTATTTTGATCCATTCAGAGCGGCTGAGATCGGAGCGTCGGCCGCATCCTTGTGAGCGACAACCACTCGAACTTTTTGATTGGTTCCGAGAGTTGGGGATCTATAGACCAACGCATAAAAGCTTGTATAACCGGGAAGAACGAGACCTTCCAAAGCCGTTGTTTCCAGATATCGAATATCGACTTTTGAAGTCAGGAGGCTGTTTCCATCTTTATCGAGTGTCTGTATCTGAAGTTCTGGAGACCCCGTTAAGAGTCTGAGATTTGACGTGGTAGAGTTTCGAACAGCAACAACAACGAGCCGGTTCTCAGCATCAAGATCTGTAGTCCGTGACACTGATAGCTCCAGTCCGTTGAGCGGTGGCGTCCAGCCACCGAGATTTTTCTTAGGATCTCTGAGAACATCCGCTAGTCGCTTGTTAGAAGACTTCGAAATTTCTGCATCGGTCATTGCCCGTTTTGAGCCATTTCGCTTTGTATTCGGTATTTCCGTGTACACGGTATTCAAAATTGAATTGTATTCAGACTTAGGAGTATCAGAAGCGCTCAGATTCGTTTCAACAGGTTGTACCGAGCCAACGAGTTTCGATACGGCTCGCGAGTTGATCGGGGAAGCATTGACAGATTCACCTCCAAGATTAAATGCAAGTCCCGCAACTTTTCGAGCTGACACAACAGCATCCCTGTCGTAAGTGACTACGCAGCGGTGTGCGTTCCTTTTCAGATCATTCACCGGAACCAACTCGAGAATGAGAACCAAACCGGATCTCATCTGCAGGCTGATCGCAGCTGCGGTTGCTCCATCTCTAGATGGTACGAATCCTTCTCCCGGATAGATCGTTATTGATCGGTCGGTTTCCTTTGTAGGAGACTGAAATACTGAAGCAAGCTTCGGGTTGCCTTCGTGGATGTAATAGATGCCGTCAGATGCCGGAAATTCGACGATCGAAACGGCATTCTGAGCCAGTCCGAGACGGATAACGGTAGGCTGTTTGGGATTGACAATTACATTTGCTTCTCCCGATAGGAAATCAGGTTGCGGAGAGTTAACAACTGCAACGGGCTGAACGCCGCCAGAGGCCGACGAAATGTTGACGATTCTTTCGGCGGACTTAGATTCAGTAGCGAGAGGCCGGGCTATCTTCTTCTGACCTGGTTTAGTTGCGGGCTTTCGGACCTGTGCCTCAGCGTGTCCGGAAATTACGGCGAGTACGGTAAGAGAAACTCCCAGCAACTTCATATGTAAACGTGTTTTTTCTTGTATTGTGTTCATAGTATTTAGATTTGGTTTTTATTGATCGTCAGTCG
>JBAUGL010000087.1:0-14419 GCA_049679665.1 Pyrinomonadaceae bacterium | reverse complement strand
GCTCAGGCCCGGCCGGGTTACGATGCCGAGGAAGATGAAGCGCTCATAACGTTGATCAGGAAAGGTTGGGGGCGGGCTACTCCTGCGATCCGACAGCTCTTTACGAGCGCCTTTTTCCGTTCCGACGCCGACCCCAAGCTGATCGCTCATTTCAACGAGTTGCAGCGGGCGGCGACCGATGCTGATACGGCAGCTCGCTATCATAAATCGATTCACAGCAGAGGCGATGGCAGCGACATATTCCGGAACATAACGGTTCCGACGCTCGTGGTCCACGGACGTGACGACATGGCGGTCAGTGCCGAAGAGGGACGGCTGCTGGCATCTATCATCCCCGGCGCCCAGCTTGTGCTTCTTCCAGCGAGCTCGCATTACTTTCCCGCCGACGCCGATGTCGGTGCGAAAGTTGTCGCTGCGATCAACCGGTTCGTTAATATGGAAGAAGGGCGGTAATGTCTGAAACGGCCGGGTCTGTAGGTGACTTGCTAGGGTCGGAGGTGGGTCGAAGTATAATGTCGAGACCGAGGTTTATTATGGAAAAGAACAATGTTCGATGTGCGGAATCGCGTCTAGTGTTTGCAGCCTTACTGATACTGTTGGTCGCTTTGGCGGACGTTTCTTTTGGGCAGTCGCGTGGCGCGAAAAGGGCGGTAAAGCCATCGGTGCGTGAAGCCGAAAAGTTTGTCGCCGATGCCGAAAAGCGTCTTTTACACCTGACGGTCAGAGGCGCACGGGCCGATTGGATCAATCAAAATTTTATTACGGACGATACGGAAGGTCTCGCTGCTGAAGGCCTGAAAGAGCTTACGGCGGCGTTTACGGAGCTGGCGTTGGCGTCAAAACGCTATGACGGGCTGAAACTGTCACGCGATATACAGCGCAAGCTCAAGATACTCCGGCTCGGACTGTCGCTGCCGGCACCTGCCAACGCTTCCGAGCGCGACGAGCTGACCAAGATAACGGTTTCTATGCAAAGCGAGTATGGCAAGGGCAAATATTGTCCGGACGGTGATAAGGCCAAGTGTCTATCGCTTAACGAAATGGAAGACATCCTAGCGGACAGCCGCGACCCTGAACAGCTGAAAATGGCATGGCTCGGCTGGCGGACCGTCGCCCCTGGCTACCGAAACGATTACGCTCGCTTTGTCGAGTTGGCCAATAAGGGCGCACGGGGGATGGGGTTCGCCGATGTTGGCGCGATGTGGAGGTCAAACTATGATCTCAAGCCAGACGAGTTCTCCGCCGAGATGGAACGGCTCTGGCTGCAGGTCAAACCGCTTTACGACTCGCTGTATAAATACACTCGCAAGCAGCTTGTTAAGAAATACGGGCCCGCGGTCGTGCCCGAGAACGGCCCGATCCCGGCCCATCTGCTCGGCAATATGTGGTCACAGTCATGGGGAAATATTTACCCCCTGTTGAAACCTGAGTCGGGCGGCGCGGACTACGACCTGACCGAAAATCTATTACAAAAGAAGACGGATGCCCGCCAGATGGTCCTTTATGGCGAGGGTTTCTTCAAATCGCTTGGCTTCGAAGCGCTGCCCTCGACCTTTTGGGAGCGTTCGCTGTTCGCGAAGCCACAGGACCGCGAGGTCGTTTGCCATGCGAGCGCCTGGGACATCGATAACCAAAAGGACGTCCGGATCAAGATGTGCATCAAGATCACGGGCGAGGAACTTGTGGTCGTTCACCACGAGCTGGGCCACAACTACTACCAGATGGCGTACGCCGGACAACCGTTCCTTTATCAGGACAGCGCGAACGATGGGTTTCATGAGGCTATCGGCGACTCGGTCGCCCTCTCGGTGACACCCGCGTATCTCAAGCAGATCGGCCTGATCGACAAGATTCCCGATGAGCGCGACGATGTTGATTTTCTGCTGAAGCAGGCACTGGACAAGGTAGCTTTTCTACCATTTGGCTACATGGTCGACCAATGGCGGTGGAAGGTGTTCTCGGGCGAGGTAAAACCCGCCGACTACAACAAGGCGTGGTGGGAACTGACGGGCAAATACCAGGGCATAGCAGCGCCGGTCGAGCGCACCGAGAAGGACTTTGACGCCGGAGCAAAATACCACGTGGCGGCAAACGTGCCATACGCCCGATACTTCTTGGCGGCCGTGCTGCAGTTCCAGTTTCATCGAGCGCTGTGCCGCGTCGCCGGCGACAAAGGCCCACTCAACCGCTGCTCGATATACGGGAACAAGGCGGCCGGCGCAAAACTCGCCGAGATGCTCGCGATGGGAAAAAGCCGTCCCTGGCCTGAAGCTTTAAAAGCAATGACCGGCGAAGACAAAATGGACGCCACCGCGATCATCGATTACTTCGCACCGCTCAAGAAATGGCTTGATGAACAAAACAAGTAGCCTCACGGGGAAATTCCTTGCTGCTAATCCAAGCCATTACGGCAAACGCCCTGATGGATCTATATGAAACGATGTCCCGAATGCCGACGAGACTATTACGACGATACGCTCCTTTACTGTCTCGATGATGGTAGTGAACTGCTCGAAGGCCCGCCGTCTGCCGATGAACATGCAACGGCGGTCCTTCCCGATGTAGAAGTTGAAGCGGCGACGAGAGTTTTTTCGCAGTCTGATAATGGAAATTCCGGGAAAGACGCGACCAAAGCGATCGGCCTCAGAAACGGATTGTTCGCAACTAATCGACGGCTGTTGATTGCCGGAGTTGTCGCTGTTGCGCTTATAGCAGTATGTAGTTTCGGTTTTTATTATTTATATGAAAGCGACGGTGATCAGATCCGATCGCTAGCCGTGCTCCCGTTCGAAAACGGAATCGGCGACGCCGAAATGGATTACCTGTCGGACGGAATGAGTGAAAGCCTCATCGACCGGCTGTCACAGCTGTCGAATTTAAAGGTCATTGCCCGTTCGTCAAGCTTCAAACATCGCGGGCCGGATGTTGATATCATGGACGTGGCGGACAAACTCGGGGTTCGCGCACTGATCATGGGCCGGATATCGCGGGAAGGCGACAGCCTGACTGTCCGTGTAGAATTGATAGATGCCCGGGACAACAAACAGATTTGGGGTGAACAGTTTAGCCGACAAGCAGCCGATATAGTTTCGATCGATCAGGAGATCGCGCGGACGGTAGTTGAGCGGCTTCGTCCAAGACTTTCCGGTATCGCTGAAATTCCCGCCGAAACAAAACAAAGACCAAGTCCCAAGGCGTTCGAATACTTCCTCAAAGGCAATTTCTACATCGATCGGATCGGCCCCGAAAGCTTGAAAACTGCAAACAAGTTTTACCTACAGGCGATCATTGAAGAGCCCGAGTTTGCTCCGGCACACGCCCGTCTTTCGAGGAGCTACATCCTGCTTGCAAGTACTAGCGCAATGGATCCGCATGAAGCCCTCCCAAAGGCAAGAGACGCGGCCCAACAGGCGATCCGGCTTGATGAAAACTTGCCGGACGCTCACATCGGGTTGGCTGCTATCTATATGAACGAGTGGAAGTGGGCAAGTGCGGAGAACGAGTTTAAGCGGGCTATCGAACTCAATCCCAATCTGAGCGATGCTCGCGAGCGATACTCTTATTTCCTGAATATGATCGGCCGGCCCGATGAGGCCGTGATCGAGGCGAAGCGGGCCCGCGACCTTGATCCTCTTTCCGTCAGCACGAACGACAATCTTGGATACCAGCTCTTTTTTGCCCGCCGCTATGACGAGGCGGAATCCGCTCTTAAAAAAACTATCGAACTCGATCCGAGCGCAAGCGCCCCTTATGTCTGTCTCGGTTACACAGCTGCTGCCAGAGGGCGTCACGACGAGGCTATCGAATGGTATCGCAACGCAGCGGGACGCGGCGATACCACGCCAAGCACAAAAATATATCTCGGGGCATCGTACGCCCGATCGGGTGACCGCGATATGGCGAAGCAAATATTATTGGAACTGCGATCCGGAAATGACTACTTCTCGTCGGGTGAATTGGCAGTGCTGCTCGCGGCACTCGATGAAAAGGACGCCGCTTTTTTCTCTTTGGAAAAGGCATTTTCCGAACATGACCTCCAGCTCCAGTTTCTAAAGGTGGATCCGGCCCTCGACCCACTTAGAAGCGACCCGCGATTCGCCGATCTTGTAAAGCGTGTCGGATTTCCATGATAATTCAGGGTGCCTTCGGCAAAATATTATGAAACGATGCCCCGAATGCAGACGAGATTATTACGATGACAGCTTAAGCTTCTGTCTTGATGACGGAGCGCATCTGCTCGAAGGGCCGGCGTCTGAGGAACCAGCGACCGCGATTCTGGCTGAATCGGGAGCGGCGGCAACCGGGTCCCGTCACGGCGAAATACCTCTCGAACAGCCGACACGCACATTCGCTCCACAGTCTGGAGCTTCTGATGCATCAAATCCAGTTAAACCGGTCGGTAGAAGAAACTCATTTATTTCAGGCATCCTCAGCGTAGTCCTTGTGACCGTCCTCGGCATCGGTGGTTATCTATATTATGACCGTGGTCCGACCAAACAGATCGAATCCATCGCCGTAATGCCGTTCGTCAATGAAAGCGGAAACGCCGATGTCGAATATTTGTCCGACGGCATGACCGAATCGCTGATCAACAGTTTGATGCAATTGCCAAATCTAAATGTAAAGGCTCGAAGTTCCGTTTTTCGTTACAAAGGCAAAGAGACGGACGCGGCGACTATCGGCAGAGAATTGAACGTACAGGCAATCTTAAACGGGCGCATCGTCCAGCGTGGCGATGGTTTGACGTTGTACCTGGAATTGGTTGATGCCCAAACGGGCAATCGAATATGGGGCGACCAGTACAACCGCAAACAAACAGACCTTATCTCACTCAAAACCGAGATCGCCCGCGATGTAGCGATTAAACTGCAAACGAAACTCACGGGCGCCGACGAAAAGCGTTTGACCAAGAGTTATACGGCCAATAGCGAAGCATATCAGCTGTACCTGAGAGGCCGTTTTCACACGCTCAAAATAATAAGACCGGAACTTCTAAAGGCAGTTTCATATCTCGAAAAAGCGATAGAGATCGATCCAAACTACGCCATGGCTTATGTCGGATTAGCCGATGCCTACCGCGGACTCACGCTCGGAGGTGAGATGCGTCCTGAAGACTATTTCCCTAAAGCAAAAGCAGCGGCTCAGAAAGCTCTCGAGATCGATAATGACCTGGCCGAAGCCCATGCAATGCTTGGCTGGTTGATCTACTGGTATGACTGGGATTGGAAGGAGGCGGAAAAGCACTGCAAAAGAGCTCTCGAGCTCGACCCAAACACAAGCGACACTCATATGGCTTATGCCCACATACTATCAAGCGTCGGGCGGCACGAGGAAGCGCTTGCAGCCGCAAAGCGCTCGGTTGAACTCGAGCCGTTAAACTTGCGAAACATCGCTCTCGAAACGCAGTTTCTGATCCATGCTGGACGCGCCGACGAAGCCATATCGAAACTGGAACGTGCTCTTGAACTGGATGCGAATTATTGGTTTGCGTATCAGTATAAGGCAAGCGCCTTTATTGACAAGGGCATGTATGCAGAAGCGGCCGCGGCAGCCCGCAGAGGTTATGAACTGCACAAAGACAATACTCGTATGTTGTCGTTTCTGGGCTTTGCTCTGGCGCGTTCCGGTAAGACAAAGGAAGCACGTGAAACGCTCGACAATCTTCTAAAATTATCCAACGAACGTTTCGTGCCGCCATACAATATTGCGATGGTTTACAACGGCCTCGGCGAGCGAGACGAGGCCATTGCGTGGCTCGAACGCGGCGTCCAACAACGCGACCCGCGACTCACGTTTCTGAAATCCGATCCAAAATGGAACAATCTGCGCGACGATCCGCGCTATCACGGGCTGCTGAGGAAAGTGGGTTTCCCGGAGTAAACGTGATTTTGACAGATTCATTTGATAGAAAAATCGTAGGCGAAGACAAATCAATCAAACGTGGAATGCAATGAACATGAAAGGAGAGGTTATGCTGAAGCGGGTTTTGGTGATTTTGTTGGTATTTATTGGCAGCCTGGATTCGTTGCTCGCGCAAAGCCGCCCGCAGACGCCCAGGCCGCCGTTTCCGTATCTGACGCGCGAAGTGAGTTACAAAAACGCGAGGGACGGAACGGTGATTGGCGGAACATTGACCGTTTCTAAACGAAAGGGGCGTTTCCCGGCGGTCGTTCTATTGCCGGGGTCGGGAGCGGTCGACCGTGACCAAACGATGCTCGGACACAAACCCTTTGCCGTGATTGCCGATTATTTAGCAAGACGCAATATCGCCGTTCTACGAGTTGACTCGCGCGGCGTCGGTAAATCGACAGGCAATTATTACAACTCGACGGGTGATGACTTTTCCAACGATGTTCTGGCCGGGATCGAATTTCTAAAGCAACAAAAGGAGATCGATACGGAACAAATTGGCCTGATCGGACACAGTTTGGGCTCAATTATCGCTCCCTTTGTCGCTGCAAAAACAAATGACGTGAAATTTATCGTTTTGCTGGGGGCGCCTGCCTTTTCCGGCGACGAAACCTTTGCGGTTCGTTTCAATCAAACCCTACGGGCGAAAAATTTGCCTGAAGCCGAGATGCAAAAGTTTTTAGCGGTGCTCCGTGAGTTTCAGGAGATGCAAAAGCAAAACGCAAACGACGAAAAGATGCGCCCGGTCGTGCGCGAATTACTAAAAGCGGTGTTTCCATTTCAGCCGTCGGAGAAAGACCTCGACGACGCGGTCGCACAACAACTTGCCGTCCAAAAAACGCCGTATGCCAAATTCTTTTCCGCATATGATCCGCGCGAAAGTCTCAAAAAAGTAACGTGTCCGGTTTTAGCCCTGAACGGCTCGCTTGACGTGATCGTATCGGCGAAGGAAAATTTGAGCGCAATCTACGACTCCTTAAGTCATAACAACGACGTTACCGTGATGGAAATTTACGGGATCAATCACTTGTTTCAAACGGCTAAAACCGGCTCGCCAACCGAATATGAGAAAATAGAAGAAAGTATATCGCCAAAAGTGCTGGAGATTATTGCGGACTGGATCGGAGACCATTCTTCCAAGCCGCGCCATAAGTGACAAGAATTATAAGGCGTGATTTCAAGAACAGAACTTGTTTGAGCAACTGAACCAATGAAACGTTGCCCGGAATGCCGACGCGATTATTACGACGACACGCAGCTTTACTGTCTAGATGACGGCAGTGCCCTGCTCGATGGGCCAGCGTCTGTGGACGAACCCGCGACGGCGATACTTCACCCGTCCTCTCACCCTCAAAATGAATTTACAGCGTCACCGAATAATCTTGCCGATGATCTTTCGCCGCTGATCGGCCGCGAAAAGGAAATTGCTGAGATCGAAGGTTTGCTGAGTCGGGACAACATTCGACTCCTGACACTGACCGGGATCGGCGGGACAGGCAAGACTCGGCTCGCGAAGGCCGTGGCCTGTCGAATGCTTCTGAACTTTCCGGACGGAGTGTTTTTTGTAAAACTGGCCGCGATAACTGATTTCAAGTTGGTCGCTGCGGCCATCGCACAAGAGTTGGGAGTTAAGGAGTCGGGGAGTGAGCCGATTCTCGACGCGTTGAAAGATCATTTCGGCGGGCGAAAAATGCTGCTCGTCGTAGATAATTTCGAGCAAGTTTCTGGGGCCGCATCGGATATAGAGAAACTGATCATCATCGCTCCGAGCCTTTCGTTCTTGGTCACAAGCCGCGAGCTCTTGCGTTTGAGGGCAGAACACCAATTTGCCGTTCCACCGCTAACCCTGCCATCCGAAGATGAGCGGTTATCCGCTGCCGGATTGTCGGGATATGAATCGATCCGATTTTTTGTCGAGCGGGCGCGAAGCGTCAAGCCCGACTTTGAATTGACTGAAGCGAACGCCGCTGACGTGGCGGAAATCTGCCGACACCTTGACGGCCTTCCGTTCGCGATCGAACTCGCAGCCGCGCGCATCAGGCTTTTGGAGCCGCAGGCAATCCTTACGCGGCTTTCAACTTCTCTTCGATTTCTGACCGGAGGCGACAAAGAGTTACCCGAACGTCGCCAGGCGATGCGAGGCGCGATTGCGTGGAGTTACGATCTGCTCGACGCGGGAGAAAAGCAACTCCTCGATCGCCTGTCAGTCTTTGCCGGCGGTTTTACGATCGACTCAGCCGAAGCTGTAGCCGCGGATTCCGGCGGTGAAATTCTTGATGCTGTTTCGTCGCTGCTCGACAAAAACTTGATCGAGCGGAAGCACCGGCCAAGCGGCGAGCCCCGTTTCCGGATGTTGGTAGTCGTCCGCGAATTCGCGCTCGAAAAATTGGAACAAAGCGGCGCAGGCGAAGAAGTCAGACAGCGCCACGCCGCCTTTTACGCGGATCTTGCCGAGGATGCCGAGCCGAAACT
Organism: Pyrinomonadaceae bacterium; assembly: GCA_049679665.1. Lineage (GTDB taxonomy): Bacteria > Acidobacteriota > Blastocatellia > Pyrinomonadales > Pyrinomonadaceae > OLB17. Next base: position 6,037 of record JBAUGL010000087.1, on the reverse strand, counting down.
ACGAGGCTCGCGCGCCGCCGAGTGGTTGGAAAAGCTCGGACAGGAACACGAGAACATACGAGCGGCGCTTCATTGGACGGTGGAGAACGAACCAGAGACTGCTCTTAGAATTGCGGTGTCGATCCAGCGATTTTGGTGGCGACGCGGACATCTCGCCGAAGGAGTCGAGTGGACGCAGACGATACTTAATGCGAACGGCGAAACGGCCGATCCGAAACTGCTTTCATCCGCTTATCGGGGCATCAGCAGCTTGAGTTGGAATCGGGGCGATTTCGACGGAGCAGTAGCGTTCGCCGAGAAGAGCTTGAAGATAGCGCTCGAAACCGGCGATAAGAGACTGATCATCAACGCCCTTCACAGCGTTGGAACGGCAAAACATAACAAGGGTGACTTTGCGGGTGCGCAAAAGTTTAGCGAGGAAGCTTTGGCGATGGCGCGCGAAGCCGGCGAAACATTCGAGGCCGCAGAGTTGGCGAATGCCTTGGGCGAACTTGCCCGGCATCGCGAAGACTACGTGTCGGCTCAAAAGCTCTACGAAGAAACGCTCCTTATCGCGAAGCAAAACGGATTCCAGCACCTAAACATGCTCGCCGCGATCAATCTTGCGGCCGTGGCATGTCAAACGAAGGACTACCAAGCCTCCCATGCATACACGCTGGAATCGCTGAAGATCAGCGAGGAAATGGGGAGCAGCGTCAGTGTTGGCTACGCTCTCGAAAGATTTGCGGCGTTAGCGGTCATCGGTGGCGAAATGGAAAGAGCAGCACGTTTGAGCGGAGCGATGGAGTCGATCTACGATGCGGCCGGCTACAAGATAGAAGAGGTCGACCGCCTATTTTTGGAACGTTATCTCGATGAAGCGCGTGCTGCGATTGGCAAAGAAGGTTTTGCGATTGCGCAAAGTCAGGGAAGAGCGATGTCCGTCAAGGAGGCGATAGCTCTTGCTCGAGAAGATGAAGTCGAGTGGCGGCCCACAAGGTCGATGAACATCTCCGGTCGCGACTCGCGTTCCGGCGAGACTTTTTCTAAATCAAAGACTTCCGTGCAGTCGGCCGAAAAGGTTTCGCCATCCATTACAGAACGCAGCGCGTCGAGTGCCGAATATATCGTTGGCGAAGTAAAGAAACACAGGTTGGCATGGATCGGAGCGGCAGTTTTATTTGTTATCGGGCTTGGCGCGATCGGCTATCTGACGTTACTCCGGGCCGAGCCGATCAATTCGATCGCCGTCCTTCCATTCGTAAACGGCAGCGGAAACGCGGAAAACGACTATTTATCCGACGGCTTGAGCGAAAATCTGATCAACAATCTTTCGCGACTGCCACAGTTGAAAGTCATCGCCCGCAGTTCGAGCTTTAAGTATCGCGGTGAGAGCGTTGATATTCAGGATGCGGCTCGACAGCTCGGTGTTGGAGCAATACTGACCGGACGCATCGTCCGGCGCGGCGATGATCTTCAGATCAGCGCAGAACTTATCAATACGGCGGACAATTCTCGAATCTGGGGCGATATTTACAACCGCAAAGTGGCTGACGCCATGAATGTTCCCGAAGAGATCGCACAAGCTGTCTCGGAAAAATTGCAGCTAAAATTGTCGGGTGCGCAGGAGCAGCAAATAACCAAGCATCTTACGCAAGATCCGAAGGCTTACCAGGCGTATATGAACGGCGTTTTCTTTCGCCGGAAAAACGGTGCTGAAAATATACGAAAGGCTATAGAATATCAAAATCAAGCGGTAGCGCTTGACCCGAATTTTGCGCGAGCCTATGCGGAATTATCGATCAATTTCGCGGCTCTTGTCGAAATTGCCGCCCTCAGCTCGAGGGAAGGGGTACCACAAGCGCGCGTTGTGGCAGAAAAGGCATTGGCTTTGGACGATACTCTTTCCGAAGCGCATTACACGCTGGCCCGAGTCAGACATTTCGAGTTTGATTGGAAAGGTGCCGAAACTGCCTTTCAAACAGCGATCGAATTAAACCCGAATCTCGCGGCGGCTCATACGCTATATGCGGAATTTCTTTCGCACCTTGGCCGAGTTGATGAAGCCATGCGCGAGATCAGGCTCGCGCGTGTACTCGACCCATTGCGAACAGGATTGGTCGGCAACGAAGGAAGCATTTTCTATCTCGCCCGGCAATATGACGAGGCCGTGGCGAAAGCGCGGATTCATGTGGCCGCGGCTCCGGAGAATCCTTTCGCTCATCTGAATCTCGCCAATGCCCTAGTCGAGAAGGGCCTGTACTCAGAGGCGTTTAGCTCATACGAGGTGTCACTTAAATTAGAAGAAACCACCAGTGCGCTCCTGTTTCTCGGCCGGGCGTATGCTGTGACCGGCAATCATAAAGAAGCGCTTAGAATACTCGACAGATTACACGTTTCTGAAAAATATGTTTCGCCGGCTGAGACTGCGATTCTTTACGCAGCGCTCGGCGAGCGGCAAAAGGCGTTCAATTCGCTGGGAAAAGCTTTCGCCGAACGCGACTTTCGCCTAACCTCTCTTAAGGTCGAACCGGCTTATGACCCGTTGCGCGACGACCCGCGCTACAAGGAACTGATAAAACGGATGAATCTGCCGGAATAGAATTCGGTCAGACCATGCCCGAAATTGAATTTGATTGAACCTATGACCAGATAATGCGTGTCTTTGGCAAAATATTATGAAACGATGCCCCGAATGCAGACGAGATTATTACGACGACAGCTTAAGCTTCTGTCTTGATGACGGAGCGCATCTGCTCGACGGCCCGCGGTCCGATGAGAAATCGACAGCGCTTTTACCGGCATCGGTGATGGATTTGAGTGACAGTCACGACACAGACGAGAAAAGCGCGGCCACGGCAGTATTGTCGTCGAACATCGCTGCGACTTTCCGAAGTAAAAGGTTAATGCTCATTATTGGAGTCGCTGTGATTACTCCGCTACTGTTGTTTTTTGCGTACGATTATTTCTTTTCAAGCGGACGACAAGCCGGATCTGTGAACGTCGTCGCACCTACTCCCGCGGTTAAGCTTTATTGGGAAATGAGAGATGAGGAAAAGTTCCTCTTTATTAGCGAGCAGTCGAAACATGTCGAAAAGTTGATCGGTGATGAGCCAACGGAATTTGAAAGCACTGCCGTTCTCGCAATCAGGGATCAGATCGACGATTACGTTGAAGATAAGGATAGCCTGTCGCAGAAGCCGGGCGAAGAAGGTTTAAGAGCTATCTATGGTCGGGCTACGCAATTTGCCCCGACTGTCATCCGGGCATTCGATGAGCAGAAGGTTCCGGCTGCCTTGGGTCTTTATCAGGCGATGGTCGAATCCGAATATCACGATTGCCCGGATTTGAATTGGGAACATCCCGGGAGAGCTCCGGTAGGCTTGTTTCAATTTTCTCGGAATACGGCCGGACTTTACGGGCTGCTTCCGGCTGACTATTGTAATGTTCAAAAACAATGCGATGCGGCGGCTCGTCACATGTCCGATCTAATAAGTGATTTTGGAGCCGAAAAATCAAGCTGGACGCTTGCGCTGTTCAGTTTCAATCAGGGCGCCGATGGGGTTCGCGACTACCTTCGGCAGTTGCGTGCAAACGGTATTACTGAAAGGAGTTTTTGGTCGATCTTTCGACACAAGACAGAATTGCGGCCCCCGATGACCGAGGAAGCGAATAGATACGTGCCACGCTTTTTCGCTGCCGCGATAATCGGCGAGAATCCAGCGGTATTCGAGCTTTCAACGCCGCCACTTACGACCCTTCGCAAATAAGTGCGAAAAACATAACCAAATTATGCCGGAACCTGAAACTATTCATCACCCCGACGGACGCGTCGAACTGAACGATGATTCACTGAAAAGTATCGAGTCTTCGCCGCTCTATAACGAAGACCTTGCGCCGGTGCCGGTCGCGAATCGTAACTGGACGACGTATAACTACGCCGCGTTGTGGATATCGATGGCACACTGCATACCGACGTATATGCTAGCTTCGGGGCTGATCTCGGCCGGCATGAGCTGGTGGCAGGCCTTGATCACCATTCTGCTCGGCAACGTCATCGTGCTCGTTCCGATCTTGCTAAATTCGCATCCGGGAACTAAATACGGCATTCCGTTTCCGGTTTTTGCGCGGGCGGCGTTTGGCACGGTCGGGTCGAACCTTCCTGCACTGATGCGCGCGCTGGTCGCGTGCGGTTGGTTCGGCATACAGGCATGGATCGGCGGACAGGCACTGCATACATTCTTTGGTTCGTTCATACCTGGCTGGGCTAAATTGCTCGGCGGGCCGATCGGAGGGCACACGCCGACTGAGTGGCTTTCGTTCCTTTTGTTCTGGGGTCTAAACATTTTTATTGTCTATCGCGGGATGAATTTGCTGCGGCACGTCGAGAACTGGGCCGCTCCGTTCGTGCTTGTGATGACCGCGATCCTGCTTGCTTGGATCTTATACGAAGCCGGCGGCGTCGGATTTCTGCTTAACGAACCGGGCAAATTTCGAACGTTTAGCCAATTTTGGCCGATTTTCATACCGAGTCTGACGGCAATGATCGGCTTTTGGGCAACTCTCAGCTTGAACATGCCGGACTTCACACGCTTCGGCAAGAGTCAGCGTGAGCAGGTTGTCGGGCAAACGGTCGCACTCCCGACAACGATGGTCGTTTTCGCGGCCATGGGAATCTTGATAACTTCGGCGGCGGTGGTTGTGTTTCCGAATATGAACCCGGCTGACGCCTGGGACCCCGTTAAACTTGTCGGACAATTTTCACAGCCAGTCGTCGTCGCGATCTCTATGTTCACGATCGTTGTCGCGACTCTCTCAGTCAATATCGCCGCGAATGTTGTATCTCCGGCAAACGATTTTGCGAACGCTTTCCCTAAATGGATATCATTCCGAACCGGGGGATTGATCACGGGGGTTATTGGAATTATTATGCAGCCTTGGAAACTGCTGGCCGACCCGAGCGGTTATATTTTCTCGTGGCTGCTCGGCTATTCCGGCGGCCTCGGATCGATTGCCGGAGTGCTGATCGCCGATTATTGGATCGTTAGGCAAAAAGATCTAAACCTCGGTGATCTGTACCGAACTCGGGGCGAATACGGCGGCTGGAATTGGCGAGCCGTTGCTGCAACGCTCCTTGGTTGCTTTTTTGCGTGGATTGGGCTGATAATTCCTATGTTTCGCCCTTTGTATGATTACGCGTGGTTTGTCGGATTCGGCGTTGCTTTTTTTGTTCACTGGGGACTGAGCAACACAGTTGCGGCTCGGTCGAATTCACAGGTACCGTAGCCTCCTTTCGGAGTATAAGTTTATGAACCAGCAAACATCGATGCCTCTGGACACCGGAGTTACGGTACAGTCGAGTCTTTTGGTTCCGATTGCGTTGAGCATCCTGGCCGTTATTCTTGTTCCGGTCGGCATAGCAGTGCTGGCTGATCCAAATATCGTGGGCGCGATGATTGCCTTTCCATTGGGCTCTATACTCTTGCCGTTTTTGTTGTTCTTTTTGTATTTTCGCACCCGTGCGAAAGGGGTGAAATATCTATCAGACAATTCCATAGTGCTTGCGAATGGGAGCGAGATCCCGATGTCCGAACTCCATCTCGTTGAGGATAATCTGCGTTACTCTACTATCCCCAGCGGCGACAGCTCGGTTGGCCGGGGCCTTGTTGGCCGCGTAAAACTTCACTTCTCGGACGGCAGAACGGCATTGCTTATTCCGAGCAGCATTTCCAATTTCGATGAGGTTTACCACTTCGTAAAACATTTGCCGTGCGGGCAAAGCAGTGACCAATATAAGTTGTAACGCATAATAATTAGATGAGAACGAAACTTTACAGAGTTTAAGATGGGCCAGCATAATTCCTATGTTTCGCCCTTTGTATGATTACGAGTGGTTTGTTGGGTTTGGAGTAGCATTTGCAACCCACTGGCTGTTGATGACGATCTTGCCGCCCACTATGAACAATGATCGCATTGAACAGATTGAACAGGGTGAACAGATTGAACGATTGAACAGATTGAACGATTGAACAGATTGAACAGATTGAACAGATTGAAC
>JBAUGL010000086.1:0-2157 GCA_049679665.1 Pyrinomonadaceae bacterium | reverse complement strand
CGGCAAGCCCGCGCCATTGTACCAGTCCCAGCGGATTTCGGGGCGGATATATAAATGTTAAAAGCTTGCGAGCTTCTGTCTTTTGCGCGCGGCATGCTACAACTGCTGCAAGTGACGATCAACTCCTGCGGATTCGGGCGTCGTGTCCACGGACTTGTTCAGATTCGCGATTAACGGAAATAGCATAGGTACTGCGGAAATTCGAGTCGTCGACGTCGGTCCCGGCTGCGTCGTCCCAACCGAGGCATGGAAATTCGATCGGACTTTCGTGGCATCGTATTCGACGAAGTCGATTGGCGATGAGCTCGTCGATGAGTTCTCGTTCTACTTTAACAAGATCGCATTTGCGGTCGTCGAGGAGGACGGGGTCTCGGCCTTTGGGTGGGACAAAGTTCAAAACAGGACGTGGACGGACCACGGCCTGGAAACCGCCCTCCAGAATGAATTGAACGCAGCGCAATGCGCCGACCCGGGCGACTTCACGATGGACGAGTTGGTGGACGGCGCCGACTTTTTGGCGTGGCAGCGCGGAGAATCACCTCACCCAGTGAGCGTCTCGGACCTTGCCGATTGGCAAGGCGCCTTTGGCGCAGCCCCCGCGCTATCGGACGCCTTGACCCTCGTACCAGAACCCGCGACCTCGGCCGTGGTGATGTGGGGGATGATATTCCTCTTGGGTCGGCGCGGCGCCGTCTCGTCGGTCGTAAGCAGGCGTAGCCATTAGTGAAGAGATGACGCGGAAATGAGAGATGGCATTAACAGTCCGGCGCCTGACCTTCTCCCTGTTTCTTAGTCCTCGCGGAATGCGGGATTCTGTACCTTGAAGATTCGAAGGAGGGCCCAGGAGCCATGAAAAGGTCTTGGCGGGAGTTCTTCCGGCGCATTGTCTCAATTCTTCTGATTGGCGCGGCTGGTCTCTCCGCATGGGGGTCCGCCGTCTGCTACGCGATCAACGCCTCAGACAACGCTTCCGATCCCGTCTATGCGGACGGCTGGCAGGAAGGAGATAACGGCGGCACGGGCTTCACCGCTTGGAACTTCGACGGAACTTACGACTCTTTCGTCCAACAAAGAATCGACGATGGCGCCCATACCGGGGCGTTAGGTTCCTCGACTTATAACAACATCGGCCGCGCCTGGTCGCTGTTCAATCCCGTAGTGGAAAGCGCCGGCGGGGGCGGTCAACGCGACATTGCCCGGGCCGGTCGCGGCTTTGCTCCGCTGGAGGTCGGCCAGACGCTCAAAGTGGTCATCGACAATCCCAGCGAAACGCTCTTCTTTCGCGGGTACTTTGTGCGACTCTCAGGTAGCACGGGCGGGGTGAATGGGAACACTTGCTATAACGGTATGGGCTGCACACCGGGAGCGGCGCCCAAGGAGAAGATGCGGTTCCAATCTTTCGAGTACTTCAACTACGGTCAATGGGGACTCGCATTTGGAGATGGTCCAGACCCAAACACCGACCCGGATTTCACCAACACGGGCCTTTTCAACGCCGACTCCGTAACTCCACTGCAGGTGGGCACGGACTCAGGCGTGCGACTTGAGGTCAAGCTGACTGGCCCGGAAACATTTGAAGCCAAGATGATTCCGCTCGACAATGTCGGGGCCACGTTCACTCGCGCGGGACCGTTGGCCAATCCTGGCTTCTCCATTGACTGGATTGAATTCCTGCATTTCAACACGCAATCGGAGGTCGGTTTCGACACCGACTTCTTCATCCGTAGTATGGAGATCGTCGATGGCATTGGCGCGAATAACGCCTATTTCGATGGCGACGGCGACGTCGACGGCGGAGACTACTTGAAATGGCAGCGGGGGGTTGGTCTCACTGGCCAGACAAATAATTCTAACGGCGACGCTAACGGCGACGGAAGCGTGGCAGCGGCTGACTTGAGTATTTGGCGGACGCAATTCGGCGTAGGTCCGTTGGTAGCTGCGGCTACGGCGATACCCGAGCCAACTTGTTTCTCCCTGTTGCTTGCCGCCGGCCTTGTTCCGCTTAGGTTTGGTAGACGGGCGCGGGTTTCGCCGGTTGCCGTCCGCGGCTACTCACTCTTCGCGCTGGTCGCGGGTGGCCCGGGTTGGCGTACCCGCCTACCCGGGCGGCGAAGCCGCAAGAGGCTCTCTTAGGGCCAGACCTGCATCAATTCGGCC
>JBAUGL010000085.1:0-34174 GCA_049679665.1 Pyrinomonadaceae bacterium | reverse complement strand
AGCTAGGACAGGCAAGCAGGTCTAAAAGCCTTTCTTTCATAAATGCGACCGCCGAAATATATCTTCGCTAATATCGCCGCTACATCAACCGATTCCGAAAAATTTCAAATTCTGATGAGGGAAACGGCTGTCTCCAATTAGACTCAAACTCATCGGTATCCCGGTCCTCATGAAGCTGTTCAAAGGTTTCGGCGAATGACCTGCACACATCGAACAATGGGCCGGTGTGCGTAAAAACCAGTTCGCGTTCACGGGCGTCTCTCTCTTCCGTTGGATATTGAAAGATCTCGATAAGCAAATCCCCTCCGCTTCGAACAAAATGAAAATCAAACTCCTCCGGATCGCGGTTCCATTTAAGTAAATATTCGTTCTCGGTGGAGCTTGTGTCCATAAGCGACGAAAGGATAGAAAGCAGATTCGAAAGTGCCGCTTCGTGCGGAACGTGCGCCGTCGTCGTATGAAACTCTTGGATCCCATTATCGAAACCTATCGACATCCAACCGCATTGAGGGCTGTTAAAGCTGACTTCAAACTTACCTTTCATAAATTGCATGCAATTAGCATTTCAAACAAGAATACTAGCGTTTAGGTTTCCAATCGACAAATTTGAGGTTAATCTTTTGGTATTGGAGTTTTTTCGTGCGTACACTGTGTTTCCTGACAACATTAAGACACACGAATTCTGAATCTCGATGAAACAGTATCACGACCTGCTGAGGCACATTCTGGAAAACGGAACACGCCACGATGATCGTACGGGCGTCGGCACGATCGCTTCGTTCGGATATCAGACACGGTTCGGCCTTCGCGAGGGTTTTCCGATCGTTACAACAAAACGTGTCCCGTTTCGATGGGTCGCGGAGGAGCTTTTTTGGTTTTTGAGCGGCAGCACGAACGAAGCTGATCTGAGGGGTCGAGGTGTGGACATTTGGGAGGAATGGGCGACCGCTGAACAGACGGCCCGGTTTAGCCGGGATGTTGGTGATCTTGGCCCGGTCTACGGCTATCTGTGGCGATCGTTTGGCGGTAATTACCCGCAATTGAATGGAATCGATCAAATCGCACGGCTTATCAACCAGATCGAAACCGATCCCAACTCGCGTCGTCTGATCGTGACCGGCTGGAATCCTGAGACTTGTGACGACGTCGCGCTTCCCCCGTGTCACACATTATTTCAATTCAAGGTCGAAAATGGTCAATATCTCCATTGCCAGCTTTACCAGCGAAGTGCCGACGCTTTTCTCGGGGTGCCCTTTAATATCAGCAGCTATGCATTGCTAACCCATCTGATCGCACATGTTTGTGGGTTAGAAGTTGGCGAATTCATCCACACCTTCGGTGACCTTCATATTTATTCCAATCACCTCGATCAGGTTGAAGAACTGTTGTCGCGCGAGCCCCTGCCGCTGCCAACTTTGGAACTTATTAATGCCGATGCGCTGACTGGAATCTCGGGTCTATTGGAGATGAAATACGAGAACTTGAAGCTCGAGGGATATCGATCGCACGGAAAAATCGCCGCTCCGGTTGCAGTATAGAGCTACTTTTTCACGATCGAGTACTGGATCCGCCTGTTATAAAACCTGCTCAACTCGGTATTATTGTCGGTTCTCGGATTGTTTGAGCCGTAACCTCGTATCTGTAGGCTCCCTGGCCGCACTCCAAACGTCTCTAATTTTGACTTTACGGCATTTGCACGATTCTCGGAAAGTTTTTGATTCGATTCGCTGCCGCCTACGTTATCGGTGTGACCGCCGACTTCAAGGACGACATGCGAGGGAAGTCGCTGGATATATCCAGCGCCCTTTTTAAGTGCTTCAAGCCGGAATGGCGGTATTTCGTAGCTGCCGCTCTTGAAATTGACGATCAGGATGTTCAACGCCTTGACGAGGTCTTCGACAGAAAATGGATCGGGCAAAGCGTCAAGTGCTGCGTTATAGCATCGCTCGGCTTTGTCCTCTTCACCGAGTTGGATGTTCGAACAATCTTCTCCGGCCCTTAGTTTGGAAGGGGAACATTTGGCACGGATCGAATCAGGATTAACACCGTTACCGCCCACAATGGTCTGCGGTTCGCACGTAAAATTTGGGTGCAGTATGGATATTTTGCGCGGACCGGCCTTTAGATTGAGCAGTTCGATCGTGCCATCCTCTCCAGTTGTCGTTCCAAGCGGAACATCATCGACTCGAACCTCGCTGCCAACTGGTGCACCGACCACCGTCGCCTTAAAACCGGAATCGCGAAGGATAAAAAAGAACACGACCCCAAGTACAACTACTGCAAAGAAAAACATCATCAACAGGCCGGCGGCGGCCCAAAGCCAACCGGGAACACCGCCCTTTTTTTCTTCGGCTTGTTTAGCTGCCGTTTCTGTCGGCGCTGGAGGCAAGTTTTGATATTTTGCACGTTCCGCTTCTGGCAAACTGAAATACGGGGTTGTTTTACCGTAGCCTTCATCGCTCCGGTTTCCCGTAAAATCTTCCGGTCTCGACCCGAAATCAGCCTGAGACATATCGATATTCGCCTCGGTCACCCCCCATTCAGGCGTCGATGGCGCCCTCGCGCCGGGAAAATTTTGTCCGCTTACGCTCGTGTCGATCGGTTTAATATTGGCTACCGTTTTGCCCCATTCTTCTGACGACGGCTGTTTTGGATAATTGTAATTGGTCTTGTCCCAATCAACAGGGGAATCATCCTGAGGTAAATTGATATTCGGCGTGGTCTTTGAAAAATCGTCAGGCGGCGGCGCTGCAGGATGTTTTTTCGGATCGCTCAAGTATTTAGCTCCATTCCCGCATCAGATACAAACGAAGGCGGAAAGAAAGATTTTACCATAAAACTGAATCACTAAGTCGGAATCTGTTCCCTTGATTAACGATCCATAAACCCACTGAGGCTGATCGGCAATGAAACGTCGCCTCGCCACGGATGACGGCCAAGCGGAGCGGATTGTCGGTAAACTATTTTATGTTGGGAGGCTGAGCAGCTTTGGTGCGGACAGAAATGCCTTCGTTTGCTATAAGGAATACTCTGCGGGCATCGTACGTTGAAGTATTAATGGGCGAATACGACAAAAGATAACGGTTTCGGCGTAATTCATCACAAATGAACTTTGCGGCGGATTGTGCTTCCTCAATTGGGAATATCTTACCGCCGGTGCCTTCCGCAAGCTGGTTGATTACCGACGCGGCCTTGGGTTGGTCCCTGCGATAAGCACCGCTGGTTCGGTCGGGCGCCTGAAGCGCGTAAACCGCGATGTTATTTATCTGCAATTGGTTGAGCACCCTGTCAAAACTGATCGAGCTGCCGCGGTCGAGCCCATCGCCAATAACCACGACGGCAGTTTTGCGTGTTCCAGGCATAAGCGGAAGCAAAACTTCATTCATCGTTGCTTTCAAAGCATCGAACAAATAAGGGTTCCCTTTCTTTCGAAAAGTCTCAAGTGAGGCTTCCATTTTCTTCGAATCATCCGTCCATTCCTGAATGATCTCAGCCTTTTCGTCGTACGCAATTACAAAGAGTTGATCACCGTCGAAGATCTCATATGCAAATTCCATCGCCGCTTTTTTCAAAGCATCAACTGTGGTCGGCAGTGTTTGTGAGTTATCAACGAGAAGTACGATCTTTGCGGGCGACGGATCAAAGCTGAAATTCCTTATCTTTTGCTCGATCCCGTTTTCGTAAAGATAAAGGTCACCTACGGTTATCGGATCGGATTTATCGTCGGTTCTCGCTGCAAAAACGCTGAGGATGGTTCCGTCTGCGTCGACGGAGCGGGCACTGTGTCGCGACTGTGCTTCGACACCGGCAGCGAAAAGCAAGCCGAACAGGGCCGCGATAAATACACTCCGTGCGATGCACGTCATCTTAGGAATTCTTGGTAATGGTATCCGGTTTTGCAGTTGCAGTTGTGTCACTCTTGGGGTTTGATGCGGATTCCGTTGTTGCGGTTGATTCGACAGGCGAACTTTTTTCGATATTGTCGGCCTTTCCAGTTCCCGACTTCCCTGAATAGTCCGTCACATACCACCCTGCTCCCTTGAATTGAATGCCTGACAGTGACCATTGCTTCTCCAAGCGGCCATGACACTTTTCGCAAGTGGTCAACGGAGCGTCGGATACGCCTTGTCTCTTTTCAACGCTCAATCCGCATTGTTGACATTTATACTCGTAAATAGGCATAGATACTAGCTTTACCAGTTTGAAGCGGTATTCTTCTCAACGTCCGCTTCCGTTTCAGCAAGGAATCGTTCTGCATCGATGGCAGCCATGCAGCCTGTCCCCGCAGCAGTCACGGCCTGTCGATAGTACGAATCCTGGGCGTCTCCGCAGGCAAATACTCCGGGAACGTTCGTTTTCATCGTTCGGCCCTCGGTCTTTAGATAGCCGACGTCATCCATTTCAAGTACACCCTTGAATAGGTCCGTATTAGGCTTGTGGCCGATGGCGATAAACACGCCGTTCGTCGGCAAAACTCTTTCATCGCTGGTTGAACTGTTAAATATTCGCACGCCTTCGACCCCGGTCTCCTTCGAACCCAGAATCTCTTTAACCTCTGTATTCCATATTACTTCGATCTTTTCGTGAGCCAGAACCCGCTCCTGCATTATTTTTGATGCTCGGAACTCCTCCCGTCGATGGATCAGCTTCACTTCCGACGCGAATTTTGTCAAAAAGAGCGCCTCTTCCATTGCGGTGTCGCCGCCGCCGACCACGACGATCGATCTATCACGGAAAAAGAAGCCGTCACACGTGGCACACGCTGAAACACCGTTTCCGCCCAACCCCTCCGGTACCGGGGCCTCGCCCGGGATCCCGAGCCATTTAGCAGAGGCTCCTGTCGATATTATAAGCGTATCGGCTTCAAGGATCGTCGTTATATTGTCGCTGTCCTCGCTTTCTTTTCCGAACAGTGTGAAAGGGCGCTTCGAGAGGTCTACACTCTCGATCCATACATTAATGATCTCACTATCGAACCGAACGGCCTGTTCTCGAAACTCGTCCATCAAGATAGGGCCCATTATACCGCCCTTAAATCCCGGGTAATTCTCGACATCAGTCGTTATGGTCAATTGGCCGCCGGGCTGCGGTCCGTCAATTACAAGCGGCGAAAGCTGCGCCCTGCCGGCGTAGATCGCAGCCGTTAAACCGGCCGGGCCCGAACCCAATACTATTACCTTTCGACGAATGCGAGTTTCCGACATACCTTTTTCTATTGATATCGCTTCGAGTTATCTGTGCACTTGAACGAATAAGTATACATATCGCCAGTCGGATTCGCCAATGACAGGGGGAAGGACGATGCGATTATCCGCCGCGGTTGTCTTGCGGGAATTTTTCTCATAGAATTCAGGAAAAATATGTCAAATTTTGAAACTATTGCGGTAGAGAAGAGGGGCAAGGTCGCGATACTGACACTCAATCGGCCCGACAAACTTAACGCCTTGAACAAGCAGGTTCATTCGGAAAGCATTGCCGCTCTCGAAGAACTTCGCCGCGACGATTCCGTCCGGGTCGTTGTAATCACCGGGGCGGGCGAGAAAGCGTTTATCGCAGGTGCGGACATAGGCGAATTTGCCGGCGAAACGCCCGTCACGCAGCGAGACCGCTTCCACGAGAGATCCTTATTCAATTCACTCGATTCGTTTCCGAAACCGGTCATAGCCATGATAAACGGCTTCTGCCTCGGCGGCGGCAACGAGCTTGCCCTCGCGTGCGACCTTCGAGTGTGCAGTGACAACGCGCGGTTTTCGCAGCCGGAGATAAATCTCGGCATCATACCCGGCGGCGGCGGCACCCAACGCCTGACACGCCTGATCGGTGAAGGCCGGGCAATGGAAATGATATTGAGCGGCGATATGATCGACGCCCATACTGCTCTTAAATTCGGCCTGGTAAACCAGGTTCATCCGGCTGGCGAACTCGAGTCGAAAACGATGGAACTTGCGGACGCTATCGCTGAAAAAGCGCCGATCGCGCTTCAGTTGTGCAAAGAAGCCGTCAAGTTCGCGTCGCGTTCCAACCTCGATGAGGGGCTTCGGCGTGAGGTCGATCTTTTCGCAATATGTTTTTCGACCGAGGACAAGGCCGAAGGGGTCGCTGCTTTTCTCGAAAAACGAAAACCAGAGTTTAAAGGCAGATAAGAAGTTCGGAAACTACAACCAGCTTGACCTGTCAGTGAATTTTCGTTAGATTCAATGTTCGCCATCGGGGCGGTTGAAAATTTGGGGTCGTAGCTCAGCTGGGAGAGCGCATGAATGGCATTCATGAGGTCAGGGGTTCGATCCCCCTCGACTCCACCAATAGGATCAACAGTTTAGGGCAACTCAGCGACGGGTTGCCCTTTCGATTTTGCACACATAGCGGTGCAACTATTCCGGTTTTCGACGCGTCGCTGCGCGGCGGGTCAGGGGAGATCCTGCCGAAGCTGTTCTTCTCCGTCCCAATGCGCGTGCGGGGCCGGTGGATTCTTTCTCTCGGGTGTGAAGGGGGTGGGGTATCCTTTTACCGGTGCGTCCGTCCGGACGGCGGAGTGGAGTTCACCTCGCACCACCAGAGCGGGGGCCTTCTAGATGAAGATGAGGACCCGTACGTGGACCGCGAAGACGGGCCATACGGGAGCCTCCGTGAGGCGATCGACGCATCGGTAGGAAATCAAGTCTTCTTCTTCAACCTCCACATGCACCCGGACGCCGTCGACGATTTCCGCGAATATATCAAGGGAAAACTCGAATCCCTTTCCGAAGACGATCGTCGACTCGGGGATTCGGTTCCAGTGCCGGACAGTTGCCTGGACTGGGCGAACCGATTCTGAATCGCCCAATTCAATCCCTTAAAGCAGTATCAAAACGCAGCGAAAGCTGCCTTGTCTATGACACAAAAAATTGTGACATTGATGTCATGTCACAATCAGTTGACCCAAAAGCAAAACGGGCACCGCGGTGGCGCCCGTAACTTATTGATTTAATTGGCTCCGCAGGTAAGACTCGAACTTACAACCCTTCGGTTAACAGTCAAAAAGGCTCACATTTCATATTCATTCTGACCCTTACAAAACGCCGTAAATACGGCGCTTGACTGTTTCAGAGTATTTCAGTACAATTCTCCTTATTGGGGGACATTGGGGGACATTTTGGGGGACATTGGAAGAACCGAAAGGGCGGGCATTATGAATATCCGAACCAAACTCTATAAGTCAAAACAGGAATCACGGGCGGGAAAATGGATCGTTCGCATCATCTATACGGACGGGGTGACCGGACGCGAAAAGGAAAAACAGATCACGCGGGACAAGCGAACTGATGCGGTAGATGCCCGTGATCTGTTCATCGAACAGTTGAAAAAATCGCACGGCGGAATTACAAGCGGCAGCCGAATGGCGTTTGATGACCTGGCGACCGTCTTAGAGAGAACGCATTACAAACAAGCGAAGATCGTCGAGGGACTCAAGACGGAAGGCGTTCGCAGTTTGGCTCCGGTCAAAAGCTATTTGAAGGTTTTGCGTGAGTATTTCGGCAAGCAAAAGATCGGCGAGATAACGACCGCGAACCTGAGGGCGTATCAGCAATGGCGTTTAAGAATCGGCTCACGAAGACCGGAAGTTATCGCGTCCGGCGACTTCAAAGCGATAAAGCTGACCACGATCAACCGTGAGCTGCAAACGATGCGAATGATGATGAATCACGCATTGGCTCAAGGCTGGATAACCCGCGATATATTTCACGGTTCAAAGGTGATAGTAGCTGCGGCAGAGAAGGAAAGAACCCGCGTTATGAGTGAGGATGAAGAAAGGCGGTTACTTGCCGCCTGTGAACGCGGCGATAGAAAGCACACCTACACGCGCAGGCACTACGGCAAAGACCGCGAGGTTACGCAGACGGTCAATAGCGATAACCCGCATTTGAAAGCGATCATTCTTTTGGCAGTTGATAGCGGTATGCGGCGCGGCGAGATTCTGAAGCTGCGATGGTCAGACATCGACTTTAAACTGGGCGAGATCAACATCATCGGCAGTCATACCAAGACCGAACGCGAACGGGACGCGCCTTTATCGTTTAGGGCGAAGGTCGCGTTAATGAACGTCCGCGAACTCTATCCGTCAGAGGTCCGACCGTTCCCGCTTACGGACATAAAAACAGGTTGGCGAACTGCGTTGGAGTTTGCGGGCATCACTGACCTGCACTTTCACGATCTTCGCCGGACAGCAATTACGCGCTGGCAGAAGATGGGTTTGCCGCTTGCGTTCGCCGGAAAACTGGCCGGACACGCGAACCCAAAAACTACGCAAAAGCATTACACGGCAGCCGACGCAGAGACTACGGCAGCATTTACCGAAACGATGAACCAATATCACGCCGCAAGCGAATACGTGAATTAGCTATGGCCCGAAAAGAGATTTTTTGTCCCAGATGTAAAAGTAAGATGGGTGAAGCTGAAGGCGGCCGCTTTTGGGTAACCGCTGATATGGCGGACCAGCTTAAAAGTGGAGAAAGATTCGAATCTAACCGCGATTCTGTGGGCGCTGCTGAACTGAAACAAAAAGGCGAATTTCTACTTGATGTTTACGGCGACAAGCGAGTGTATTGCGAGAGTTGTAGCTATACGCGGAAGTGGCGAGTCGGGAGAAGTAAATAGCGACGATTTGACATTGTCTGAAAATAATCTAAACTAGCGATAATTTACGGTCGGTGGGTATTTAGCTACCCGCACTCGAAGAATTTGACGCCTTCGGTTTTGCGATATAAACGTTCATCGCAGAGCCGAAGGCGTTTTTTTTATTTCCTTAAGGAGGTTTTATGGAACCCGTTTCACAAGAACTGTTACCGCAGAAGGCGGCAGCGAAATATCTCGGCGTTTCGGTCACGTCGTATTGGCGTTTGCGCAAAAGTGGCGAAATAAAGATCGTGCGGATCGGGAACAAGGCGAACGTCCGCAAATCCGACTTAGATGAATTCATCGAGCGTCAATATCTGAAGACGAACGGCGAAGAATGCCCGCGTTAATTTGGCCGCCGCCCGCGCAAAGGGGGACCTCAGCGATGACACTTTCCGGCGTTGTCTCACGGCTCACGAAAGTAAAAAAGACCGGCGATGGCTTTATTGCCTCGTGTCCGGCTCACGGTGACGAAAAGCCTAGTCTCTCGATCGCTGAAGGATCCGACGGCAAGTTACTTCTTAACTGCCATAAAGGGTGTCCGACGACGGCGATCGTGAAAGCGATCGGGCTGGAGATGAAGGACTTGTTTACTGATAACAATTCGCCGATAGCTCGATTCAACGGCAACGGCTCGCACAAGGGAATGCTACAACAAGGGCTTGCCGCTAAAAATGTCTCACAGGGCATCTATACGCCAAGTTTTTCGGCTGAAACACAGGCTTTGCCACAAATTGTCGAAAATCGGCGGATAGTTGCTGTCTATGAGTATGCGGACGCTGACGGCGTGACCTTGTATGAAAATGTCCGCTATGAACCGAAAGATTTTCGGCAGCGCAGGCCGGACGGGAACGGCGGGTATATCTGGAATCTCCACGGCGTAACGCGCGTTCCGTATCGGCTGCCGGAGCTGGTCGAGGCGATCCGAAACGGGACTGATGAAATATGGCTCACAGAAGGCGAGAAGGATGCCGATAATTTGCGTTTGCTGGGCTCTGCAGCAACCAATTTCAAGAATTGGGCACGTACCCTTAATCGGTACATCGAAGGCGTTCACGCTTGTTTATTCGCTGACCACGACAAAGCCGGAATAAAGCAGGCACGCGACGCGGCCAAGATCATCTCGGAAGTTGCGGAGTCCGTTAAGGTGATAGATTTATTCGACGACGAACCGCAGCCGGATAAGCACGGCAAGGACGTTTCGGACTGGATCGATGCTCGACGCGGTGAGGGATTGGACGATATCGCGATTGCCGAACGACTCGCGGTTATTGTGGAAGGCTCGGAGACGTGGACGACCAAAACCGCTACTGCGGATTTCGATAGTCTATTTAATCTGAGGCTGGCAAACGAATGGCTTATGGACGCGAAAACTAGACCGATACCAAAAACACTCTTTGACGAATTCTGGTTTGAAGGTGAGCTATGCATTTTATTCGCGGACACAGGCAAGGGCAAAAGTATCCTGGCTGTCCAGATGGGCGAAAGCATCGCAAGCGGACGAGGGATTAAGGCCTTTACTCAAACGGGATCGGCTCAAAAAGTTCTGTATTTCGACTTCGAGCTATCGGACAAACAGTTTGAAGGGCGATACTCTGAAAAAACACCGACCAGCGATTATCACATCAATCACTTCACTTTTTCCCAGAATTTCTTTCGAGCTGAAATTGATCCTATGGCCGTCGTTCCACAAGGCTATAAGACGTTTGAGGAATATTTAATCACGTCTATTGAGCATCATTTGACCGATACGGACGCAAGGGTTTTGATCTTGGACAATATTACCTATCTGCGATCCGACACAGAGCGAGCAAAGGACGCTTTGCCTTTGATGAAAGAATTGAACCGATTGAAGGCGAAATACGGACTTTCAATTCTTGTCCTGGCTCACACGCCGAAGCGCGATCTATCGCGACCGATAACCGTCAATGACCTTTCCGGCTCAAAGATGCTTAGCAATTTTGCAGACAGCATCTTCGCCATTGGCGAAAGTCGGAAGGACAACAATATCCGGTATCTCAAACAGATAAAGACTCGAAGCACGGAAACGAACTATCACGGTGAAAACGTTTGCGTTTGTCAGGTCGAAAAACCGCATAATTTTTTAAGGCTCCAGTTTCTTGGCTTCGGCAGTGAACGCGAACACCTTGCCGAAATTACCGACAGAGATAAAGACGAACAGATTCAGCGCGTTCACGATCTTAACTCGCAAGGAAAGTCACAACGTGAAATCGCCAATGAATTAAGTATTTCTGCGATGACCGTGAATCGGTATCTGAAGAAAACAGGTGTAACAGGTGTAACAGATGTAACAGCCTGATACACCTGTTACACCTGTTACACTTGTTACACTGGCGAGTAGTTAAGGGGACGAATAGGACTCTATAAAAAGCACTGGGCCAAGAAAATTACCTCAAAAATGACAGAGTTTGTGTGATATTGACAGATTTCCATTAAAAATAATGCCGAAAACACAAAATAAACAAAAGGTACTGCGGGGGCTGCTCGAGGCTAATTCTATTCGCGGCGCGGCAAAGACGGCGGGCCTTAGCGAGGAGACCTTCTACCGATATCTTCGGGATCCTGAATTTATCAAAGAGTATCGGACCGCGCGACGTCAAATCGTAGAACACTCGGTCGCACAAATTCAGCGTCTAACATCTGCGGCTGTCGAGACTCTTGAACGGAATCTGCATTGTACGCAACCGGCCATAGAGATCAGATGCGCTCAAATTGTGATTGAGACAGCAATCGCCGGCGTTGACAAAATCGCCATTCTGGAACAACCCCTCGGAAAAGTAGACACTACCGCTCGCCGCACGATCACTAGTCACAACGCCATCGCGTATGAGTTTCTGCGGCGTTTACTTGAACAATCGAATCAGACCTCGTGGCTTCCAGCAACAGCCGCGCAGACCTTACGCAACACTCCGCTCGATTCGATAATGCCGACCAAACAACGATTGGCGATTGCTGATCAGATCGAAGAGGGATTATTTACGCTACCAACAATTTGATTGAGCCAAGACGGATATAAGCCAATAAATTTTCCCGAAATCGACTCCGCTTAGTCCTAATTTTAGTCCTAATTCCAAAAAGACTGTGTTTACGATACTTCGTCATTACCTGTAACTGATTGAGAATGTTGAGTCTATATTGGAGCCGGTGATAAGACTCGAACTTACGACCTGATGATGACAAATCGTTCCGATTAACTTTCCACCTAGTAGCATGCAGTGTTATCTGCTTGTATCTGCAACACTTACTAGATTTCGCGTTCACTGGGTATCAGCAGGAAACTGCACAAACTACTACATTCCATTCGACGTCCGAGAAAAGAATTCACGGAGCGAGGCGATACAAATTGCCCGGAAGTAGTCCAACACCGCTAAGCCTAAGGCCGCGAGCCTCCTCCAAGCGGATGTGCTTTTGATACTGCAGCGGCTCATCGCCGTGTCCGATTTGAAGTGATGGTGGAAAACGGTAACGCTCATCCCAAGGTCGTGGACCATATTCTTGATCGTGAGCGGCTCGTCAAAGGGCGCCCGCATGAGGCCGATCGCCTTTGAGATGGTTGTGTATCGCCAGAGCCCAGTATGTGGGTGAGCCGAGGCCCGCGTCCCTTCACCAGAAGCCAGAAGATTACCTCTCTCGTGAGGAGAGGAGCGAGACCTTTTGCACGGCTGGTTTTTCGACAAACTACACAGCGAATCAAAAGCGGTGCGCACTAACAGCGACCAATTGGTCCGGATTTCCAATTAGCTTTTCAAATGCCAATGCAACGTCATTTAGGTCACTTGGTGATGAGAGCATAACGTCGTGCGACAGCCAAAGCGTATCAGCACACATCCGTTCGGCCTCCGGGCAATCGCCGACGACATGTTGGTGGTCATCAAACACTCGATTTTTGAATAGTGGGTGCGGATAGCCGGCTGAGCACGGAATGCCTTCGGCTTCCAACGCGCGGGCGAATATTTGTTTGGTCAGGCCCGGAAATCTTTCGGTCTTCAGCCGTATCAAATAGAGATAATAACTATGGCGCGTAACGCGTTCGTCGGTGACCGGCAGCGATATTAAGTCCAGAACCTTCAATCTTTCGTCGAGAAATTTAGCGTTCTTCGCCCTTGTTTCGATCTGTTCTGATAGGCGCGACAATTGCGTCAGCAAGATCGCTGCTTGCCAGCCCGTCAATCTGTAGTTCGTACCAAGCCTGACGTGCTCATACCATTCTCCGCCGGTCCGCCGACCCTGATTGCAGATGGATCGGGCTATCTCTGCCAGTTTTTCGTTGTTTGTGGTGAGAAGACCTCCTTCGCCAGCCGTCAAATTCTTCGAAGCCTGAAAGCTGAAGGATCCGAGATCCCCAATGCTTCCCACGCTTGTTCCCCGCCAGGAGGCCCCGTGGGCGTGTGCGCAGTCTTCGATCACGATTAGATCGTTTGCTACTGCGATCTTCATCAACTCGTCCATGTCCGCCGGTTGTCCGGCGAAATGAACCGGTATCATCGCCCGTGACCGTTCCGTGAGGCAGTCGCGGACCCGCTGCGGATCGAGATTGAGAGTGTTCCCATCGATGTCGGCAAATACCGGAATGGCGCCGACACGAAGGACAGCCGTAGCTGTGGCAATAAAACTTATCGGCGGAACAATCACCTCGTCGCCGGACCCAATTCCGCTTGCCGCGAGAGCTACTTCCAATGTGACGGTCCCGTTCGCGGCGGAGATCCCGAAGCGAGCGCCATGAAACTCCGCGAATACGCCCTCGAACTCAGCGACCTTTGGGTTGTAGCCGCCCCATACCCCACTCTCAAGCACCTCCACGAGTGCATCCTTTTCCTTCTCGTCAAAAACGGGAAATCTTGGAAAGGGACTCTTTCGTACCGACTCACCGCCGTTAATTGCTAACTTTGCTAAAGGTTTCATATGCCTCGTTCGTAGTTCACGATCTTTGTATTCTACGGCTTGAAAATAAACTTGACATCATCATAAGAACGGAGTAATGTTCCACCAGTTTAAATATTCACGAAGTTATACACCATAATCGCTTAGTTTTCAATTCAGGCAAGTTTCTTACACGAATTTCTTAGTTTACGAGGTTGGTCGTTACAACCGAAAGAGTATGAGCACGAAGCAAAAACAGAGAACAGGGGCTCACGCTGGGTGTCTTATCAGAATCAACAGCGCGATGGAGAGTTTCAAGCCTTCTGAACGATTGATCGCTGAGTTCGCCTTGGTGAACGCCGAGCGGGTGATGCATATGTCGATCTCCGAGGCCTCTCAAGAGATCGGCGTCGGTGAATCGACGATTATTCGGTTCTGCCGGGTTCTTGGGTACAAAGGCTATCAGGAATTTAAGCTCCGACTTGCGCAGGACCTGGTGGAGCCCGTCCACTATATCCACGAGAACGTAAGCTTCGACGACGGGCCGAAGGAATTGGCAAAGAAGGTTTTTCAAACGAACCTGAAGGCCGTCGAAGACACGATGAAGTCGCTTGATCCGGACATCGTCGAAGTAGCGGCAAGATCGTTGACTGACGCTCGGAGGATCGATATTTATGGAGTCGGCTACTCGTCGCTCACTGCCTACGACGCAAAGCTCAAGTTCGCCAGGCTCGGTCTCAGTGTGGATGCATATGGCGATGCACACCTGCAGGCGATGGCCGCAGTTGCTCTTACAGACCGGGACGTCGCGATAGGCATTTCGCACTCCGGAAGCACTTGTGACGTCGTCGATGCTTTGACGGCCGCTCGAAAGGCTGGTGCTGTCACGATCGCTGTAACCAATTTCAGCCCGTCGCCGATAACTAGGGTTGCGGACATGGTTTTGATGACGGCGGCCCCGGAATCCGCGTTTGGCGGTGAGGTTCTGGCTTCCCGAATAGCTCAACTTTGTGTGATGGACGTGCTTTCTGTGACGGTTGCGATCACGCTTGGAGAAGAATGTCTGGAACTCATCGAACGGACCTCCGAAGCGGTAAGGAAAAAGCGATATTAAACGTCGAGGCATTGGTGAGGATTGTATGGACAACGTACTGGACTCAGGGGTTAATCAAGGTGGGAACGAACCGGTCTGTCGGCCGGAAAACATCATTGGAGGCTTGACTATGGGGAACAATCATCTCGGAATAATTCCTATACTTTGTGCATTTTTACTGCTGGCCGCGGCCGCATTCGGCCAGACTGAAAAAGGTTCGATCGTCGGAACGGTTGTTGATGAAAGCGGCAAGGTCATTCCAAACGCAACGGTCGTCGTTAAGAATCTCGGCAACCAAACGAGCCAGACCTTCACGACGAACGACGAAGGAATTTACAACGTGCCTTTTCTGACGCCCGGCGACTACGAAGTGGCGGCGAGCGCTCCAGGATTTTCAAGGACAGTCGTTAACAATGTTGTGGTGCACGTCAGCACCCGCGAGCGCGTCAATATCGCGCTGAAGGTCGGCGAAGTTACTGCGACCGTCGATGTCACGATGGAAGCACCTGTGCTTCAGACCGAGAATGCTGACGTCGGTCAGGTGATCACCAACCAGCAGTTGAACGATCTGCCATCAGGCAATCGCAACGTCTATAGTTTTCTTTCGCTCGATTCGACCGTCAACGGACAGGGCGTCAATCCGAGCAACGCCGAAGGTTTTCGGCTTGAAAGCGCCGGGACTGTTTCGATCGGTGGCGGCCGTCCGTCGTCGGTTACATACAAAGTCGATGGCCAAGCGAACAACGACCCGACTTTCGGCACGCCGACGATCACTCCTGCCCTTGAAACAGTCAAGGAATTTCAGCTTCAGAATAACGCGTATTCCGCCGAATTCGAAGGATTTTCGCAGATCAATATCGCCACAAAATCGGGCACGAGCCGGTTTCGCGGCTCGCTTTTTGAATTTATTCAAAACGATTTCTTTCAGCCGCGTAATCCGCTGGCGCCGCTTGACAGCGAAGGACGACGCGGCAAAAACAAATTGCGGTTTAACCAATTCGGCGCGAGTATCGGCGGCCCATTGCTGACGCCTAATTTTGGCGAAGGAGGTCCGATTTTTCTTAAGGACAGAACGTTCTTCTTCTTCAGCTATGAAGGCCTGAGAAATAATGGCAGAGGCCCGTCATTCGCGAGAGTCCTAACGCAGGCCGAACGTACCGGTGATTTTTCTGAAAATCTAGGTGGCTGTGTCAGGTCGGGCAACATAGACGTGCCGCTGCTTAATCCGAATGGTACGCCCTCGGGACAGTGCATCCGCATCGGACAAATTTTTGATCCGGCGACTACGGTTGCTAACCCGCTTTTTAATCCGGGCCAGGCCGCCGGTCCCTTTAACCCGCAGTTTATTCGGCAGCCGTTTGCGGGTAACCAAATTCCGGCCAATCGCCTAAGCCCACAGGCTCAGGCGCTTATCAACCTCGTACAGCCGCTGCCCAACTTTACTTCAACCTCCGATCTGAATTATCAGGGAACTTCGGGAAGCAATTTTTTGAACAATCAATTCTCTGTGCGGATAGATCACAAAATTACCGATAGCGATTCGATAAACGGCCGATTCACATGGCAAGACAACCAGCGCGATACTGAATCCGTTCTTCCGTACCAACAGGTGGACCTACAGGGGAAAGGGCACGTTTTCAACTCGGCCTGGACGCATATCTTCGCTCCGACGCTGGTAAACGAATTCCGCTTCAGCTACCTCTACGGAAAATACGGCCAGAGCATTTCGGAAATAGACCCGACGCAATTCGGTGTGAACAACACGACTCTAAACACCATTCCGGGTCTTTTTCTGACAGCCGGTGGAACATTGAACTTCGGCGGCTTTACGGCATCTATATTGGAGACGACCCACAAGACAGCACAACTTTCGGATAATGTTTCGTGGACGCTCGGCGAACACACAATCAAATCCGGATTCAAGGTCGACCTCAACAAGTTCGATAATCTTGATCGTATAGGCTCAAACGGGCGGCTGGATTTTAACGGGCTTTTCAGCGTCGGGAACAGCAGCATCAGCGCCACCCGGCCGAATTCGATCGCCGATTTTCTGATCGGCAATGCGAGCAGCCAAACATTGAGGGTGGACAACCCTGCCCTGATCAGCAACACACCATGGGCGGTCTATTTTCAGGATGACTGGAAGCCGCATCCGCAATTGACGGTGAATTTAGGATTCCGCTACGAGTGGCACGATCCCTGGAGCGATGAAAGACTCGGGGGCAGGACCGTCGATCTGACCGGCGAGGGGCGCTTACTGGTGCGCGATCCGGAGGTCGCCCGCCTTGCAAATGATCCTCGGATCGTTTGCTGTACGGGTCCCGAAGTGGTCGATACCGATAAGAACGATTTTGCGCCGCGCGTCGGTGTTGCCTGGAGTCCGTTCAAGAATGGGAAAACCGTTATCAGAGCTGGTTACGGAATCTTTTACACCGATACCACCCAATTTTTCCATTGGCTCTATTACGCGCCGCTGCGAAGCGGAGGGTTTGAAGCGAATACCGCAAGCTTTAACGAGCCAGCGGCCACTTTCAATGATCCGTTTCCGGCCAGCCAGTTTACTCCGCCCGGCGGCAGCGGAATTTTTATCGGAATCCCCGGCGGAGTCAACCCGGCGATTTTCGACCAGCCGGTGATCTCGATATCCGCCATCGGTCCTTACGATACGCCGATGTCGCATCAATGGAGCGCCGGCGTTCAACATCAACTGATGAGAAATATGGTCCTCGACGTCACCTACAAAGGATCCAGGACCAAAAATCTACCTGTCCAGTGGTTTTTCAATCAGCCGACCTTTCAGCCTACTGCCGCAGTCTTCAATGGCACTGGTAGCACGGATCCGAATTTAAACCCATATTTGAGACGACCGTATGAGAATTTCACCATCGGCTCAAATATCGTGGCCAACGTTCTGGAAGCGGAATACGACGCTCTCACCGTCAAGCTCGATAAGCGTTTCTCCGACGGTTACAACTTTCTGACGTCATACACCTGGTCGAAGTCCATCGATCAGGGGGCAGAGACCTTCTCCCTCGGGCAGAATCATGCATTCCTGCCGAACAACCTCGATTTTGATGCAGGCCGCGGTGTCTCACTTCTTGACATTCCTCATAGATGGGTAACGAGCGGCACTTATGAGCTGCCGTTCGGCAGAGGTAAGCAGTTCCTCAATCAGGGCGGAATCGTCAACGCGCTGTTTGGCGGCTGGAAACTGTCCGGAATCTTTACGCTTCAATCGGGACAACCGTTTTCGCCATATCTTTTGACCACTGGCAGCCACACTAATACTGGAGTGCCGGTGGTCGAACGCGGCGATTTCGGAAATACCGAGCCACGCACGGAGGAAGAGTGGGAAGCGGCGCTTGAGGCATGGCGAAACGGCCAGCCGCTATACATAATCAGGCCGGATGCGATAAGTTTGGACTATGAGGGGCTCGGAAACATTCCGCGTAATGCGTTCCGATATCTTCATACGCGCCGACTCGATCTTTCGATGGCTAAAAACACGCGCTTCAACGAAACGATGGGTGTCGAGCTTCGCTTCGATATGTTTAACGTGACAAGGGAAGTGCTGCATAATCCCGATTTCCACAGACAGGTAGCCGGCGCAAATGCACTGACAAACCCGTTGAGAGGAAGCATAAGGGGTAGAAATATTTTCTTTATCCCACACCTAATTCGGGTGGGAGCCAGGTTTACCTTCTAAACTCCGTAGCGAAGGAGTTGCATCAAGCGGGATCGGTCAACCTATTCTGCTTGATGCAACCGCTCAAAGACGAAAACAATTTATAATGATATCCGTCTTTTTCAAGGGAGGGTAATTGTGTTGAGGGCAGGTTTTAGTAAATCTTGTATTTCGCCGCCGGTCGGGGCTCCGCTTGCCGGATTTGTGGCCCGCGAAGGCGTTTGTGAAGGTATTCATGACGATCTGTATTCTCGTGCCCTTGTGCTGGAAAACGACGGAATCGCGATAGCTCTGGTTAGTTTGGATGTCCTCGCGCTTTCTGGGGATTTCGTAAGCAGTGTTCGCGGAAAAATCGAGACGAGAACTGGTATAAAGCGCGACTCAATTGCAATTGCATCCACCCACACCCACGCGGGTCCGGTTACCGTCAAAACTTTTTTTAATCCGGAAGATAGTTTGGACCAAGCCTTTATGGATCTTGTTGCGAAATCGATCGAAGACAGCGTGGCCGCGGCGTGGGAGAACCGACAACCATCGCGGGTCGGAGTAGGCTGCGGACGGGTCGAAGGCATTGGAGTAAACCGACGGACACCCGATAAGAAACCGGTCGACGAAGAGATCGGCATCATCAAGGTTGAAGATCTGTCGGGACGGCCGCGCGCCGTACTTGTGAACTACTCGTGTCACCCCACGGTCCTTGGTTCGGATAACCTGCTTGCCAGCGGTGATTTTCCGTACTTCGCCGTCGAAAGGATAGAAGACGAACTTGGCGACGGGAGCTTTGCGATGTTTGTAAACGGCACTCAGGGAAACATCAGCATGGGCCATTCCTCCGAGTTGAGCGCGATCGGTGTGATCACGCCTGGCCGGACCTTTGAGCATGCCGAGGAACTCGGCAAAAAACTCGCTAAGGCCACCCTGGACGCCTTGCGACAGATCGAAACATTCGATGCACTGAAGATCGACGCCGAGGTCGCCAGTGTGCCCTTTCCGCTAAAGGACCTGCCGGCTATCCCGGTTGCTAAAAAGAATCTGATATTGGCCGACCACGAACTTGAAGCCCTCTCCAGCAACGGCGCGTCGATCGAGAGCATGATGAAGGCAAAGTCAAAGCGGCTGTATGCATCGATCACGGATTTTTACGCGCGGGAAACAGCCGTCTTTGAGGATGGATATTTGCCCGTGGAACTGCAAGCGGTTCGGATTGGTGATGCGGTATTCTTGGCGGTGCCGGCCGAAGTTTTTGTAGAGATCGGTATTGGGATCAAACAGCGGGCGAAACACAATGTGTTTATCATCGGTATTGCAAACGGATACATCGGCTATCTCCCGACGGCTGCCGCATATGCCCAAAATGGTTACGAAGTGGTCTCTTCAAAAGTAGGGCCCCGATCGGAGGAATTGCTTTATGAGGAAGCAATAAAACTTGAACAAAGACTATTTGCGTTCGAAGAGGAAACCCAAAAGGCATGACGGAAAAAGTAAGGATCGGCGTGATCGGCTTGGGGATCATGGGTGAACAGTATGTGCGAATTTACAAAGCGCATCCGCTTGCCGAGGTTGTGGCGATCTGCAACCGCTCGCCTGAGAGGTTGAACTCCATTGGTGATAAATACGATATCTCGACCCGATATACCAAAACAGCCGAGCTGCTCGGAGACGAGCGGGTCGACGCGGTTTGTATCGCAACGCCTGATTTTGCACATTTCGAGCCTGTGAAGACGGCGCTTGAGGCCGGAAAACACATTCTCTGCGAAAAACCGTTCACGACGGAATTGAGCGAAGCGGATGACCTGCTTCGAATCAGTCGAGGCCGTCCGGACCAGAAACTGCAGGTCGGATTCAATCACCGCTGGCTCTCTTCCTACAATCACGGCCATGCGATCATTCGCAAGGGCGAAATCGGAAAGCCTGTCGCCGGTTACGCGAGGAAGAACGACACGATCTGGGTCGCGACCGAGATGATCGACTGGGCGACAAAGACGACGCCAATACATTTTCTCGGAGCTCACGATATCGATTTGATGCGGTGGTTCTTTGCGAGCGAGCCGGTAGAGGTGCGAGCCTACGGCGCAAAGGGAGTTTTGCAGGAACGTGGTGTCGATACATACGACTTGGTGCAGGCACAAATGAAGTTTGAAAGCGGGGCGTTCGCGACTATCGAATCTGCGTGGATATATCCGAACGTATTTCCGACCATTGTTGATTCTTTTGTTGAGGTCGTCGGCAGCAGCGGCCATCTGCATTTCGACCGAAAGCGGGAATCGATCGAGATGAGCACCGAAGAACAGTTTACGTTTCCGAAGGTATTCCTAACGGCGGAAATTTTTGGCAAGCTGCGGGGAGCCTTTGTTGAATGCCTTTCGGATTTTTTAGATTCGATCATCCATGGGACAGAACCGAACGTGACGGCCTTTGACGGACGGCAGGTCACGGCTGTACTTGATGCAGTTTCGCGGTCGCTGGTTTCAGGCGGAACTGAAAAAGTGATGCCGTTCAAGGTGGTACATGACTCATCCGGCGACGCGTAGAGTGCCCGGGTAAATCAATAAATCCACTCCCGAATCTGGCCTTTCGATTCGATGCGAGGCACGGGCCGCAGGTAGATGCCTGTCTGCTTCGGCGAACATTAATGACTACGGGACTTCACACAGCGGACTATATCATCATTGCAGGATATTTCCTGCTCCTTACGCTGATCGGTGTGTATTTCTGGCGGCGAATGAAGCATGTCCGCGATTTCTTTACCGGCGGAAATGCGATCCCGTGGTGGTTAGCTGGTGTCTCGTTCTATCTTACGGGATTTAGCGCTTTCACGTTTGTTGCATACTCCGAAATGGCTTATCGCTTTGGATTCGTCGCAGTCACTCTCGCGTGGAGTTCGGCGGCGGCAATGGCTATCGGCACGATCTTTCTTGCGGGCCGATGGCGGCGGGCCCGAATCGTCAGCCCGGTCGAATTTCTTGAGGCACGATACAGCAAACATATTCGCCAGATACTTGCATGGCTTGGCATCCCGTTAAAGGTAATCGACGACGGTTTGAAGATCTATGCGACGGGCGTGTTCGTGTCGGTTGGGCTCGGGTTCGATCTTCAAACCAGCATAATTGTGAGTGGCGTCGTAATGCTGCTTTACACGTTCATGGGCGGTTTGTGGGCGGTAGTCGTAACGGATTTTGTCCAGTTTATTATCCTCACGCTCGGTGTCGTCGTGCTGTTTCCGCTAGTGTTTTCACAATTCGATTCGATAAGCGATTTCATCGGTCGTACGCCTGCCGGTTTTATGTCGCCGGTCAATGAGCCGTTTTCGCTGATTTATGTTTTTGCTTTCTATTTACTTATTACGCTTAGCTACAACGGCAACTGGGCGTTCGCGCAAAAGTTTTACAGTGTCCGTGACGAACGCGACGCGCGAAAGGCCGGGATGCTAGCAGTTGCGCTGAAGATCGTCGGCCCGCCGCTATTTATCCTACCGGCGATCGCTGCTCAAAGCCTGATGCCGGAGCTTGCCGTACCGCCGAATTCGCCGCAGTACACGTACGCCGCACTTTCACTGCAATTTCTCCCGGTAGGATTGATGGGCTTAATGATAGCGGCAATGTTCTCCGCGACGATGTCAACGCTGAGCGGCGATTACAACGTTATGGCAAGCGTGATAACGGAAGATATTTATAGACGATTGTTCGACAAGGACGCGAGCCAGAAACGTCTGGTCATTGTCGGACGTATCGCAACGCTTGTCGTCGGTATTTTGACGATCGTTATCGGCATCAGCCTCATTGCCTCGGCCCGCAAAGGATTGTTCGAGGTGATGGTGACCGTCTTCGGCCTGTTCGTCGGGCCGATGCTGATACCGATGCTCGCTGGGCTCTTGACCCGCCGCGTTACGTGGCGCGGTGCGGCGGCGGGAATCATCGTCGGATTTGTTTCGGGCCTTTGCTTTTTTCTGTATAAAACTTTTGTTCTTACCGGCCAGGTGGGCATCGATCCGAATTGGCTTCGATACGATTACGAGGCTATCAGCATTCTTTTCAACTTTTCCCTGACGATCCTGGCGATGGTTTTGACAACGGTCTTCGAGAAAAAGACGGCCGAAGACAAGGCTCAGATCGAAGCGTTTTTCGAAAGGCTTTCGACGCCTATAGATGTCGAGCAGACTCACGCGAACGTCACTGGGGAGATATTTTCGCCATTCAAGATCATCGGTTGGGTGACCGCCGGAACGGGGCTGATGCTGATGATCTCGGGCGTTGTCCAGCCGGAAAATGTCGGCCGGTACGTGAACCTTGGATCCGGGCTCGCGCTTATCGTTCTCGGAGCCGGGCTTTATCAGTTGCACCGGAGGTTTATGCGTAACGCCGAGCGTGTTCGGGACGAAAAAGCTGCGCTTGCCATTGACCCGGCTGCGTAGATCCCAGTCCATCATTTATGAAATTATGCAGTTTCAAAACTGGTGATACCGAACGCCTCGGCTGCGTCGTCGGAAATGCGGCCGACAAAATTCTTGACATATCGGAAGCCGTAGGCGGCACCGACATTCTCTTGCTTGTTGAGAATGACTCGGTCGTTCGTCAGATCGAAAAAAGCGTCACGGAAATGAGAAGGCGCAACGATAAGGTTTACGATCTTGATGCAGTGCAGATCCTACCGCCCATTGCCCGACCGGGCAAGATTGTCTGCCTGGCGGGCAACTATGGGGCGCACATTACCGAGAGCGGATACGTCGAGCCCGAAACGCGTGCAAATTTTACGCAGCAGCTTTTCCTAAAGCCTTCGAGTTCCTTGCTTGGCGACACCGGCGTGATCGAACTGGGGAAGGCAAATCACCGCGTCGGCTGGGAAACAGAACTTGCGGTGGTGATCGGCAAAGGCGGAAAAAATATCTCCGCAGCTGACGCATATGATCACGTTTTCGGCTATACGATCATGAACGATATTTCGGAACGCGGCTTGAATTCAACGATCGAGAATCGTCACCTGCGCGAAATGGATGGCTTCTGCGATTGGCTCGCCGGCAAGTGGTTTGACGGATTCGCACCGTGCGGGCCGTGGATCGTCACGAAAGAAGAGGTTCCTCGTCCATATGAACTGGAGATCAAATTCTATTTGAATGGCGAACTGCGTCAGCATGGCAGCACGGTCGATATGATCTTTAGCATACCTGAACAGATCGAATTTATATCGTCAATAATGACGCTCGAACCGGGCGACATGATCTCGACTGGAACACCGGCTGGCGCGGGTCTAGGCGATGCGAAAACATCGCTTGAAAATGGCGACGACCTTATTTGTGAGATAGAGGGGATCGGCAGGCTTAGAAACAGCGTGAGGTGCTCGGCGTGAAAACACTCGATTGGGCCGTCGTCGGTCTCTATTTCCTTTTCATGCTCGTCATCGGGCTTTATTTTATGCGGCGGGCCGGCCGGAGCATGGCGGATTATTTTGTGTCGGGCCGGAATATGCCGTGGTGGATAATCGCTCTGTCCGCGGTGGCGACCTACACTGATGCTGGCCTCGCACCTGCGGTTACGATGCTCACCTATCAGGGCGGATTGCTTGGGAATGCTGTGTGGTGGATACCGTACGTTATTTGGATGCCGATCGGCGCCGTGCTCTGGTCTAAATACTGGCGAAGGCTCGGCACCGTAACATCGGCTGAACTCTTGGGTGTTCGATACGACGGCAAGTTCGCTCACGCATATCGCGGCGTTTACGCGGTTTTCATGAGCGTGTTCATTGTAGTACTGATGGGATATGTTTCCGGTTGGCTCGGTGCCGCACTCGGGCCAATACTCGGTTGGGAGCCGATGAGCCTGATCCTTTTTTCGGCCATTGTCACAGCGGTTTACACCGTTACCTCCGGGCTGTACGGCGTCGCTTATACGGACGCATATCAATTTGGCATTTTTCTGATCGGAAATATCATCCTGGTGCCGATCGTACTCGTGAGTGTCGGCGGAATGGATAATGTCTATCAAATGATCGAAACGACTCGCGGAGCAAATGCCGAGGCATTTTTCAGTGTTTCCCTTCCGGCTCCGGGGCTCGATCAATTGACCATAATGGCGTTCGTCGTTCAGGGACTGTTCTTTGCGGCATCGCCAACCGGCGGCGAAGGCTTTACGGCCCAGCGATTCATGGCAGCGAAAAACGAATTTCATGCTCAGGTCGGCCAGCTCTTCAATACTCTCCTTACGCTAATCATTCGAGTGGTGCCGTTCGTATTCCTGGGCGTTATCGCAGCCGCTTTGTTCGCGCCGGGCAGCGTTGCCGAACCCGGTGAAATCTGGGCACGAATGGTCAACACATATGCTCCGACAGGCCTTCTCGGATTGCTTGTCGCGGGAATTTTTGCGGCGTACATGTCTACCATCAGTACGCAGATGAACTGGGGCGCGTCGTATGTCGTTAACGATTTTTACAAGCCGTTTGTACGCACGGACGCAAGTGAAAAGCACTATGTGATGGTTGGTCGGATCGGTTCGATCGTGATCTTTGCCCTGTCTCTGATCGTTTCGTATTACTTTGTCGAAGGCCTTCGGGCGTGGTTTCTTTTTATCAACTCGGTCGTGTTTGCGTTCATTCTGCCTCTTTCGTGGCTTCGCTTTTTCTGGTGGCGGCTAAATATCTACGGCGAGGCCGCGGCGCTCGTGATTGGGTTGCCGCTCAGTTATATCGTCTGGTTCCCGCTCGGGTTTTCGAACGAACATGCCCATCCGTTCTGGCAGGGATTTCTTCTGCTTTTCGGATTGGGGATCGTAACGATCATTGCGGTCAGCCTTCTGACGCCGGCCGAAAAGATCGAGACATTGCGCGAGTTCTATCAACGCTGCCGCCCGCCGGGGTTCTGGGGTCCGGTGGTCACTGAATTTTCTGGCGAAGAACGGGCCGAGATCCGAAGCGAAACGCGTCGCGATCTGATCGACTGCGTCCTCGGCGTGGCTTTCTGCGCGGCGGCGATTTTGGCCGTGATCGCTCCGTTCGGCGGCCACTGGGGCGTGCTTGCCGTATCGCTGTCAACGGCACTCGTATGCGGCGGACTATTTATGTGGCGATGGGCAAAACGCGGCGTGTTCAGGTCGCTTACATCGACTGAATGAGACTTTTCTCAGACGGACGTGGATCGCTGCTTTGTAATTGCGTTTTATCAGTTGCCACTAGCTTCAGCTAGTGGTCAGCGCCTTTACCATTCCTGGCTTTAGCCAAATTTTGCTGAGGCTGTAGGAATTCGACATCGAAAGAAGTTTGGCTAAAGCCCTGTTTCTTTTCTTTTTCGGTCCACTAGCTGAAACTAGTGGCAATTTACAAAAATGACAAGAATAGCTTTTATCGTCGCAATGTTCTTATCCACCTTTGCTGCCGCAACGGTTTCGCAAAGCAGCCAACCTCCGAGTCGCGAGGTTCACGCCCTTTGGGCGCATCCGCCCGAGGCTGGAAAGACGGTGGAATCGGTTCGCGAATTTGTTGCCAAGTGCAAGCGGGCGCACATTGACGTGATCGTAATGGACGTGAAGGACAGCAACGGCGGGCTGTATTGGAAAAGCAAACGATTTCCGCAGGCGATCGCCCGGGGCTATGAGAATTTCGATATGCTCGAACATCTGGTCCGTGAAGCTCACGCCGTCGGCATTCGTGTTGATGCGTGGCTTGTCGATTACCTGGAAGGAGCGAACGGAGCAGCGATGCGTGCACATCCCGAATGGGCACAGCTGAATCCGAACGGTGAAACGACCCTTTCGGAGAAACTTGGGAAAACACGTCCGTATCCCTACGTCTGGATGTGCCCTGCACAGAGGCCGGGCTACACGGACCAGTGGCTGATCCCGCTGTATGAGGAAATTGCGGCCAATTACAAGGTCGACAGCCTCCACCATGATTACGTCCGATATCCCGGCGATGTGGCTCCCGACAGTTATTGTTTCTGCGATTACTGCCTCAAAAATATTCCGCGTTATGCAATGCTCAGCTATCAAACACGTGCCGACGAGCGTTATCGCGTTACACCTGCGCAAAATATAATCCACGCAAACTGGTGGAGCGACCCGACGATGGTCCCGTCGAACTGGAACGATCTCGACCGCCGCGAGAAAGCGGACTTTATCCTTAACGGCCGAACTATTCCTGGTGGAGCGCCGGACATGCGTTATTTCTTTTACGACTATCGCGTCCATCAAATCGACCGATTTGTTCGTGAAACCACCGAACGCGTAAAGAAGACGAATCCAAAAGCAGAAGTTTCCGCCGCCGTCTTCAAGAATCCAATCACCAGCGCCCGGTTTATCGGCCAGCATTGGGATAGGTGGAACCAGTGGATCGACGTCTATTTGCCAATGACATACCGTAGCCATTTTGCCGGGAGTTTCGACGCATATCTCGAGCATTTGACCGAGACGACAGAGAGACAACTCGAATGGATCGGACGAGGCCGGCCGTTGTACGCGGGGATCGCCTCGACCTATCTGTTTCGCGAAGAGTATCAGCCGTACGACACGATGCGTGACCGTCTTACCGAAATGCAGGCACTCGCACTGACCGATATAACGGGCCGGGCGGAAAAGGCTCGTTTGATCGCTGCCGCATTCGAAGCGGCCCGTCCGCGTCTTGCTCAAGTCGTTCCGAACACCGAAAAGGAACTGGGCGAGTTGGTTCGGTCAGTTACCGCGAACAACGGTAGCGGCGCGACGGCCGCGAAGACGGACGAATTAGCAAAGCGGCTTGTGGCGTTTCGGGCAGATATCC
Source organism: Pyrinomonadaceae bacterium (assembly GCA_049679665.1). GTDB lineage: Bacteria > Acidobacteriota > Blastocatellia > Pyrinomonadales > Pyrinomonadaceae > OLB17. The sequence continues at coordinate 7,124 of JBAUGL010000085.1, read as the reverse complement.
CGCCCGGATTCTTACCGTCCGAAAAACTCTCGGCGTCGATACGCGCTGCCCGAAAAGCGAAGCCCGACGGTATTGCGATATTTGCCGCCGGAAGCCTGGATCGTGAAAAGCTGTGGGAGGTCCTCGAACGTGAGTTTGCGGATCAAGTTGCGAAATGAATGGGTAGAATTTCAGATAACGATGCACCAACAAGCGGAAATCTCTAAATCAGTGAGCTACATCGTTCGAACGCAATTGATGGCGTTGATCTATCTGCTTGCCGTGCATTCGATCGTTTCTGGGCAAAACGTGGTGCTCGTCGATCATTCGTCCGGGGAGGATTTTCAGGGCGACAGCCTGGGCCAGTGGGCAAGCTATCCGCCGGCACAAGACATCGGTTACGAGCCGTCGATCACCCCGACACACGGATTCGATGCTCCGGGCGGGCGAGCGTTGATGCGATGGATTCAGCCCACGCGGGCCGGGGATTTGCGTTTTGGCTTGATCAGAAAAGTGAATCTTGTAACAAACAGCCAAGCCCAGATCGCCTTCGATTACAGGATAAACGCGCCTGCCGAAACCGTGCGCATCGAGATCGGTATCGCCGGATCGGACAGCAACCGGTATACCGCGGAGATCAATGCTGTTACTAACCGCTGGGCTAAGGTTTTCGTGAATTTTCGCGATTTGAAGAGTTTCGCTGGCACACCTCTTTCGACTGGCATTGGCGTGGAGGCGGTTTATCTGGTCGCGCAGGTCGCGAACGCCGATAAGGATTCGGTGTACCGTTTCCTGATCGACAGTGTTGAGGTCACCGGTTCCAGGCCGGCATCTTTCGATGTAGTTGATCCGCCTTCATCCTCCATTGAACCCTGGACATCGCAGATCACCGCCGCCGGCTACCGTCCGGGCGACGTAGTTCGGATCGAAGCCAGGGCGCCTGTCGTCATCTCACGAGTTTCCGCCTCGCTCGTTGACAATGCCGGCCGGGCTGTTGGCAATGAGGATCTTTACGATGACGGAACTCACGGCGATGCAAAAGCTAAGGACGGCATGTGGACAAATGGCTCAGTTCACAAATTTGCCAACTCTGACGGGTTGGGACTTTGGCGGGCGCACCTGCGAGGAGAGGCTCCTGACGGTCGGATCATATCGACGGAACTGCGTTTCCTGGTTCATCCGGCGGGCCGTTCGCCGCATCCGCGGTTATATTTCTACCCGAACGACAAATGGAAATTGCTCGCCAGGACGCGTGACGCAAAACTCGCAAAGGTTTGGGAATATATACAGACAACGGCTAAGAATTCAAGGGCAACGGGCGAGGTCAGTCACGGCGGCAAGGTTTTCGAGCTGCTCGATACGGAATATTTGCTTCCATCGCTTCTCGGGTATTTCGATGTGCTGAACCGGGCACGTACACAGATCGCCTACAACGCCTTCGTCGCATATTTGACCGACGACGCCGAGGCACGCTCGGCAGCCAAAAATGCGATGCTGGCGGTTTCGCGGTGGAACCGTTGGGAGCCGCCGTGGTTTACGGCCCACGGGCAGCACACTTACTATCCGGCGGGTTTGCTCGCGGTCGATGTTGCTCTTGGTTATGACCTGGTCTACGAACATTTGTCCGAAGCGGAACGCTCCCACATACGCCGTGCGCTTATCGAAAAACAGATCGTTCCGACATACAAGGAATATTTTCTTGATAACCGGGCGATGGCCGACACGAGTAACTGGATATCGCACACGGTCGGCGGAGCGCTGATCGCGGCATCGGCGATCGCCGGAGACGTGACGCCGGAAGAATCGAATGGAAAATTCGATCTCTACGTCAACGGGCTTTTGATGAAGATCGAGGCCCATATGGCGGCGAGCTATTTGCCGGACGGAAGTTACGGCGAGGGTATCAGCTATCAGGAATTCGATTCGGAAACGCTTGCGCCAATGATAAACGCGGTCGAGCGCAGCTTTGGCGTCGATTACTGGAACACGACCCGCGTAAAGGATTCACTGCGATATGCTCTCTATACGTTGACCGAACCGCGCGAGGCGAGCCCGGACATGGGCGACACGCATCCATCGGCAGGCCACGGAATTTCGCCGATAGTTTATCGCAGCAAAGACCCGGTTTTGCGATGGTTCTACTCGCGTTTTGATCGCCCGTCGCTGCAGCAGTTTATTTTTTATGACGATTCCGTGCAGCCGCGGTCACCGGATGCAGCAGGAATTCCAACATCGACGATCTTTGAAACTAAGGGAAATGCCGTGTTCCGCACGGGCTGGGGCGAGGATTCGATCACGATGCTGTTTCGAGCTGGGCCGAATTTTAATCACCACCACGCCGATCAGGGGTCGTTTCTGATCACGGCGTTCGGGGAGCCGCTCGTCACCGAGGCGGGCTGGTCCGATTATTACAAGGACCCATATTACGCGACGTTTTTCACCCAAGCTGCCGGACACAATACCGTCCTGGTGGATGGCAATCCGGAAAGCCAGATCATTCCGGACACTCCTCAATTCAACGCTTTGAACGACTATCCGCGAATTACGGATTCGATTACGAGCGAATTTTACGACGGTGTAGGCAGCGAACTATCCTCTGTTTATTCCGACCGGCTCGATCGTTACGCCAGACGAATAGTTTTTGTAAAGCCGCACTACTTCGTCGTCTATGACGACCTCACGGCGCAAGGTGATGCTGCCAGATTCGATTTTCTCCTTCATCTGCCGGACAAAGCGAACGTGACAATGAACGGTCGGACCGCGATTTATAAGGGTAGGAAGGCCGCGCTTGGCGTCCGGTCGTTCGCGCCGGAGAACGCGGCCCTCACGCTCAAGGACGGCCGGATTCCGTATCACGTCTTTTCGGCAAGGACACCGCCCGTAACACCGCCGCAGCCGGCTTACCTCGACTTCGGCACCGGCACACCCGCGAAAGCGGCAACGTTCCTGACGGCCGTCGTTCCGGCAAGAACATCGGCGGAAGCAACCAGCTTGATCGGAAAGATGTTTCCGATTGCGGGCGAAAATATGACCGGCATTCGCGTTGAGCGGGGGAGCGAGACCGATTTTGTGATGTTCCGCGAAGGCGCGGAAAGCGCTGTTATGCGTCGCGGAGAATGGTCGGCAAATGCTTCGATGTTGATTGCTACAAACAATGGTTTCAATTTGAGAATGCTTGCCGCCCAAAACGCTCGTTCCGTGACGCACGGTAAGCGGCTCATGTTTTCCGCGGGAGCGGCGGCAAGCATTGCCGCAAATTACGACGCCGATCAAATCGACGGGGTAATAAATTCAAAAACAACTACGAGAATCGTTTTATTCGTAGGGACAAAGCCCATCCGCGTATTCCTTGACGACAAGAATGTAGATACGGCCTCTTTTAGTTTTTCTCCCGACGACGGAACCGTATCGATGAATATTCCAGCGGGACAACATGGGATCAGGATGGTTCTGAAATGAATAAACAAATGAAAAAACAGATGATGAAAATCCTGTTCACCGCGTTTTGCGTGCTGGCGCAGTTTCTAAATGGAACGGCGGAAACCTCCGAACGGAAGAGATTCCAAGGGTTTCTCGGAACCTATCACCCGGTCAACGGCACCGCGTACGGCGGACCTGGGTGGAAAGAGGGTGAACTGATTCAGCACGCGTTCAATTTCGGCCAGAACGCAATTTTGGTAAAAGGCTCACATGCCGGATACACCTTTGAGCAGAACATCAACAACAGTTGCTCGGAATGGGATGTGAACAAGGTGTATGGAATTCTGCTGCCGCCGTCGGAATTCGGTGTCGTCAATCAGCCGATGGATTCGGACCTATGGAAGGTGTTTGAAAAGGAGCCCGGAATGATACAGGGAATGCATCGTTTCTCTGAGCTTTCAAAACGCTGTCCCCAGATTGACGGCGTGATCATCGACGATCTCTACAACGATTATCCAAAGTCGATAAGTCTTGATGACCTGCGCGACATGAAGGCTGCTTTGAGCGGAAAGCGAATCGACGAGCGTGGACGAGTCGATCATGCGTCACCCGCGACAACGCCTCATCTGAAGCTCTATTTCGTCGTTTATGAGCATCATCTAGATATAACGCCCCCAAAAGAAGTTCTCGACCTGATCGACGGCGTGTGCTTCTGGATGTGGAAGCAAACCGATCATTACAAGAATTTCGACGACTACATTAAGACCGTGCACCGGTTGTACCCGGCAAAAGATGTCATCGCAGGCGTCTACGTTCGTCATTCGCGTGAAACTCCGACGGTGGCGAGCGTACATTACTTAATGGAACGGGCGATCGATATGTACTCAAAAGGCGAGATAAACGGGCTGTTGATCTTTTCGGCCGTTTGGCTGGCACAGAAGGAGTTAACCCGTGAACGCTGGGACGAGCTTGCCCTGCCGGGATTTTTAGGCCGCAATTATTATGCGTTTTTAGGTGAAGGGACGGGTCGTGTTATCGATGCAAAATCGAAGAAGCCGATCCCGAACGCCACCGTGACCGTAAACCGGCTCATCGATGGGAAGTCACTGAATACAACGCGAAAACTCACCGATGAACGAGGCGAGTATCGTTTCGGCGGTTGGGCTGGAAAGGAAAAGGGTGAACGTGTCCAATACGAAGTAAGAGTCGAAAGCGAAAAGTACAAATCGCGGACTATGAACGTAAAACTTCGCGCCGGCGGGATCACTAAATTTGCCGATGTAAAACGGAAGTGATGACTCGCTTAATCCTCGATTTTCCGTGTTTGGAATGATAATTCGTCGAGGTCGTCCGCCGCGTCGCAGGTGTTAAGTAGTAGTAGATATTTGGATATGAGAATTATATTGTCACAACTCCTGGTCACGTTGCTTTGCCTGTGTTTGCAGGGCCAAAGTATCGCGCAGCAAACCGCAACCAAAAAGTTTCAAGGCTTTTTGGGGACGTATCATCCTTTCAAAGGCACGGTCTATGGCGGTGGCGGTTGGTCGGAAGGCGAGTTGATGCAAAGCGCATTCAATTTTGGCGAAAACGCGATCATATCGGAAGCGTCGTACTATCGCTATACCTTCGCGGAAAACGTTGAAAATAACTGCCGACAATGGGGTGTAAACAAACTCTACGGCATCTTGCGCCCTCCGCGAGAAAAAGGCGTTGTCAACCAACCTAAAGATTCGGTTTTGCTCAATCCGTATCAAAAGGAGCCGGGAATGATCCAGGGCGCGCGGCGTTTTTCCGAAATCTCAAAACGCTGCCCGCAGCTTGCAGGCGTCATCATCGACGATTTTTTCAATGATTATCCAAAGGATCTGACTTCGGAAAATATCCTCGACATCAAAGCCGCACTGACCGGGAAAAGAGTTGACGAGAACGGGAGAGTCGATCATTCGTCCTCCGCGGCCACACCGGATCTGAAGCTCTACATCGTCATTTATGAACATCATCTGAACAGAGTTATTGACGAGGCAGTGCTTAACGCAGTTGATGGCCTAAACTTCTGGACCTGGAAGCAGACCGAAAACCACGAACGGTTCGACGCGAATATCGAAACGCTGCAAATGAAATATCCCAATGAGGAGATCATCGCCGGCGTCTATGTTTTCAACGGCGCTCAAACCCCGACACGTGCCAGCGTTCATCACATCATTGAGAGATCGATCGACCTCTTCGCAAAAGGAAAAGTCAACGGTTTGCTTATATTTTCAGCCGTCTGGATGTCGCGTGAAAGAAGCAAGCGCGAGCGTTGGGACGAACTCGCTCTGCCGCAATTTTTAGGGCGCGTTTATTATTCGTTTCTAGGCGAAGGCACGGGGCGTGTCGTTGATGCAAAAACGAAAAAGCCGATTGCCAACGCGCTCATTACCGTGACGCGATTTGCCAACGGAAAGCCTCTGCTGACGACGCGAAAATTTACCGATGAAAAAGGCGAATATCGTTTCGGCGGATGGGCGGGAAAAGATAAAAAAGAGCGCGTCAATTACGAAATCAAGACTGAAAGCGATTCGTTCAAACCGCGAATTATGAATGTCAAACTTCGCGCCGGCGAGAGCGTTAGGTTTGTCGACGTAAGATTGAAAAAATGAAATTTTCAAATTGAAAGGAATATGAAAATCGAGCGCAGAGAATTTTTGGAATTAGCCGGATTTACTGTCGTCGCGGGCGCGGCTTTGTACGACGCACCGAAGATTAAAGCCCAAAGACCCCTGCCGAAAAGCGAATATGACTACGTTGATTGGAGTTGGGAAAATTGGCGAAAGATAACCAAGCCCGCGCGTCCACGCATTTCGAGCGAACAATCGGGCAAAGCCGAGTTGATCGATCTATTCGGATCGGGGAGCAAGAAGATATCGACCCAAAGTGAATGGCAAAAAGGACGAGAGGACATCAAGAGACGATTGAATTTTTTCCTTGGCGTGCCGCCGCGTTCGAAGGTCCGATTATTACCGAAGATCGTCGATGAGACTTCCCGCGACGATCACATTCTTCGAAAACTGACTTACCAAACGGAAGCGGGCGAACTCGTCCCTTCGTATTTGCTGATTCCCAGAAATCTAAAAGGCCGAGCTCCAGTTGTAATTTGCCCGCACCAGACGACACAGGCCGGCAAGAAGGAACCAGCAGGGCTCGCGGGAAATCCACAATTGCAAACGGCTCTCCATCTGGTAAAACGAGGATTTGTCACGTTCACTTACGATGCGCTTTGTTTCGGCGAGCGGCACGACGCGGCGAGCGGACATTACGGCGACGCAATTCCTTTGTACCGCAAGCATCCGCGATGGTCGTTGATGGGCAAAATGATCTGGGATTTGCAAAGGGCGATTGATTATCTCGAAACGCTTGATTTTGTTGATAAAAATCGAATCGCCAGTATCGGTCATTCGCATGGCGGTTACACGACACTTTTTGCGATGGCTTTCGATGAACGCATCAAAGCGGGCGCAAGCAATTGCGGCTTTGATGCGTTTCGCATTGACGGAAATACTTTTCGCTGGTCAAAAGCAACGGCGTTGATGCCGCTTTTGGGATTTTACGTTTCAAATCCGCGGATCAATATGGACCTTTACCGAGCCGTGCCGGATTCGGCGGTGATCGATGTCCCGTTCGAAATGCACGAGCTTCTTGCACTCATCGCACCACGGCCGCTTTTGCTTTCCACATCTGACGAGGAC
>JBAUGL010000084.1:0-21490 GCA_049679665.1 Pyrinomonadaceae bacterium | reverse complement strand
TATTGATCAGCCGCTACGCCTCCAAGATCCAGCGCATTTTGCGCGTTTAGGCTGCGTATTGAATACGGAGCAGAGGTTATCTGCTGACGCGGGTTCAATAGCGTGTACTGACCGGCGCCCTCGGGTTTTACACTGATCTCGATCCAGCGATCCCCGCCTCTAAATGTAGAAACGCCCCCGAAATCCAGCAGAACGGTGAAGATGCCGTTCGAAACATGGACACCGAGATGTTCTTTGAAGCCAATGGCCGTACCGCCCGATTCATCTTCGAATAGCTCAAATTGGAGATCATACCTAGCATTAGCCGGAAGCGTTCCGTCAAGAAGCCGTCCCTGATAAGTAAACTTTTCGGTCTGCGCCGAAACCGCCGCGGCCCACACAACAAATGTCATGACTAAAATATTAAATAATTTCATTTCGCTTTCTCCTTGCAACCGCCGCATCTGGCGTCCCGGCTACGGAATAAAACGCCTAAGCCTTATATCACCCGCATAGGATTGGACAGTAATGGGTTTTTCATCGCTCGACTGAATCAGAAAATCTTCCACCGAATAATTAACCGGAAAGCTGAGTTGGGGCCGACCGCCGACACTGTAGCGTCTCAGGTAATTTGGACTGAAAAAATTCGTGAAGAATAGTACTTGCGTAGTCGTTCTGGAGGCTCTTACGATCGGGAGAAAATTTCCTTCACATTCCACGGCAAATCCATCGCCGCTAAAGCTCGGATCTAGACTGTCATCAGACCGCACGCGTATGAAAAAACTAGAAAACACGGAATTATAATTGCCGCTGATTCCGCCGGCCAATATTTTCCCGTCGGATTGTGTATCCAGGCTGGAGATAAACTTATATTGATTAAAGGGGCAATTCAGCTCACTGAGGTCCAAGATCGCTATTCCATTGCTGCCATGACTCGTGTCCGGTGTTCCGTTTTGATTGAAATGCTGCAGTGCCGCCTCTGTGTCCACTGTCTGTTCTAGTTCAGGCACTGTACCGCCCACAATGATTTTTCCGCCTTTTCGATTTACCGCGAATGTACGGTAGCCAATTCCAATGTCGGCCATACCGGAAACGCCAAAACCCGTATCGAGAGCGCCTTGAGAATCAAGTCGAACCAGTCGATGGAAACCGGATACTTGAATTGTTGTCAGCAACCCGCCACGTGAATCGGCAATTCCGTACGCCTGAAATTCTACGCCAAATGTTGCGCGCCCCTGGTAGCCGAAAACCGGGTCGGGCGTGCCGAAAGACGTATCCGCGTAACCGCTCGATGTAAACCGGTAAACAGCGGGCTTTATCTCATTTGAACCGAATGAATAGTAGCCGCCGGCAACAACTATCTTTCCGTCGCTCTGGACAGCCACGCTGTTTGCTTCACCGTAGATATATTCGTCCTCCCCAAACGATGCGGTATAGACCGCAAAGCCCGACAAACCGAAGCCGGTGTCTACCGAGCCGTTTACGTTGTAACGCCGCAGCAGCAGGCGGTCGAAGGGATATCTGCCTCCGGTCATTTTGCCGGCCACGAGCAGCTTGCCATCCGCCTGCTGCGCTATCGCCGCCGGATACATATAGCGGTAAGGCACATGGTCTACCTTGAGTCCAAGAAATCCGAAAGAGAGATCCGGGTCGCCTGGAGCAGCCTGGACCACAACGGCTTGTTGAAAGATCAGACCGGCTGCCAGCGCTGCCGCAAATATGTGGCGAATCAATTTTTCTCTTTTCATTTCTCGTCTCCTTTACGTTTCTTGCAAACCAAAGCCATATTAGTTTTTTCTCCCGTTGAAACGGCTAAGCCGAACGAGGGCAAACGGGCACCCCGACGCTTTTCGAAAGATCGATCATCCGTTTTCAGATTGCCGTCTGTTTTGTTTGGGTCTTCCGACGCGCACTGTTCGCACCAAACGGGTCCGCTTGTCTTCCGTGAGCGGACCGTCGTGCGTTGATATGTTTCGATCGTGATAACCATCTTTTTCATAGCGCTCTCCATCGAAACGAGTGTGATCAGATTTTCCCTGCTATAATCTCTATGTTGCTGGAACGTTCAGATCGACTAAATTCTCGACTCCACGGGGATTCTGCCGGGAGTCGCCCCGGAAAGTCCTAAAGTATTCGGGAATTGTTTCCGAATTATTTCCGAATGAGGTATTAGGGGTGCAAAACGGGCGAATTTACAGTTTTGATCGCTTCCAACTCGACGTTGATAATCGACTACTTCTTGGCGATGAAAAGCCCATTTCCTTGTCCGCGAAGGCGTTCGACCTTCTTCACGTCCTGCTCGAAAACAATGGCCGGCTGGTTGAGAAGGACGTGCTATTCAATTCCGTCTGGCAAGACCAGATCGTCGAAGAATCGAACCTGACCGTTCACATCTCGCAGATTCGCAAGGCCCTTGGCGAAAATAAAAACAACCCTCGATATATAGAAACCGTTCCAGGCTACGGTTATCGCTTTGTCGGCGAACTTCGGGATACAGAAGACGATGAGATCGTCATTGAAACGCAAACGCTTGAGCGCATCACCATCGAAAAAGCGGAATTGAGCGGTGAGTCGATCGTCGACGGCCGGAAGGTCGAAACTCTACCTGAAACCACCGATTCGCCCCGGCGCGGCACCTCGACCACACAAAAAGTGGCCCTTGGTGCATTCGCCGTGATCCTTGTGCTGGGCAGTATATTCTGGTTGTCGAGTAGCGATCAGAACAGCGCCGCGGTTGCTCCGGCCGACAATCCCGCTCAAAAGCAAATACAGATCAAACGCCTCACCGCAAAGGGAACCGTCGACTACGCCGTTCTGTCGCCGGACGGGAAATTTTTCGTCTATGCGGTGCGTGAAAGAGACAGTTTTCAGTCCAGTCTTTGGCTGGGACAGACGAGCGGGACCAGCGACGTGCAGCTGCGGCCTGTCGGTGACTTCGTTTACAATCCGCGCTCATTTTCCGCCGACGGAACCTGGCTCTATTACACTGAGAGCGTGCCGCGCGGATTTGATAACGGAACGCTTTATAAGATCCGCGTGTTGGGCGGCGTTCCTCAAAAACTTCTGAACAACGTCAGCGTCTATGCCGTGTTATCGCCCGACGAATCGCAGATCGCGTTTGTTCGCGGCAACAACGAAAATAGAACGGAATCTCTGGTCATCTCTAACCTTGACGGTTCAGCCGAGAGGGAAATTGTCACACTTCCTGTCGGACAGGCGGTCAACAACTTTGGTTTGTCGTGGTCTGCTGACGGAGCGTTGCTGGCTTTCGCCGGCGAAAGCGGAAAAGACAAGGATCAGGAAATATTTTCGGCTAATATTGCAGATGGAAGTGTCAAACAAATAACGTCACTCAAATGGATTGGAGTTTCCCGTATAGCCTTTACACGGGACGGTAGTGGCTTGATTGCTGTGGCTCGAGACAAAAGTGGGATTGCCGCGAATCAGCTTTGGCGAATCGATCGGGAAACGGGCAAAGCTCGACAGATCACCGGCGACCTACTGCATTACGGATCGACATTGAGTTTATCAGCCGATTCAAATGCTTTTGTCGCGGTACAAGCGGTACTAGAAAGCAACATCTGGATCGCGCCCGCCGACGACTTTGCGGAAGCCCGGCAGATAACTTTCGGTTCGTCAGGACTCGAAGGCTGGTATGGGATCGATTGGACGCCCGGCGGCAACATTATCTACACCGCCAGAGTCGACCAAAGTCTGACCCTCTGGTCAATGGACACCGCCGGTAGAGATCCAAAACAGATCACAGCAACAGGTTTTCTGGACCAGAGGCCCAGCCTGACGCCTGACGGGAAATATATCGTCTTTCAATCAAACCGTTCCGGTGCGACCGAGATCTGGCGCGCAGATCCAGATGGAACCGGCATTCAGCAATTGACGTTCGACGGCGGAAACACAATTCCACATTCAACGCCCGACGGCAAAACGATTGTCTATACGCACGGATCCGACGGCATAAATTCCGCTTGGCGCATTTCGATCGATGGCGGCGAAGCGGCGCAGATCACCGACGCTGAATGCTACAACGCGCGCGTTTCGCCCGACGGAAATTTTATCGCATGCGGCTCACCGTCTGACGGCAAAATGAAATTAGCGATTTTTCTTATCGAAGGCGGCGCGCCTGTCAAATTATTCGACGTTCCGCCAACTTACAACTTCGATTTCTCAATTCGGTGGACCAGGGATGGTGGTTCAGTCACTTACCGCGATTGGGCAAACGGCGTGTGGTCGCAATCGGTTGACGGCGGCGAGCCGAAACGACTCGAAGGCCTGCCCGCCGAAAAACTTTATGCCTTCGAATGGTCGCCCGACGGCAAACAGTTTGCTTTTACCCGAGGACGCGAAGTTCGCGATGTCGTTCTGATCACGAACGTGAGATAAATTTGTGCGCTTAGCACACTTACAAATTCTTCAACACAAAATCCGTCATCATCTGATACCAATGTTTTGTCAGGTCCCGATCCGATATTCCGTGTTGTTGGGTCGGATAGACCATAAGGTCGAACTGTTTCCCTGCCTTTTGAAGTTCGTGCGCAAGCTGCATTGTGTTCTGCATATGGACGTTGTCATCCATCACACCGTGGATCAGCATCAGCCGTCCGTGCAGGTCTTTCGCGGCTCTTGAGACCGAAGTTCGATCGTAGCCCGCCTTGTTGTTCTGCGGCATTAACATATATCGTTCCGTGTAGATCGAATCGTACAAACGCCAGTCCGTAACCGAACCGCCTGCGATCCCGGCCTTGAACGATCTGCTGTGCGTCATCGCATAGCTCGTCATGAACCCGCCGTAGCTCCATCCCCAAATGCCGATCCGCTCGCCGTCGACAAATGTCAGCGATTTCAAATAATTAACACCGTCCTCAAGATCCCGAAGTTCGAGCGGCCCGAAATTCTTATACACCGGCCAAACGGATTCCTGTCCTTTGCCGCTTGCCGTCCGATTATCGCAGATCCAAATTATGTAGCCTTTCTGAGCCATCATCTGATGCCACATATAACGCGATCCGCCCCAGCCGTCACGGACAGATGGGGCGTGCGGCCCCGCATAGGTATAGCTCAATACTGGGTATTTCTTATTCGGGTCAAAGTTCGGCGGACGGATCATCATCGCTTCCATCTCAAAACCGTCGCGCGTCTTCACTTTCAAAAATTCCGGCGAACCGAGATTGTATTGGGTTAGGGCAGTGACCTTGTTCTCGTTCAAAACTCGCTCAAGCGTACCGTCCGATCGAAAGAGCTTCTGCTGCGACGGCGTGCTCGCGTCGCTCCAGTGCTGCACATAGTGCGTAAAGGTCGAATTGAACGAAGCCGAATGCGATCCTTCGCCCTTCGTCAATCGCTCGGGCTCGCCGCCGCTTAGCTTGACGCGATAAACATTCTCCGCAATATGGTTGTCCTTGGTCGCCGAAAAATAGATCCAGCCGTTTGCCTCATCGACGCCGTAAACCGATCGGACCTCCCATTTACCGTCCGTCAGCTGCTTTATTAGCTTGCCATCGTTCCCATAATGGTAAAGATGCGTCCAGCCATTTCGCGAAGACTGCCACACGGCGGTTCCGTCGCTCAAAAACTCAGGGTTACCGTACACTTCCACCCATGCCGGCGAGTCCTCAGTAAAAAGCTTCGTCACTTTTCCGGCAAGTGTCGCAGCGTTTACATCAAGAAATGTCTGTTCCCGATTTAGGGCCTGAAACACGACGGCCTTACTGTCGGGCGACCAGGCAACACGCGCGATCAGCAGATCCTCGGGTTCGTAATTCTTCAAGTCAACAAACTTCGCCAAACCACCAAGGCGCAGCATCCCGCTTACACGCTGAATTCGTCCCACGTTTGGCACGCGCGAGGTTCGGGTAACGTCGGCAATACCAAGCCGAACAAGCGGATTCGGATCTCCGGCCTGCGGATAATCTGTATTCTGGACGATCTGATCGTCGGGAATATCGTTTGTCAGAACCCACCGCGGCACGGGCGACTCATCCAACCGCAAAAACGCAATGTGTGTCGAATCGGGTGACCACCAATAACCGCGCTTCTGCCCGCGTCCATACAATTCCTCCTCATAGACCCAATCGAGATAGCCATTAAATATCTTCTCGCCGCCGTCTCGCGTCAACTGTTTTTCCCCGCCGCGCTCCGCGTCGACAACGTATAGATCGTTGCCCCGTACAAAACTAATCCACTTTCCGTCCGGGCTGAAATCCGCTTCCATCTCGTCTTCATCATTCTTCGTCAACCGCTTCAGCGTTCCCGCCGCAATATCGAACAGCCAAAGTTCCGCATCGTGAGTCAAGAGGATCGCAGTCTCATCCTTGTTGAATTGTAGCCCGGGCGAATTCGCCAATCGCTCAGCGATATCCGCCTTCAAACCAACGCGCGCAAGCGCCGCGATCAGCTTAGTTGTGTCCAAATAAGGGGTCGCCTCACCCGTCAATGCGTTAACTCGCATCAACTTTCCAGCCTGTACCTGCTTGAACGATGTCCCGTCAGCCGCCCATCGCAACTGAACCGGCGTGCCCGAAAAAGGAACGCGCACCTTCGGATCGGCGCTAAAAATTTCGTCGATCGTCAGCATTTTGTCCTGCGCCGTGCCGAGAACCGCAAATGCAAACGTCGCCGCAATTACCAATGAGAGTTTTTTCATATGTTTATAATTGTACGACAGACCGTTAGCCTGTCACGCCTTCGGATGGGCTCGATCATAAACCTCGATAAGCTTTTCCATCGAAACCTGCGTGTATATCTGCGTCGTCGAAAGTCGTGCGTGTCCCAGCAATTCCTGTATGTCGCGCAGGTCCGCCCCCGAATCAAGCAGGTGCGTCGCAAATGTGTGACGCAGTGAGTGCGGCGAGATATCGTGAATATCAGAACACCTTTTTATATACTTATCGACCATCCGCCCTACTGAACGCGTCGTGATGCGTGTACCTTGATAATTTAGAAATACGGGTTGCGGGTCGCGCTTTGCCGGCGGGCAATTGTTCAGGAACGCCGGCCGGGTTTCTTCCATATAGTGCATCAAGGCCTGCAGTGCGGGCTCGCCAAAAAACAACATTCGCTGCTTCTTGCGCTTACCCGTCACCCGAACGATCTTCTCGCGAAAATCGATGTCTCTCAGATCAACCCCAACAAGTTCGCTCACACGCACGCCGGTCGCATATAAAAATTCAATGATCGCACGGTCACGCCTACCGAGGTCCGTCGTAGTATCCGGCGTCTCAATAAACCGGACGGCGTCTTCCATCGAAAGGTGATTCGGCAGCTTTCGCTCGATCTTCGGCGTCGCAACCAGCTTTGCCGGATTGGTTTCCAGCTTGCCTTCGCGGATCAAAAATTGAAAAAAGGTCCTGAGGCTCGCAAGCTTTCGCGCGATCGAGCTCTTCTTGTGATCACTATGAAGTTCCGCCATCCATTCGCGGATCGTCAGCCGGTCAATTTCCGCCGCCGGAATATCTTCGCGATTCTCGGCCTTTCGCAAATGCGCTCGAAACTGTTCAAGGTCGCTCGCGTAATTTCTCAGCGTATGCGGACTCACATTTCGCTCATACTGCATATGCTGCAGAAAATCTTTGACTTGTTCGTTTAGCATCAAGCGTGGCCGGCGTTTCATTTGGGCTTCGGCAGATAGTAGCCCTTCCTGGATCGTACATCCAGGTGCGGACGGCTTATCACCGCGAGCGAGATCGCCTTAAATGTCCCCGCCTTCGCCTCGTCCGCATCCGGGTAATAGCTCAAGACATATTGCTGTGAAAGGTCGGCCGTAATATGTCTGAAGGCATCGTCCAGTTCATCGTCGTCTATCGGAGAATATACGCGTCCGCCTGTTTGGTTCGTGATCTCGATCATGCGTCGTTCCGCGTCAAGCACTCGGATATTGGCGTTCCCTGCACGTTTACCCGTTCTTTTGAAATTTTCGAACTCCTTTGTTCGCACAACATACACCTGGCAATTTGCGGTTTGAAGCGCCTTTAGAACCTTCTCCAGCGTTGTTCGAATGTCGCTGATCGTGTCCTCGCCATCCGTCACGAGCACGACTACACGCCGTCCATCTGTACCCTTCAAATACTCCGCGACCTCGATGATCCCGTCCAAAAGCGCCGTCGCACCTTGCGGCTCCGGAAAGCTTAGTATGGCTCCCGTTAGCTGATCTATGTTACGCGTCAAGGGCTGTTCGAGCCTCGTATAGTCAGCAACTGAAAACAACGCCGCAAAGTCCTTTTCGGGCCTCAGTACCCGTCGAAAAAACCTCACCGCAGCCGCCTTTTCGAACTCCCGAGCGATGGTTACACTAGACGAATTATCAAACAGCATCGCCAACCTGATCGGAGTTTCTGATCTTGAAATGTCCCCGATCTCGGCCGGGTTTCCGTCTATCTTCAGTTCAAAATCAGCGAGTTTCAAATTCGCGACAGCCCGCCCTTGAACGTCCAACACTGATACCGGTATCGGAACCAACTGAGAATCTATCTTTACGACCTCTTCAACGACTTCCGGAATAGATCTCGGCCTCGGCGTTGGCGTCGGTGCTTTTGTTTTATCTTTTCTGGGAACAAGTACGACCGTTGGTGTCGGCGATGGAGTTTCGACCACCTTTACGCGCCCCGACTGTGACCACGCTGCCGTCGTCAAGGTTACGAGATAGATTGTCGTCGTGGCCAACTTCATTCGGGTAAATTATAGTGCCAGCATATTTGATTACGAAATCAACCCCGCCGTTGCCAATCGGGGCCGCTTGTCAGGCGGTCAAGGCTTCTCGCCCTCCTCCGCAAATAAACTCATCCCAGTCCTCAAGTGCCCGAGATACCTGAACCATATGCCGTTCCCGCTTATTCCGATGTTTCTTCCGCAGTTCGACCGAGAGCGGCTCCAGCAGCCCGAACGTAATGTTCACTGGCTGAAAATTCTTTGTCTCGACGTTCGAAACATATCTGCACAGAGCCCCGATCGCAGACGTCAGCGGTGCCGTCAGAAGAGGCTTTCCCCGCAGCACGCGTACCGCATTCAAGCCCGCCAGCCATCCGGTCGCCACCGATTCTACGTATCCCTCGACACCCGTGATCTGCCCTGCAAAAAATAACTTCGGGTTCATTCGCGTCGCGAGCGTTTCATTCAAGATCTTCGGCGAATTGATGAACGTATTCCTGTGTATTTGTCCAAATTGCAAAAACTCCGCGTTTTCCATTCCGGGGATCAACCGCAATACCCGCGCCTGCTCGCCGTATCGCAGGTGATTCTGAAACCCGACCATTCCGTACGCGTCGGCCATAAGATTCTCCTGCCTGAGCTGCACACACGCGTACGCCTCGCGTCCCGTTTTCGGGTCCGGCAATCCCTTCGGCTTCATCGGCCCAAATCGCAGCGTATCGATTCCCCTCCGGGCTATTTCTTCTATCGGCAAGCACGCCTCAAACCATTGCGTGTCCTCGAACCGCTTCACAGGCACCGATTTCGCGGCCAACACTTCCGTTATAAACGTCTCATACTGCTCGCGGTCCATCGGGCAATTTATATAATCATCGCCTCCCTTGCCGTACCTGGCGGCTTTAAATGCGATCGACATATCTATCGAATCCGCCGCGACGATCGGCGCTATCGCGTCGTAAAAATATAGCTGATCGTCGCCCGTCCATTTCATTATCGAGGCCGTAAGCGCTTCGGAAGTTAGCGGCCCGGTCGCAATTATTGATATCTCATCCTCAGGTATCTCCTTGATTTCTTCCCTTACGATCTCGATGTTCGGGTGCCGCTCGACTCGCTCCGTTATCATCTCCGCAAACTTGATCCGGTCGACCGAGAGTGCCGAGCCGGCCGGCACTCGCGTCCGGGCCGCCGCTTCCATCACCAGCGAGCGCCCGCGCCTCAGCTCTTCCTTCAATAGATACGGCGCCGATCCCGGCTCGTCCGTCTTCAGTGAATTCGAGCATACGATCTCGGCCAGCTTATCCGTCCTGTGCGCTGGTGTCTGCTGGACGGGCCGCATTTCATATAGCTTCACCCGCTCACCCGCTTCCGCCGCCTGCCACGCCGCCTCGACTCCCGCCAAACCGCCACCGATAACATTTACATATTGCATTCCAGGCGTGATTTTATCACAGCACCTTATTGATAGCTCTGCTCCGGCTTTAATGCACTTTTGTGTGATTTCGTGGTTAAATCTCTTATGCTTACTATGCTCTTACGCCCCGCGGTCATCGTCGTGTTCCTCGCGTTTGCATTGCCTTTAGCCGCCCAAACTTCGTCCTTCGTTACCGTCAAACGTCATCAGCTAAACCTCGCAGGCAAGCCATACTACTTCGTCGGCACAAACTATTGGTACGGCGCTCTGCTTGGCAAGGAAAAAAAGGCTCGCCTTTCCAAAGAGCTCGATTTCCTAAAAGCAAATGGCGTTACGAATCTTCGCCTGATGGCCGGCGCAGAAGGCGAGGGGCCGATGAACGGCGTAACGCGCGTCGGCCCGCCGCTCCACCTCGAAAATTCCATCAGCCTCGGGGCTCTCGCCGGACTCGACTTCGTCCTGGCCGAGATGGGAAAACGCAAAATGAAAGCTGTGATCTTCCTCAGTAACAACTGGGAGTGGAGCGGCGGCTTTCAGCAATACCTTATCTGGCACAAGGTTATTCCCGATCGTTGGCTGACGACTAAGCCAACCTGGGACGAGCTTCGCGATAACGTTGCCAAATTTTATTCGTGCACGCCGTGCATGGATGATTACGCTTTACGGGCCAGGTCGGTCATCAACCGAATGAATCTGGTAACCCGACAAAAATATGTTGACGACCCGACCATTATGGCGTGGGAGCTCGCCAATGAACCGCGACCGATGCGGCCCGCTGCAAACGACGATTATAAAGCGTGGATCGCCGACACCGCCGCGATGATAAAGGAGCTCGATAGCAAGCACCTCGTCACCATCGGCCACGAAGGACGCATAGGTACCGAGAGCCTCGAGATTTTCGAAGAGATTCACGCCGACCCGAACATCGATTACCTGACGATCCATATCTGGCCGAAGAATTGGGCCTGGTTCGCACCGGAAAAAATGGCCGAGGAATATAGTAAGGCCGAGGCCATGACCGGGGCTTATATTATGCAGCACGCCGTCGTTGCCGCTAAACTAAAAAAACCTCTCGTCATCGAAGAGTTCGGTCTGCCGCGTGACGCTTATTCGTTCGATCCCGCCTCGCCCACGCTACTCCGAGACCGATATTATTCAAAAGTGCTTTCATATGTAAAAACGACTCCGAATATCGCCGGCGCCAACTTCTGGGCCTTCGGCGGCGCTGCCCGCCCCATTAAAGGACAGCTCTTCTGGAAGCCCGGCGATGAATATATGGGCGATCCTCCAATGGAGGAACAGGGGCTGTACACTGTGTTCGACCGCGACCGAAGCACTTGGAGGGTCATTGGCTCTGCCGCACGCAGAGTCTCACGCGGCGGGCGTTAGCTGTGCATCTCATTACATATGCGCTTTGTCATATATATAACTACGTCCTGCTGACCGTCGTCCTCTTACCGGCGTAAACCCTCGCCATCGCTCTGCAATTATCAAACACTTTCGCTGTAAAAATACCCGATCCCGGCGGATCGATCTCGACCAGTTCGCTTGCCCTTCCCGCCTTCACGAGCCAAGCGAACTCCGCCGCCGCGTTCAGGTCATATGTTGGCTCCCATCCCGGCGCCGCGGGCGCCAGCCCCGCGCTGTCAACACGGCTCGATTGCGCGAGCAGTTCGTCGATCTCGCCATCCGTTAACTGGGGGTCGACATTCCACGCCGCCATCTTCTTCAATTCATCTTTCGCTGTTTCTGCCATATGTCTTATCCAAACCGAGGGACCGCCGCCCCAGCCGTCCCTCGTCGCCACTTCACTTATTTACTCTATTTATCGGCTATCATCATCGCCAGCGCCGCCGGCCGAACAACCTTTGCGCCGTACACATGCAGCCCCTTCACCGCGTCGCCGAATCGCTTTTCGGGCTTGTATGTCTGAACGTCGAGTATCTGTTCAGCAAATGCTGTTGCCATCGAATGCCCTGCGATGATCTTATATTTTGCGCCTGTGGTGTTCGGTACTTTATTCGATTTGAGTATGCGGAATCCGGCCGCTTCGCCGACCTCTCCATTTGCCAACGCACCATCTCCTTTAACCGTTCCGGATCGCACAAATCGGTCGTCCTTCAATAATAGGCCGTGAAACCACGCCGGCACGATCACAAAGCGGTCGTTGATCGGCACGTTGCCTTCGTCCAGTTTTACCCCGAGGTCGACCAGCATTTCATAGGCCGTAGCCGATGTCGGAACAACCGGTGCCGCGACCGTTCCGAGTGTATTCCCGGCCGTCACCGCAGCCGCCATCAACCCTGCAATGAAATTGTCCGCAACTTCACGAAGTGACCATGCCGCTCGCTTCATGGCTTCGTCCAGTGTGTTTACGTTCTGTTGTGCACGGTCGATGCTGTCTACATAAAAGTTGAAAAATTTCGAACGGTCGATCATCAGCGACTGTTCTGTGTCGTTCAGGATCTCGGGATCGCCAATATCTAAGTTCTTTACATAATCCCCGATTGAAACTTCGCCGATCGAGGCGATTTTGACCGTGTTTCCAGCCTCTCGAATATCGCCTTCGTAATCGCGGTTTGATACATTCGTTTGTCCATATATGTGTGCCTTTTCGAGTGCTGTCAGCAGCCTCGCGGCCCAAACTGTCGGTATAAATGCCAAAGCCATATTTTTTCTTCTCCTTTTTCTACTCTTCGCTTATTACCCGCCGCACGTCCGCCCATTCCAGTTGTGCGATTTCTCTCGGCGACATTCGCGCTAGTGCGTCCTTACTCAGCCATGCCGCAGTATTGCTCGCTCCCGCACCGCCATCCGCCGTCGCAGTTCGCTCCTCAGCGAATTGCTCGGGAAAATTCCGTCTGAGCGCTTCGACTATCGCCGCCGCGTTTGCAAGCTCGCCGTCCGACGTAAACTGCAGTTTATCGGCGCCGTACGCGAACAATAGCCCCGGCGAGCGCGCGCCTGCCTTTACCAGTTGCGCGGTTATTACTTCCCTTGCATCCCGCAGTCTTATCAGCTGACGCAAACTATCGTTCTCTGTCTGCAGATCGTCCATCTTCTTCATCTCGTTTGGACCACTGCCATCGTCGACAATTTCCGTCGGCTCCGCGCAGCTGATCAGATCTGCTTCTTCTATTTCCAGTTCATTTTTCATAATTGTTTATTCCTTCCGTTATGGCCGTTACCGTCGCGTCATCCCTGCCGTACCCGGCTTCAAGCAGCAATTTCCGCCGGTCAACCCCGATCCTCTTCTTCATCAATAGATTCTCCAAAAATTCGCGCTCGGCTATCGGCGCTGCGTCTTCCCAATCCGTTTTTAGCCGTATCCCGCCGCCGCGGCCATCTACCATCAACGCAAATGCCATCGCGTCCGCCCACACATCGCCGAATGATTCCTGCCGGTCGCGCACCTTTGCGAGAAACCTGGTCTCGGCCTTTCTCAGTGCCTCGCCGCTTGGAAATCCTTTTGTATGCGGCTGTAGATAATGGAGCGGCGTCCCCGTAACACTCGCAAGATCTATTCGAAATCCGTCCTTTACCTTCAGAAACTGCTCCAGGTCTGACGCCGCGAAGTCTCCGAACCTGGCGTCGGCGCGGCCCGTCAGCCACAGTTTCCCTGCGCCTGATGTAAACTGCGTTTTCTCCTCGCCTGTCACAGGATCGATCTCCACCTCTATCCCGGCTGCCCATCTTTGCCTGAACGCCGAAAATTCCATCGCGACCAGCATATCCAGCACAGCCTTGTTCAGCCCGTCCTGTATAGGTATGGCCGCATCCAATTCTGATTGTCCGGCCGACCCAATGTCCGCGTTGTTGGCAAAATGAAAAACGGGTACGCGTCCGTATGGATTCCCGATCGTCGCGTCTCCCGCGCTTTGTGCGAACGCTCCGGCCTCCGGCAGCCCCGATTCGCTCGGCCTCGCTGAGACGTATTTTTCGATCCTGTCCGGATAAAATAGGTTCAGCCGCACCCGTTTGTCCTGCATTAGCCAATACTTTGCTGCCCAGCGGGCCATTCCCGGTATTTCCTCGTCATAGGCGACCGTAATGTTCGCGGCCCGGTTCGGAAAGATCGTCGTTTCGCCATTCGAATTCGGCCAGATGATCAGATACGCATCGCCGTTTTTCAGGACCTCTTTATGAAGTTCACCGGCGCGTGTCGCCATTCTGTTCCTCTGCCAAAGCTTCAACGAATCGAACGCAGGCGCATCGCTTCCGCCGTTTTCTTCCACGTTAAAACCGTTCACCCTCAGCTTGTCCTTCACCGAATCACACACCGCCGGGCAAAGATTCAGCGCAAACTCCCGAAACAAAGTCCCGAATGTCGTCTGAAATTTCTCCGTTGCAAATGCCAGATCGTGTTCGCCCCGATAGTAGCGCTCCGTCTTCGCATACCGGCGCCCGTTCTTCCTAAACGTCTCCAATGCTGTTTCGATATCTTTATTCACTCGTTTCTCTCCATTGCTGCCTCGTGCGGTTGCCTCGGCGTCACACCTCGCGTAGCGTCCCGCCCTTCGCCGCAAGCATATTCACCGCAAGGCTCACTGCGTCCACTTGATCGTCGTGTTTCGCGTTCGGAAATCGGCAAACCTCGTCCAGGAAGTCCGCTATCCACGCCCCGCGTACAAGAAATACCTTCCTCGCCTCCGCGAGGCTCGACCACGCGAGCGCTCGCGTATATTTATCGCTGTCCACCCGCACATCGCATATCGGGCGCCCGCGCAGCTCCGGCATCCGTCGAAGTTCCTGCACGAACGCCATGCCGTGCAGCGCGCGCTCTATTCCGTGCGCCGTGTTCGCCTCATCCAGGATCCGCCCGACGATGTACCGCCTCTGTTCCGGATATTCGACCCGCCCGCGGTAGCCGTCGGCGATATACAGGTTGCCCCGATCGTCAAAAGCGCACCGGTACGAGGCCGTATAGTCAGCCGAGGTCTTTGTCGAAACTGCAAGGTCGTAACCGCGTGCCCACCGAAGTCCGTCCGGTGCCCGCTCGATAACGTTTTCAAACCATTTGTATTTGAACAAACCCCCGTCCGCTGGCACCGGTCGCTGCTGATAAAGCGCGGCGAATGAATAGCTTCCAAGCTTATTTTTGATCCTTTTGAGCGCCGCCTCGTTGAACCGTTCCGGCCACAGCGCAGCGCCTTCTTGTTTCCGCCATTCCTTAGATCCTTGATGGCTGTCGCCGATCTCCGCCATCGCAGCGAGCGATACAATGTTCCACTTCTCGCCGCCGTCATTCATTTCTCTGATCAGCCTTCCCGCCAGGTCGTCTTCGTGCCATCGCGTTTGGATCAGAATGACAGCGCCATTCGGTTCCAATCTTGTATAGATATCGTCGTTGAACCATGACCAGACTTTCTCTCTGTACGTAGCGCTTTCGGCTTCGGCCCGGTTTTTTATCGGATCATCGATAACGATCAATCCGGCACCGAATCCGGTCACGCCCGCCCCAACCCCCACCGCCTTTAAACCGCCTCCCGCGTCCGTTTCCCACTCGGCCGCGGTCCGCAGCGTACCCGCCGTGATCAATGATTCATTCGGCACCATCCGCCGTATCTTTCTCGAGAATCTGTTCGCAAGTCTCTGGTTATAGCTGCCAATAATAATGTTTAGCTTCGGGTCAACCTCCAGCCGCCACGCCGAATACCGGACCGTTACCATTTCACTTTTCCCATGCCGCGGCGGAAGAAATATCATCAGCCGCGTCGATTTCCCGGCCGTCACTTGTTTCAATCCTTTCAGGATCGGACGCTGGTGCCGCATTTGCCACATTAGCTCCGGCGACGCTTTTCTCAGCCATCCTGAAAATCCTGTATCGACGGCACTGGACTTCAGCGCGGCGATTTCTTCCGCCGAGAGCAGGTCGTTCAGATCGAATCGCTCGATCCAGCCGGGCTGATTCTTGTTCGGGTAAAGTGCCTTGAGAATCCACTTTTTCCAACCGCGCTTCCGCATCTCTTTCTGGATTTCCTTGTGCTTCTTCCCGTGATACTTTGCATAAAGTTCCTTCACCGCCTCGATCTTTTTTGGGTCAATTGCCATGGTCTTCTCTTCTGTGTCCGCAGCCGCGGTTTCGTTACCCCTTCCGCCGGAAATAAACCTGTATACCCACGTCGATCGCTTTCCCGATCCCGAAAAACACTACCGGCAGCACTATCGCTGACATCACCGTGATCAATTCCTCATTCTCGACCGCCGCTAGCATCACCCACGACGAACTTCCCCACGCCAATAAAATATTCTTAAAGTCATGCATCGCTTGTGCCTCCTATTCCTCTGTACCCTCCCGCCTCCACATATACGCCAATAAAAAGATCGCAAGTACGATCGCCACAACGAACCAAACCTCTCTCGGCACGCCCGCGATAAAACCCGCGACACCCCAAACTACCTGTGACACTGACCCGGCCGCTGTCGTCCAAAGCGATTTCGCCCGGTCTTTCCTCGACACCATCGTCATCGTCATTTCTTCGACAGCATCCAGCGTGATCTTCGCCTTCCCTCGAAATTCTTCCAGTTCAGCTTCATCAATCGGATGCGCTTCCTCGCTGGGGTTCGGCGGGGCCGCCGGCTCCGGCCGACGGCTGTCTTCGGAAGTTTCTGGCTGGATCTCTGCGGATTTGTCTTGAGCGAGGCGAACCCCGCCAACCTCAAGCGGCAGTTCGAGGTTCCATCGCCCCAACTTGATCTGATCAAGAAAAAACTTTGTCCGGTATCGCGTTCCGCGCAGCCTTGACACGCGGCCGAGCCATGTATCGCGCCGGCGCACATATTCCGCGATCCATTCCTTTTCGGACGCGTCCGACACCAAAACGCGGTCGCGGATATTCTCCCACGAACCGTGCACCATCGAATCAAAAACCACCGCGAGCGATAGCGGCTGCACGAACCCCGACCCTTCGCAGGCCTCGACCGCCGGCTTCATATACCGCTCATCTAGCACCGCCGTTTGCGCAAAACGCATCTCGCTCGTCAATGCTGCCGCCTTCAGGATCTTCTTGAACCTCGCGTCGGCCGCTAGCTCCCCGATCGCTGCCTCTCCCCGTTTTCGAAGTGCCGGTAGCTTTGCCGCGAGTTCATCTCTCCCTACGGCGCCGCCCGCCGTCAGATACATTTCCACCACCGCGGCGAGCGATCCCGAACGATGTGTGAACTGCCCGATACCGTACGAGATGCCCGCGCCGTCATCCAGCACCGCGACCGCCGCGTGATCGCCTTTCGCCCGGCCCGTCTCGAATATCCTTACGATCGCTGCTGCTTTTTCCTTATCGATTTTCGAAAATGTCATCTCGCTCACGCTCCCCGTGTTTCATACTTGCAACGCGCACGTATGTTTGATATTCTTAAACGATCGGACGATATCGGATGACGCTTGTTTATTATTTCTTGTCGCCGCTTACATACCGCCCGACCACGATCAGGCTAGCGCAGTATCACGAAAATGGGTACTGTAGTTTTAACACTAATGCGATAAATACGTATGTTTAATGATTATGATAAAACTTATGATTCGTTTGATTTTAACGATTTTTATAATGGCTGCGGCCGTCTTTAATGCATTTTAGCCCGCTATTACCTATATGAAACACCCACAACATTTATTAGATTTCATCGCCCGGCCAAAGCTCCGGTTGGCCGAAGTCGAACGCCTCATCAAAAAGCACAGGATCATCGTCCCGCCTATATCTCGGACAACACTCATTAAAATGTGTGAGGATGGCACCTTCGAAACCGCCAACACCGACAAGAAGAAGCTCGGCTGGCTCGTCTATGAAGATTCATTCTGGACCTGGGCCGCCAACCTCGACGCTCACGAGTAGTAACGCGTTCACAAGGACGACTATCATCTTATTGACACGCTCCTTTTTTTTTTGTTACGATCGCGGCGCGTATAGATCACGTTAAGCCTTCACGCGATTCAAGGGGGTTACCGCATGTTTAGAGATCTTGGGTTGGCTGCACTCGGTATTTTAGCTCTCGGTTTTATTGGAGCGGCGTCCTTTAGTACTGTTAGCCCAACTCCGCTAGCCGAAGTTTTTTTGGGAACAACGTCTCAAAACAAATCTGCTATTTATAACTCAAGTGATTCTGTGACTTTCACGGTTGCAATTGCGACCTCTGCAGACGTTCCGGGTTCGGCGACTGCAAAAGTCGATTTTGTTGAAACTGGTAATTCCGGCGGCGTAAGCTATTCGGTTAGCCCCGGGCGAACCAAAACAGTAGCGTTAGCAGGAGGCGGACAGTCTACCTCAGTTTCTTTTACAATTAGCACTCCACCGACCGGTTCTGGCGGTAATACCGGGATTATTACAAGCCAATTCCGACTCGATACTGTAACCGATGCCGCTAAGGTGGCACCAACCTCACGCGATGTCAGCATTACCGTGCAATCAGCGTCTGAGACCGCCTGTGAAGATGCCTGTGCGGAGTTCAACCAAATATGTTTTGCTGGCCGATGTATTTCCCCGATCGTTATTGATGTGGCGGGTAACGGTTTTAATCTTACCAATGGGCAAAACGGAGTTGATTTTGACATTACAGGAAGCGGTTTGGCTCCGATCCGCGTGGCCTGGACATCCGCGAATTCCGATGACGCATGGCTGGTGCTTGACCGCAACGGTAACGGGTTGATCGATAACGGTATGGAATTGTTTGGTACCGTAACCCCGCAGCCATTGTCGGACAAGCCAAATGGATTCTTAGCCCTCGCGGACTTCGATAAACCTGCGAATGGCGGAAACAATGACGGCAGGGTTAGCCACGGAGATGGCGCGTTTGCAACCTTGCGTTTATGGCAGGACAAGAACCACAACGGAATTTCAGAGGCAAGCGAACTATACCTGCTGGAGTCGCTGGGTGTATTTACGATCGATCTCGACTATCGCTTATCGCAAAAAAGAGACCAGCACGGAAATGGCTTTTACTTACGGGCAAAAGTGTACGATTCGCAAGGTTGGAAGGTCGGAAGATGGGCATGGGATGTTTTCTTAGTTCGACCATAGTTCGCTGAAATCCCCATCCGACCCAACGGGCGGGAAATCATTAGCACACGGCAACGACCGGTGAAATCAACCCCAAACAAAACGTTCGTCATAATCGATATTGTATTTATTTAAAAGATACCGGTATTCGTCCTGAAACGATCTTTGGCGATGGTGTTCTTCTTGATTCACGATATAGTTTTTGACAACCTCAGTTTCCCCGGATTGACCGAAAATGCGCCGTAACCATTTTGCCAATAGAAGGACGGATATCTCTTCGTCTTCATCCATTTCGACGAATGCGATTTTATTTCTTCCAATAATTTCATCAAAGCGATCTTTTGCGACAACAAACATAGAATATGAGCATGGTCCACGTACCCGCCGACAATAATCGGATTGCATTCCAAATTTTTACAAATACCACCGAGGTATGACCACAATTCCTGTTCAATTGCCTTCTTGATAAATGGTTCGCGGTTTTTTGTACTAAAAACTAAATGGACATAATTCTTGACTAACGATTGCGGCATAGTATTAGGTAAGAATCCAACGGGCGGCCCCAATGGTCATCTTAATGGCCCAACGGGCTAAGGTTCAACGGGCGTTCTTAAAGGACCAACCGGGCGATTATTCGGCCAAGGTGCGATCATAAGGGCCCAACGGGCCGGAAATCATTAGCACGGGGCAACGCCCTGTGAAAACATCGACAAGCCCCAACGGGGCGTAATCCGCATATTTCGTAAAAATCGTATCGATTTGTTCGTCGAACGTATCGACCTATCTTGGAAAGAAGTTTGAGATTCCACCGATCAAGCTATCTGGCTGGTTGAAACGATTTCCAGGCCCGCGTTTATCCACTCGGCGGTGCCGCCGATGACGTTATTTATTTCCGTCAAGCCAGCATTTTCGAGGATGCTGGGGCCAATACTTGATCGATACCTGCTTTGACAAACATCGACGAAGGTCGATAGACTTTTCTCGATTCCGCGATCAAGAACCAGGTTTCCCATCCATTCGGGAGTATTTAGAATTTATGTTGAAAGAGCGTGACCGCTCGGCGAAGTGTGCCGATAGCGATGATGTTGTATCTGAGGGACGGTTGGAATGTATTGGTTTTGGCAGATGAACAAGGCTAGACAGAATCAGTTATACTCTCACGCTTTTGGCGGCGTCGTTTGCGCGGCACTCTTGATGTTTTTGCTTGCAGGAACGGCTGCTGCGCAGCTCGTCAGAAACTCGGACAACAAGGCCGATCAACTGCTCAAAAGCAACGCGCGGGTCAATCCGTCGACGCTGGCGATGGAACTCTCTATACCTTTTGGCGGATTCGAAGGCCGTTCGGGGCACTCTCTGCCGGTTGTATTCAATTACAGTTCAAAAGTGTGGCAGATACATTTCCTGTATTCATGGCAAAGCCTTCTGTCTGTAAAGAGCGATACGAAGCCGCTCTATGCGCTTCGATCGGCCGCCGGGTGGACTTCGAGCCTTCGGGTCCCTCGAATCGACTTCAACGTCGATATGTACAGTGGTTACCATGAAGGAAGCCAGTATGACGGCGAGGCGTGGTCGAACACAGTTGATACCGAGAACGATCCGAATCCGCCGAACTACCCTCTATTTTATGTGAAACGGCTTCGCGTGACTATGCCGGACGGTTCACCGCACGAGTTTCGAAAGTCCGATGGAATACAGTCTTACGGAACAGTCAACAGCCCGGGCGACCCCGGTCTGCCCGACCACGTTGGAACGTTTCTTTCGGTCGACGGAACGCGAATGCGTTTGGAACTTTCAGGGACGGAAAGGACGCTTTATCTGCCCGACGGCAGCCGGTACGTGTTTGGCCAGAGCGATACGGCCTCGGCCTACATCGACAAAGACGGAAACCGGATGTCCTACGATGCCGCAAACTTCCGTTGGACGGACGCGCTCGGGCGAACAATCAATGACCCTATGCCGTCGAACTGGGCGCCGTTTGAAGAGAATCAGATCGCAGGCGACAAGACGGCCTCATTTCCGAGCCTTGCAGGCGGTGTGATGAACGCAACCTTTAGCTGGCGGAAACTAAAGGACCCGAACGGCGGCGAAAGCGGTCTCGAGGACATATCGCACCAGCTGCACAATCTAAGCGGAGTCGGATGTCAGGGTAGTGCGACCCGTCAGCTTTCGGGGCCGTATTTGTTCGGGAACCCTGAGCCGTCGATCGCTAGAGTCTGTCATCCGATCGAATGGAGCGGCTTAGAAAACTGGTGGCCCGAACCGCCGTTCAACCCGATTGTTCTGACAAAGATAACGCTCGCGAGCGGTCAGAAATACGAATTCAGATACAACGTTTTCGGCGAGATAACGAAGATCATCTATCCGAGCGGCGGATATGAGAGATTTTTGTACGGCCAGGTACCGGTCGTGCAGGCTCTCGGTTCACCGACCTATGATCAAAACGCACGCGGAG
>JBAUGL010000083.1:0-18957 GCA_049679665.1 Pyrinomonadaceae bacterium | reverse complement strand
CCGCCGCTAATCGATCCCAATGGAAAACGACGACAGGTTCGAGGGTATGGCCGCGGGGATTGAGGTTTGCCCTTGCTGCGGTCGAGCTGAACGTTGATCCGTTCTTCGCCGGTTAACTCAATATTTTTGTAAATCGCGTCTTTCCGTTAAAAGCATCGATCAGAAAATTATTCTGCCCGCCGCCGACGATCCATGTTTCGATGTTCGCTTTTTGGCAAAGCATCGCGGCTTCGAGTTTCGAGTTCATCCCGCCCGTTCCAAGGCCCGAATCCCGCTCCTCAACGAGGGCTCGGGCTTCCTCGATATTTCTTATTTCCCCGATCAGGTTTGCCTGGCCGTGCAAATGCGGATTCTTATCAAACAGCCCGTCGATATCGCTTACAAGCACCAGCAGATCGGCGGAGATCAGCGTTGCCACGTGTGCCGAAAGGTTGTCATTATCACCCATTATTATCTCATCGACCGCCGTTGTGTCGTTTTCGTTGATGATCGGGACGTAAGAATATATAATAAGCTCGGTGATCGTATTTAGCGTGTTTTGTCGCGAGGTTATATTCTCAAAATCTCGATACGTCATCAGGCACTGGGCCGTCTGGATACCGAAATCGCTGAACACCTCGTTGTAAATGCGCATCAAGAGCGGCTGCCCGATTGCAGCCATCGCCTGCTTCGATTCGATCGGCTTTCCGGCGTCCCTGATATTGATGAATTGCTTTGCGGCCGCGATGGCGCCCGAAGAAACTAGTACAATATCAAATTCCGCGCGCAAGGCGAGTATCTGTCGCCCAATGTCTTCGATCTTGCCGCGCGAGATCAGCGTTGTTCCGTTTGTCAGCGTCGAGGTGCCGATCTTAAGAACGAGTTTCTTTTTCATTATCACTTAGGCGAATCTCCAACTTCAGTTCCGTACTTGGCCATCCCCAAAGATAAACCACTTGTTGGTCAGCAGGTGCTCAGCGCCGAGCGGCCCACGAAAATGCAGCTTTTGCGTAGAAATAGCGATCTCCGCGCCCAACCCCATTTCACCGCCGTCTGTGAATCTCACAGAGGCGTTGTGATAGACCGCCGCGCAGTCCACTTCCAGCAAAAACCGCTCCGCGGCTCCCGCGTTCCTAGTGACGATAGCCGCTGAATGCCCGCCCGAATATTTGTTGATCTTATCGATCGCTTCCTTGCCATTCCCAACAACGCCTACAACTAGTTTCGCCGCCAAAAATTCTTCATACCATATGCTCTCGGGTTGAGCGGCCGGAACCGTATCAAGCAATTTGCAAACGTAGCCGTCGCCGAAAACTTCAATTCCGCGCTCCTTGAAGGCGGCGATAAGTTTAATGATCCAATCGTTTGCGCCCGCTGCTTTCTCGTTTACCAGTATCTTGTCCAGCGCGTTGCAAACGCTCAGCCGCGATTTACCGTCTAGAGCGATTTTCATTGCCATCTCAAGGTCAGCATCGTCGTCGACATAAAGAAAATTGTTGCCGCGTCCGCTCACGATAACAGGAGCGCTCGCATTTTTTACAACTAGATCGATCAGCGTCTCACCCCCGCGCGGGATCACTACATCGAATTTCTCGCTTTCGCCGCGGATCAGCGCCTGTGTTTCTTCGCGCGAAATATCCAGATAGCGTACCATTCCCGCGTCGGCTCCATTCTCTTCTAAGGCCCGCTGCCATAACCCCGCGAGGCACAGGTTCGTATTTCTGGCCTCCTTGCCCCCTTTCAGCAGTATGCGGTTCCCGGCCTTCAGCGCAATTATTGCTGCCTCGATCGAGACATCCGGCCGAGCTTCGTAAATTATCAAGATCGTGCCGAATGGTACTCGCCGATTCTCGATCCGCAATCCATCTGTCCGTGTGTAGGCCGAGATGACCGTCCCAACTGGGTCAGGCGCATCTATCACGCTTCGAACGGATGCGATCATCCGGCCGACTTTCTCTTCATCGACCTTGAGCCGATCGAGTATTACTTCGTCGTCCTGCGGACACGCCGCAACGTCGCGCCTGTTCGCTTCCGCGATCTCCGACGCCTCTTCCGCGAGCAGCCGTGCAAGGCTGCTCAATATGTTGTTTCTCATTTGCGCGTTCATGTTTGTTAAAGGTCTACTATATTATAATCGTCCGGGTTCCTTGAGGCTCCGCTGGCTGCAAACTTTGATTTATGAAGATTCTCCTATCTGTTTTATTAATTATTCTGACGGCCCATGCATTAAACGCTCAACGTCCGTCTCCATCAAAGAAATTGATCATTCTCGTCCGCCATGCCGAAAAGGCCGATAACACAAATGCTGATCCGGACCTCTCGCCGGCGGGACGCGATCGGGCGAAGAGATTGATCGGGGCGATCGGTAAGTACCGGCCGGGAGCGTTTTTCTCAACAGATTTTAAGCGGACGCGTGATACCATAGCTCCGTTGGCTAAACGGCGGAATAAGCAGCTTCAGATCTACGATGCCAAGAAACCTCGGGACCTGATCGATGCGATCGCCGTGAGCAAAACCAAGCGCATTGTCATCGCGGGTCATTCGAACTCGATCCCGGGACTCGCTAACTTGCTTATAAAAAAAGACTTGTTTAAGAATCTGGACGAATCGGAGTACACGGTTATTTGGCTGGTGCGGATAAAAGATGGCCAAGTCCGCACGGTCGAACTCCTGGACTATTGACCGCGAAGCATAATTATTTAGCCTTATGGAGGATCAAGGGATGAACGAAACCGATATAAAACACGAGGCGATCAAGGCCGAATTGATGGCGCTTGGAGCGGAATGGGGTGAGGCGATGGTGTCAAATGATGCCGAACGCATCGGCGCTTATATGTCGGAAGATTGGGTGATCGTTTCGGATCGCGGCGTGAGCGATAAGCGGCATTTTCTTGCGTTCGTCGAATCGGGCGATCTGACCCATAGTGCGTTTGATATCGTCGGCGATGCCCGGATCAAAGTTTACGGCGATTCGGCTGTGTTAACCGTCCGCGTGACCAACACCGCATTCTACAAAGGCGAGAGATTTGACGCGGACGAATGGACGACCGACGTATTCGTGAAACACGATGGGAAGTGGCTGTGCGTATTGAGCCACATAACCGGCGCTGCTGCAAATTAGATCGCGATCAACGGCAACGTTGAAATCAAGGAGATGTTATGAGTACGGTTGAAAAGAAAATGGGTATTCCGGAACATTATTCGCCCGTGATGCCGTATATGGTATTGGAGGATGCGGACGGCTTCATTGAATTCATTAAAAAGGTATTTGATGCAACGGAGCTGCTGCGAGTGAACTGTGATGACGGTTCAGTTATGCATTGCGAATACAGCATAAGAGGCGGAACCATAATGTTCGGCCAGGCGGGTGACGAATGGAAACCATTTCCATGTGGGCTGTATGTCGTTGTTAAAGATGTAGACGAATTGTATGAGAAGGCCGCAGCAAACGGCGCCGAGGGCAACCAGCAGCCCGATGAACGCGGTTACGGTCGCGCAGCTGGCTTCATCGATGCGTGGGGTAACCAATGGTGGCTGAACGACCCTGATACGCGTGTGGAATAACTATTTACCCTTAGCGAAGTATCCGTCGCGGTGGCTAAGTTTGATCTTTTGCTTTTGGTGTTCGGGGTTCGTCAATTGAATGTCTATTTTCCGATACGATCCGTCTTTTACCGCGTTGGTCGGCTCGTATGCGATGAGGTATTGCGAACGCATCTCGTCCTGGATCTGACGGAAGGCGGCGCGCAGTTCCGATTCATCTCGCGGGAAATATGCACGGCCGCCCGTCCGATCTGTGATCTTCTTCAGCGCACCTTCGTCTACGCCATCATAAAAATTGTCGCCGATACCTATTGCGTATATAACCGCCTCGGCCTTTTGCGCCGCCCGTACCGCGTCATCCAGCTTTTTGCTGCCGTACGTATTTACGCCGTCGGACAGTAGTATTATCGCCCGCCGCGTCTTCTCCGGCGCTGGCCCGAGAATCTCTTCCCCGGTGACCCAAACCGCATCCCAGATCGCCGTCGATCCTGCCGCGGCCTGATTTCCCCCCGAGATCGGCGGTGTCCCGATACCGCCTGTTGCTACAACGCCACCGCCGATATATCCGGACGGCGGGACGAAATTCACCCGGTCGATCGCCCTTCTAAGACGCGTCAGATTGTTCGTCATTCCCTGTTCGAGCGTCGATTCACCGGTGAACGATATCACGGAAACCTCATCCTTCGCCGGGCGGATCACTGAATCGAGAAACGAGATGGCCGCTCGTTTTTCTTCCGGGAGTGTCCTTTCTTGCGACGCGCTCGTATCGATTAGAATAGCCAGGCTTAGCGGAAGGTCAACCTGCTTCGAGAAGGCCGTGATCGTTTGCGGTTGGCCGCTTTCGAATATCGCTATGTCCTCTTGTTTCAGTGAAGTCAGCATCCGGCGCGTTTTATCTTGAGCCGTAAAAAGCACGTTGACGGCTTCGGTCTCGATCCGTACGACCTCGTCCTCTATGATCTCCGGCGGGGTCGGCGAAGGCACAGCGGCCGGAGTCGTTTTTTCCTGCGCGCCCACGCTCTCAGTTCGAGATAGCAAAGGAGCGCCCGCCGCCAGCGCCGCCGCCAATATTAAAGCTCCGCTTTTGTAAAACATTTCGAATACTCCTGCCGCTATTTCAAGCTGTCCTGAATTGCCCGATAGCTTGTTTTCGTACGGATCTTCAACTTATCCGCTTTCTGTTTATCGGTGAAGCGAACCTCGATCTTACGTTCGCGGGCGTCGTAATTCTGATTCGCCGGGCGGTAAGTGATGATATACTGTGAACGCAATTCTTCCGAGATCTTCTTAAACGCTCTCTCAAGCTCAAGCATATCTCCGGTAAAAAAAGCTTCGCCGCCCGTCTCTTCGCACAGCTGTGTCAGGTACTTATCGCCTCGGTCCTTGACCGTACCGGCTTCAACGCCCGGAACGGTACCCAAAAAGCCCGCCTTTGTTGAGATGCCGAAAATCGTCGTTTCGGTTCTCTGCGCAATATCTATCGCGTCCCTAAGCTCGGCACGGCTGAACGTATCGTCACCATCGGTGATTATCACAACGACCCGTCGTCCGGGCGCGTTTCGCAGTTTTTCGTCCGTGAACTGCCAAATTGCGTCGTACATTGCCGTTTGCGAGCCCGGCTTCTTGACCTTTTCAACCGCTCGATCAAGAAGGTCCGTCTTATCCGTAAAATCCTGCCGAAGAATGACTTCGTGATCAAACGTCATGAACGCCGCCTTATCCTTCCGCAGCCGCATGACCGTATAAATGAAATTCTTGGCAGCTTCCTTCGAAAATCCGAATTTCCCGGCTGCCGACGGTGACGTATCCATCAGCACTCCTACAAATACCGGCGGATTCGTTTTTTCGTCGGTAAAGAATGTAACTTCCTGTTGGACACCGTCTTCGAAGATAGAGAAATCGGAACGCTCCAATCCCGTTACGAGGGTTTTCTTTTGGGTAACGGTCACCGGCAAACGAACCTCGAACGTCTTGATCGGGCCTTCATTGTCAACCGGCGGCGGTGTCGGAGCCGGAGTTTGTGCCATTGTTCCGGCCACAAATATCATTGCCGCAAAAATAATCTGTAAAAATACAATTCGAAATAAACTCTTCATAAAAAATATGTAATAGTTTTGATAATCTGACGCACGCAATTCGATGCGTTCCGGCCGTGGGCTGTTGCCTACGGAGAACGATAAAGTATAGCAAATATCGGACGTTTCTTGTATCGCGGCAGGTTCCAAAACGCTCCTATGAACTCTAACATATTCAGGGAATACGATATTCGCGGCATAGTCGGCGTTCAGCTGACAGACGATGCCGTCTTGTCACTTGGAAAGGCGATCGGCACTTTTTACCGTCGCAATGGGGCTGTCCGAATTGCGGTCGGGTACGACGCCCGATCGAGTTCACCGAGATTCTTCGGCCTTTTAGCCGCCGGACTAATGAGTACCGGATGCGACGTTGTGAATATTGGAATGGTGCCGACTCCTGTTCTCTATCACACGGTTTATACACGCGCCGTCGACGGGGGCGTGATGATCACCGGCTCACACAATCCGCCGGATCATAACGGATTCAAGATATGTCTTGGAAAAGCGGCACTTTTCGGCTCTCAGATCCAGGAGATCAAAGACATTGTGTTAGCAGGCGAATTTGCCTTCGGTTCGGGGGCAGCGTCCGATCTTGAGGTGCTAGACGAATACTGCGCCGATATTGTCTCGAAAACGAGTTTGGGCGACAGGGCCCTGAAAGTGGTCATTGACGCTGGTAATGGTATGGGTGGTGTGACAGCTGTGCCAATATATCGGCAGCTCGGCGTCGATCTAATTGAACTTTATACCGATCCTGACTCGACATTTCCCAATCATCACCCGGACCCGACCGTTACCGAAAATCTTGAGGACACGATCAAATCGGTCATTGAAAATAAGGCGGACTTCGGTATCGCTTTCGACGGAGACGGCGACCGCGTCGGCGTCGTGGACGAAACCGGCAGGATCATCTGGGGCGACGAATTAACGATACTCTTTGCCCGCGGGGTCTTGGCGGAGCGGCCCGGTTCGACCGTTATCGGCGAAGTAAAATGTTCGCAAACGCTATTTGATGAGATTGAAAAACACGGCGGCCGAGCCGTTATGTCAAAGGCCGGCCACTCGATAATCAAAGCAAAGATGACAGAGACCGGCGCTACTCTTGCGGGCGAAATGAGCGGCCATATCTTCTTCGCCGATCGATTTTATGGCTTTGACGATGCGGCCTATGCGGGAGCGCGCGTGCTAGAAATACTTTCAAAAACCGACAAAACACTCTCCGAGCTTCTCGCAGATATTCCTAAAACTTTTTCGACACCCGAACTCCGCGTCGATTGTCCGGACGAAATAAAGTTCGATGTCGTCGCCCGCATCGTCGACCACTTCTCAAGAACTCATGAGGTCATCACCATCGACGGCGCTCGCATCCTTTTTGAGAACGGCTGGGGCCTGGTCCGAGCTTCGAACACGCAGGCAAGCCTTGTACTTCGTTTCGAGGCCGATTCGGACGCGTATCTCGCAGAGATACGGTCGCTGGTCGAAACCAAAGTTAAGGAACTTGTAAATTAACATTCTGTTCCGTTCCGTGGCGAGTGGAACACTGGAACACAGTGGAACACGCCAGAAAAGAGACAACCTTGCCGTAATAGTTTTTGAGCACGATATACGTCAATTCGCTTCAACCCGCCTTACCAGATCGTCATAACGCGGATCGTCGCGGAAGACATCAAGACTCGGATCGATCCGTAGATACGGAATGCCCCACTCGCGTCGTTGATATGATTTCTCCAGGTATTCAAATGCCTTATCTTTGTCCCCTGTGTGGGCGGTCAAAGACGCTTCCAGGAAATAGGAGCGTTGCCGGGAAGGAGTCTTAAATTAGGATTTATTAGTATTCAGTTTTCAATTTCAGGAACTGGATCCACTGAACATGCTAAAGGACACGAAAAGACGCTCTTATTTCGTAATGTTTCGCGTGTTTAGTGGTTCCAGCCGAACCTGTCCAGAACATCCCCCCCCAAGCCGGTCAAATACTGATTCTTCGCCGGGGTCTCCAAACATTTTCTGACCTCCCGCTAACTAGCTCTCGTTGACCTTCAACACCGCCAGAAAAGCTTCTTGCGGGATTTCAACGCGGCCTACTTTCTTCATCCGCTTTTTACCTTCTTTATGTTTTTCGAGCAGTTTGCGTTTACGCGCGCTGTCGACCGTCTTTTTCTTTGAGCTTTTTCGACGTGTTTTTGCGCGGGGACAGCCGGTGAGTTTGCATGAGTCGGACGATTGGGGAATGCCGAGTGCGGGATGCTGATTCAGACCGCGACGGTTCTGCTATGGTTTGATCGCCAACTCCAACAAGCGCTTGCCATGAATCACCGCTGCGACCGTAACCTCATTGTTCTCGATATGATCCGATAACTGTATGCAAAGACCTCACGGATCGCTTCGTCGCCAAACTCCGGAACAACACGCCCGACATACGGAAACTCAGAAAGCCTTCTCGCCTTGTTCAGGATGATACGAACGACCGAAGCAGCATAAGCTTCAGAGTCCCCTGCAATGTAGCCAGCGATGGCATCAACATCGTCGATCGCCCGTGGCGACCAAACTACGATATGAGCCATTTCCCGAGCTTCTCCTCAGCTTGTTCCTGGGGTGAGGTTCCTTCTGTACGGGCGGCATCCAAGCCGTTTCGGACCTTTTCGACGACATAAAGGTGATATTGCACATCCTCGATCGAGGCGTCGTCCGGTAACCTGTCCAGCAATGATGTTACTTCGTCTTTTATTGCGCTCATATCCTCCTCTGCGTTTGTTCCGCCCGCTTTTTCGACAAAACGTCCTCATCTTTTTGCCGTGATGCGGGCCAGCTATTGAACAATCATACTATAACTTAATTAGAAACAAGCGGTGCAGAAAACCACGAAAGGCATCAACTCTCGTTGACCTTCAAAACTGCCAGAAATGCTTCCTGCGGGATTTCGACGCGGCCGACTTTTTTCATTCGCTTTTTGCCTTCTTTTTGTTTTTCGAGCAGTTTGCGTTTACGCGAAATGTCGCCGCCGTAGCATTTGGCGATAACGTTTTTGCCCATTGCTTTGACGGTTTCGCGGGCGATCACCTTGTTGCCGATCGCCGCTTGTATCGCTACCTCAAACATCTGCCGCGGTATCAGCTCTTTCATTTTCGCGGTCAATAGTTTCCCTTTTGACGTTGCCGTATCGGTATGAAGTATCAGCGAGAGGGCGTCGACGGGTTCGCCCGATACCAGAATGTCGAGCTTTACAAGTTTGCTTGCCTGATAGCCGGAGAGATGATAATCAAGCGATGCATAGCCCTTCGAAACGGATTTCAGCCGGTCGTAGAAATCAAGCACGATCTCGTTGAGCGGAAGTTCGTAGACGAGCATTACGCGGTCCTTTGTCACGTATTCAAACTTCTTTTGTACGCCCCTCTTTTCGTCCAAAAGCGGTAAAATACCGCCCAAAAACGAGTCGTTCGTCAGGATGGTAGCTTCAATAAACGGCTCCTCGATCTTCGTTATTCTTCCCGTATCGGGCATTTTCGAAGGTGAATCGATCTCGGCGATAACGCCGTCGGTCGTTGTCACACGGTATCGAACGCCCGGTGCGGTCGTTATCAGCTCGAGGTTGAATTCGCGTTCCAGGCGCTCTTGTACGATCTCCATATGAAGCAGACCAAGAAAACCGCATCTGAATCCGAACCCGAGTGCGGTCGACGATTCCGGTTCGAAGAAGAACGACGCATCGTTCAGCCGAAGCTTTTCCATCGCGTCGCGAAGGTCTTCGTATTGCGCCGAATCGATCGGATAAAGCCCGGCAAAGACCATTGGTTTAACTTCTTGAAAACCCGGAAACGGCTCGTCTACGGGTCGAGACGCGTCCGTGATGGTGTCGCCGATCTGAACGTCCGCGACCGTCTTGATCGATGCCGTAAGAAATCCGACCTCACCTGGCCCAAGCTCGCCGATCGGCGTCGGCCGTGGACGGTTTACACCGATCGTTTCAACTAAGTATTCACGTCCGGTGTTGTAAAACTTGATCTTTGTGCCTTTCCTTAGACTGCCGTCGATGACGCGGAACAGAACTATCACGCCGCGGTATGAATCGTACCAACTATCGAATATCAGCGCTTTCAACGGTGCTTTCGCGTCCCCTTTTGGGGCTGGCACCTTGGCGACGATCGCTTCGAGTACTTCTTCGATCCCGAGGCCTGTTTTCGCTGAGGTCAAAACGGCTTCCCGAGTATCGAGGCCGATAATGTTCTCGATCTGTTCCATTATCCTTTCCGGCTCGGCCGACGGCAGATCTATCTTGTTCAAAACCGG
Source organism: Pyrinomonadaceae bacterium (assembly GCA_049679665.1). Lineage (GTDB taxonomy): Bacteria > Acidobacteriota > Blastocatellia > Pyrinomonadales > Pyrinomonadaceae > OLB17. The sequence goes on along the minus strand of JBAUGL010000083.1, from coordinate 9,076 downwards.
AATGATCTCAAGGTCGTTATCAATCGCCAGATAGGTATTAGCAAGCGTTTGGGCCTCTACGCCCTGCGACGCGTCAACAACAAGCAGCGCTCCCTCACATGCTGACAGCGAGCGGGACACCTCATATGAAAAATCAACATGACCCGGCGTGTCGATAAGATTAAGTACATAATCCTTTCCGTCCTTTGCTTGATAATCCAGTCGCACTGCGTGAGCCTTGATGGTGATTCCGCGTTCCCGCTCGAGATCCATATTGTCGAGAAGTTGTTCGGACATTTCGCGATCGGTAACGGCTCCGGTCCGCTGAAGTATTCGATCCGCAAGCGTCGATTTTCCGTGATCGATATGGGCAATGATGGAAAAATTCCTTATAAGGTCTGAAGACATAAAAATTTCTTGTATCAAAAGATAAAGATAGTATATTATGTCCGCAATCTACACGAGTAAAGCCGGTGTTTACTTTCATTTTCGGACGTATTTCGCCCCTGATGAATTGTTGAGCCTGCGGGTCAAGCGTTGTTTGAATCCAATTTCGCCTAAAGGTCGAATTTGTAAACTGAATCGTTTAATCACTTCTACCGTCAATTGTGACGAGATGTCTATTTATCGCGACCGGCCCAACTTGGACCGTTCACAAGGAGACGAATTATGCGGAGATCTAATATTTTGCAGGCAAACGCGATTGTACTGATTTTTGCGTTGTTATTTGTTAACTTACTTCCGCTTTCGACGTCTGTGTTTGCTGCGGATCACGCCGAATCCACGTCTGTTGCGGCCGACCCTGCTGCCGACATCGGGGACGTTTACGCTTTTCTTGACCCGACCGACAATTCGAAAATGATACTCGCGATGACGGTTTCCGGATTCCTCGTTCCGTCGGAGGCGTCAAACCTCGGATTCTTTCCGTCGGACATACTTTACCGATTCGAGCTTGAGACAACGGGTGACGCGGTTTCCGATACAGTTATTGACGTAGCATTCTCGCAGCAGACGTCGAGAAGCACGGCACAACTCGCTACCGTCACCATTCCGACAAAATCCAGAGGCGGCCGTCCGGGCCGTGAATTTACCGCCCCAACGACGGTTCCGACCTTTGGCGCCACCTCGCCGCCGTTTGTCGTAACGACCGATGGCGAAACCGGTGTTTCCTTTTTTGCCGGGCTGTCAGACGACCCATTTTACTTCGATATTGTGGCCTTCAGCAGGTTCACGAGCTCAATTGCGGCAGGCACTCCCGACCCAACTCGGCTACAGCGTGGCCGCGACAGTTTCGCCGGCTACAACATCCACACCATCGTCCTAAAGGTGCCGCTTACTCTCTTCCGAAGTCCCGCGGGAAATGTTATCGGCGTACAGGGACTAACACTTCGTCAGCGAAATTCTACTCGGCAAAATACCGGTGTCGTGCTTAATTCCGGCGACTATGTACAAGTCGACAGAATGGGTGTGCCGGCGGTAAACACACTTCTTTTGCCGTTTGCCAGGAAGAATGAGTACAACGCCTCAACGCCTCAGGACGACGCCAACGGGCTTTTCGCCTCAAATATCGTCGGCGCACTGGTCAGCTTGGGAACGAACCAGGCAAACATCAACATTCTCGCTAGTGTTGCGGTTGCCAATGGTGATTACCTGCGGCTGAATTTATCGACTCCCAATAACAATCTAGGCTTTGGCCAGCGTGCTACAACCCCCGCTTACACAGGATTTCCGAACGGTCGCCGATTTGGTGACGATGTTGTGGACGTGTTGACGTACTTTGTTAGTAACCAGGCCCTGGAGTTTGGGGATAATGTCAACGCAAATGACGCTCAGCTTACAGGCACTTTCCCGTTCCTTGGTCTTCCGAATCAACCGCTTGAGGCTCCGACCTTAGATGACAGGACGCGGAATTAGCGGGGATCGGATGTTTCATGTTTACCAGCGGTTGAAAATGAAGATGAGAGTTGCGAAGGTAATTTTTCTGACCGTTTCAGCCGCTTCCGTCTTTGCCTCCGCTGGCTGCGGCAGATCGACGGAACCACCAGCACCCGAAGTTCCCGTGGCTATTGCGGCTCCCTCACCCGGCGCCGGCAACGATACGATTCGTTTTCTTGAGAAAAGGATCGAACGCGATCCGGAAGACGTGATCGCATATAACAAGTTGGCCGCCGAATATCTCCAACAGCTTCGTGAGTCGGGTAATACAGAGTATTTGGGCCTTGCGCGTCGCTGTGTCGAACGTTCTCTTGCGACACTTCCGCCGGAACTGAATAAGCACGCACTCGGCCTTCTATCACAGATCGAATTCTCTTCACACAATTTCGCCGCCGCCCGTGATCACGCATCGAAGCTGATCATGATCGATCCCGGTAAAGGCTATACCTACCAGCTTCTCTTCGATCCTTTGCTCGAAATGGGCGAATATGACGAAGCCAACGCCGCTTTCGCCAAAATGCGGGATCTCGGCGGTGTCAGCCCGATCGTTCACGTCGCCATCGAACAGCGTTTTGCCCGGCTAGCACTGATCAAGGGCGATCACGCAAAAGCAGTGCGCCATTTCTCGACCGCCTTGAATATTGCAAATCGAATGCCCGATCCTCCACGAGAAACGGCCGCTTGGTGCCAGTGGCAATTGGGCGAAACGGCTTTCGCTATCGGCGATTATACTGAGGCGCGCAGATACTACAGCGAATCGCTGATCACTTACCCTGATTATTTTCGATCGGTCGCCTCGCTCGCGAAAGTAGACGCCGCGGGCGGCGACCTTTTGTCGGCGGCCAAGCTTTATGAAAAGGCAATAGGTATTTTTCCTGACCCTGTATTCGTCGCGGCGCTTGGTGATATTTATAAGATCTCCGGCCGAGAAACGGATGCAGCTGCTCAATACTCGATCGTGGAAGAGATCGAACGATTGAACGCTAAAAACGGTGCGCTCAATGGCCGTAGGATGGCGCTGTTTTACGCGAACCACGATCTCAAACCGCAGGAGGCATATGAAGCGGCGGCGCTTGAATTCGAGACTCGTAAGGACATTTTCGGAGCTGACGCGCTGGCGTGGGCGGCTTGCAAGGCCGGCCGGCTTGAGGAGGCAAATATTGCGATCAAAGAGGCGATGCGACTCGGAACAAAAGACGCGGCGATCTACTACCACGCCGGCGTAATTGCGAACCGATCTGGCGAATCAAGCAAAGCCGTAGACCTACTCCAAAAAGCACTCCGGCTAAACTCGCATTTCGATCCTCTTCAATCCTCGAAAGCCCGCGAATTGTTGCAGGAACTGGAGAAATCGGGCGGATGAAGTATCTTTTTCCCCTGGCAATAACGCTTGTCTTTACCTTTGGGGTATTCGGGCATCCGCTCGGCAATTTCAGTATTAATCAGTTTTCGAGACTCGATGCCAGCCAGGATCGGATCATCATTCACCATATTCTCGATCTTGCTGAGATTCCCACACTGCAAGCTTACAAGAAAGCCGATACGGATTTCGACGGGGCACTTTCGGACACAGAATTGAGTGCATACGCCTCAACGCTGGTTCCAGACATGGTCGACGGCATGACGATATCTGTTAACGGTCATTTTCTAAGTCTGACTTCCGCAAACCCGTTTGCCCGGCTGCTTGAAGGTGACGGTGGTCTCGCCACGCTCAGGGTCAAATTTGACCTGGCCGCCGAATGGGATTCGACCGACCAGGTGAATTCTGTTCTGTTCGAGAATAAGACCTACGAAGGCCGCACGGGCTGGAACGAGATCGTGATCGCGAGGCCGGCTGGTTTTTATATTTTTAACAGCTCGGCCTTCGGAAACGGGGTCACCGATGAACTTAAAGCGTTTCCGGATGATCGAATTTCTGCGCCGCTGTCTGAACGCTCGGCCGATTTTTCCTATTCGGCGGCGGCGCCTCCGAGCGGTAGCATGCCGCTTCAAGACCGCGATGGCCGTATTACACGGCCCGTGCAAAAAGACAGGCTTGCGCAGCTTATTGCCACTCCCGAAATTACGCCGTCGATCGCATTGGTCGCCATTTTCGCCGCCTTCGGGCTCGGAGCCGTACACGCGATGTCGCCTGGGCACGGAAAAACGGTAGTCGGCGCCTATCTCGTCGGTACCCGCGGCACTCCGCTGCACGCGGCGTTCTTGGGATTGACGGTGACGATCACGCACACCATTGGCGTCTTCGCCCTGGGCGTCATTACTTACTTTGCATCGAGCTTTTTCCTGCCGGAACGGTTGATGCCCGTGCTCGGGTTCGCGTCGGGTCTGCTCGTGCTGTACATCGGGATAACGCTTTTTCGATCACGGCTCCTTAAAATTATCGCGGCGCAAGACGGCCATCAGCGTCCCGACAGTCACAACGCGAACGGCTCAGAGTACACTCATTCTCACGGTGGAAACACGCATACGCACGCGCCGCCCGAGAGTATTTCCCGACGCGATCTACTTTCGCTCGGGATCTCCGGCGGTTTGCTGCCGTGCCCGTCTGCCCTTGTGCTTATGCTCTCCGCGATCTCGCTCGACAGGGTCGGCTACGGACTAATACTGACCGTGATATTCAGCATAGGACTTGCGTCAACTCTGACGATCGTCGGTTTGGCATTCCTTCATCTCGGGAAGTTGTTCGACCGGCCGAACATCTCCGAGAGTCTTATTGCACGGACCGTGCCCGTCATTAGTTCTTTTGTTATCGCTTGTCTGGGCGCCGTTATCTGCTACAACGCGATCGCCTGAAACCGCCTATCGGCCCAGTATCGGCGGAAATTAATCATTGCCCCGAAAGCTCATTGTTTGCTATAGTTGTAAACATTCAGCATCGACTAGGAATTTTTCGCGTTATCATAGCGTAAGGAGATTTTTAAATGAGATATGACTACGAACGAGACGAAGCAAGCGCGGCAACCAAACTTACATATTTGGTGATCGGCGGCGGTATTGGTGCGGTCCTTGCACTACTTTTTGCTCCCAAATCGGGTGTTGAACTTCGCGGTGACATTGCGGACGTGACTCGCAAGGGAATCGAAAAGAGTAAAGAAACCGCGGCTCAGCTTCAGGAAAGGGCTGGCGAATACTATGAGGTCGGTCGTGAGCGAGCCGGCGAGTTTTACCAATCAGCGCAGGAAAAGGCAGGCGAATTGACTGAAAAGGCGAAGTCAGCGGCCGCCCGGTCGGCTAACCCTTTCTCGGCAGCGGTCGAAGCCGGAAAGGAAGCGTATGTCGCGGAAAAACGCCGTAATGAATCGAAATCGATCACCGAAGGCCGGCCGAGTTATCCGGTGGACGACAGCGAAAGCAACTAAATTATGAATGAGAGCACACAGTTTTGGCTGATGATCTCTTCGATCGTGATCGCTGTCTGCTTTGTTTTTATGGCGATCGCTCTTATCGCCATTGCGGTCATTGTACGCAAAGTCGTTGGCACGGTAAAGCGAGTCGAAGAACGTGTTGACCCGCTAATCTCGAAGGTCGATGCCATCGGCCTGCAGGGAAAAGAGATGTCGGTTCATTTCACGGAAGTTTCGAGTAACCTCTCGACTGCTACGAGATATTTGGCGGAATCTACTGGCCTGATCAAGGACGAGGTCGCCGACCTCAGACTACTGGTCGGCCAAACGGCTTTGGTAGCCCGCGACAAAGTGGACTTGGTCTCCCGGACGATCGATCGGACGCATTCGCAAGTCACGTCTACAGCTGATTTTGTCCAGGGCAAGATCATTGAACCCGCACGTGAGATCGCTGCGGTAATGGCCGGCGTCAAGAAAGGCCTGGAGGTATTATTCGCACCGCCGCCAAAACAGATCGACCGCGTTTATCATGATGATGAGATGTTCATCGGGTGACATGCGGCCGTATTAATTAAGAAAGAGGCGATCTTGTTAGAAAGCCTCTTTTTTATTGTTCTTAAGATCACTATAACGATCTAGTTTGTTGCTGGCTTTTTCGCCGCTTTTTTCAGCTCGCGCTGAGTCATTCGCTCCTGTCGCATCTGCTCGCGTTTTGCTTTTCGAGTTTCGATCTGTTGGATCTGCTCCTGAGTCAGAATTGCTCGAATCTGATCGTTTACTAGTTTGGCTTTATCGCGCTTCTGCTGTTTTAGAACCGCAAGGCGCTCCTTTTGTGCTTCGGTGATAGTTCCGCTTCGCTTTGCCTGGAAGATCGACTTTATTTCGTCCATCGCCGTTTGGTCGGGCCGATTCGCCTCCTTGATGACGCGGACCTGTACTTTCTGCGCCTCGGTCAATTCGATTCCGCGCAGCCCGCGAAAACCCCGATGGTGTCCGCGATGGGACCATTCACGCTTTTCGCCTTCCTTACCCCATGACTTATGTTCTTTCGTGGCGGCGTCTTCCTTCGCCGGCGGGGTTTCCTGTGCGAACGTTATGGTGCCAAATGCGATAAAGGCAATGGCGAGAATAGTTACTTTGGAGAGCTTTGATATTAATGACATTTTTAAGTTACCTCTGTGTTGTTTTAGATTTTGGCTGTTGCCTGTTGGAGTTTGACGCTCAGCGGGCACTAAAAGTCTTCGATTATCTGACCTGAGACTGCAAAGATTTGTAAAGCCAAAACATCTAATACGGGCCGGGAGATTTAACATTTTGCCGCTCGCAAGCTAAAATGCGTTATTCGGATAGCAAAAGGTTGAATTACGTTGATGAGATTTCTAACAGAAATAAACTCGCCTGCTGACCTACGGCAATTGCGTGTGGAAGATCTTCAAGAGGTGGCCGACGAAGTTCGTTCGTTCATCCTTGAAACATGCTCTCGGGTCGGAGGTCACACCGGGGCATCTCTAGGCGCTGTGGAGCTTGCCGTTGCGATGCATTACGTCTTTGATACACCGAAGGACCGGCTCGTGTGGGATGTCGGCCACCAGGCATACGCACACAAAATTCTTACCGGGCGCCGCGATGATCTTCATACGATCAAACAATTGGGCGGATTATCGGGTTTCCTGCGACGCGACGAATCGGAGTACGACACGTTCGGCGCTGGCCATGCATCAACATCCCTCTCCGCGGCTCTCGGAATGGCGATCGCCCGAGACACAAAAAAGGAAGACTTTCACGTATGTGCACTGATCGGTGATTCATCGCTGGCCGGTGGAATGGCGATGGAGGCCCTGAACCAGGCGGGCCACCTAAAGTCGCGTCTTATTGTGCTGCTTAATGATAACGATATGTCCATAGCTCCGGCGGTCGGTGCCCTTACTCGCTACCTTAATCGGATCAAGGAGGCGCAGAGCTACCATTGGCTCAAGGAAGAGGTTGGTGAAACGCTCGAATCGGTCCCCGGCTTTGGACACAGCCTTCGAAAGGCTGCGAAAACCGTGAAAGATGCCATCGCCGCCGCCGTTCTGCCCGGTGCCCTTGTCAATGAATTGGGCTTTAAGTACATCGGCTATGTTGACGGCCATAATGTAGCGATGCTTGTTCATGCACTGGAAGAAGCAAAAAAGGTTGATGACGGGCCGGTCATCGTGCACGCGCTGACAACTAAGGGAAAGGGCTACCCGAGCCAGGAAGCTAACTACTATGCTTGGCATGCCACGGGACCGTTTGACCTCAGGACCGGGCAAGCTATTGAAGCCTCGAAACCTGCTTTGCCGACGTACACACAGGTGTTTGGCGATACTATGTGCGAGCTAATGGCCGACGACGACAAGATCGTCGCCCTGACGGCGGCAATGCCCGACGGCACTGGGATAGATAAGGTCCTTCAGACGTTTCCTGATCGAGCCTTCGACGTCGGAATTGCAGAGCAGCATGCAGTCACATTCTGTGCCGGCATGGCCTGCGAGGGATTGAAACCAGTTGCGGCGATCTACTCGACCTTTCTTCAGCGCGGCTATGATCAAATAATCCATGATGTTTGCCTGCAGGATCTGAACGTGACATTCGCGATGGACCGTGCCGGGATCGTCGGAGCTGACGGGCCAACGCATCACGGGCTGTTGGATATTGCTTATCTTCGCGGTTACCCGAATGTCGTTATGATGGCCCCAAAAGATGAGGCCGAGCTTCGCGATATGGTCTTGACCGCTGTAGATCACAATGGCCCGGCTGCGATCCGATATCCGAGAGGGAACGGAATCGGAGCCGATATCAGCCAAAAACCGAAGCGCTTGGAGGTCGGAAAGGGCGAGGTATTGCGGACCGGCGACGGCACTGTGGCGATAATCGCTTATGGCTCAATGGTCGTTCCGTCTTTGACGGCTGCTGAACGGCTTGCGTCCGATGGAATCGAAGCTGCCGTTGTAAACGCCCGATTCGTGAAACCTATCGACACGGAACTGATCGTCGAGATCGCTCGTACAAATACCGTGATCGTGACGGTCGAGGAAGCATATCTTTCAGGCGGCTTTGGCTCGGCGGTATTGGAGGTTCTCGAACAGCGGAACTTGCTTGACACGGTAAAAATTGTACGGATGGGTGTCGCTGACGAGATCGTTTCGCACGGCGACCCGAAAATACTGCTGGCCAAATTCGGCCTGAATGCTGACGGCATCTATGATCGGGCGAAAAAGGCGATTCAAACTTCAGAACTGGCCGTTGGCAAGCCGCGGCTTAAGGCTGTCAATTAACGGCAAGTAGAACTAGAATATAGATCGAAATATTAATTAACATAATGAATAACGAACAAACGAAGACCGGCGGTCTGCCGCTTGGAATAATTGGATTGGTCCTGATTGTGGCAGTTGTGGGCGGATGGTGGTTTTACAGCAGTTCGAAGCCTGCCCCAGCGGCGTCGAATACGGTTACCGGTAATGCAAATGTTCCGGCTGCCGCAAATGCGGCAAAAACACCACCGGCGGCACCGGTCAATGCGCCGATGGGTGCACAACCTCCGCATTTGCTGGGCTCACCGACTGCAAGCGTCACCGTCGAAGAGTTTGCAGACTTTCAGTGCGGCGGCTGCGCGGCGATTCACCCGACTCTAAAAGAGGTTCAGGCCTTATACGGTTCGAAGATAAAGCTCATATTTCGCAACTTCCCTCTTCCGATGCACGATAAATCGACTGATGCTGCGGTCGCCTCTGAGGCAGCCGGGATGCAGGGTAAGTTCTGGGATATGCAGAACCAGTTGTTTACCAACCAACAGG
>JBAUGL010000082.1:0-67640 GCA_049679665.1 Pyrinomonadaceae bacterium | reverse complement strand
GGCTTTCTAAGCGTTCGGTGAATGTCGATCGTTCGGGGTCAGCAAAATCCGCATGAAAATCGAATAGGCGGATCGCGTCCATTCCGTCGCCATACTCGGTCGCGGAGTATCCGGCGAAAATGTTTGGGCTTCCGTTCGGCGGAGGGTCCATGCCGTCAAGGTCTGCGGGCAGAAGACTGCCGAGCCGTTCAGGGAAATGGGTGGGAATGTTGAAATATATGTATGAGGCAGACGCTTCCCCGCGCAGCATGTTTGACCGGTCGAACGCGAATAAACCGTTACCTGCGTAATCCGAACCAATGAACTCGTCGGTCGTCATATAATACCCGTCGGGCCAAACGCCGATCTTAGGAAAATCGTTCAGCCGCATATTTGGCATCACAAACTCATAAAGAAAATACGACCCGGTCGGATCCCCGGATCTCGAGATCGCTATCATTTGCCGAAATGGAGGAAACGCAGTGCAGTACTGGCTTATCAGCCACCGGTCGGCTAGCGGATCGTACAATATTATCGGGCTGCCATCGTTTCGTAGCGCACAGACGGTTCCGAGCGGCGCAAACAATTTTCCGAATTTAAACGACGGAGTGAGGGCCTGCCCACTCTTGTTGTAAATACGCACAAGGGAATTTACCGCCTGCACATAGTGTTCCGGGCCGACGTCACCGATCGGGTCCGGTGGAAGGATCAGAAGGCCATAAGTTGCGAGATTATCGAAATTCGAGAGCCCGTCGAAGGAAAGCTCCGGGGACGGCATAGATGTTTCCGTGAATTCCTTTGTAACGGCCTTAATATTATCTTGGGCCCCATCCGGAAGTACCGGAGCGACGCCGGCAACGCTCGGCGAAGTCGCAAACGCCACAGCTCGGACGAGTGTTGGTTTATCAGCAGCGAGGGAATCGGGCGGCACGATCGATTGCTTACCCTCCGACCGGTTGCCGCCAAAATGAATCAGAAGCAGCGCAATTGCAAAAGCGCATAAGACACGCCATTTCCTCATTGGCCTCCCGTCAATTCGCGCGTCCAGGCCAGACGTCGTTCAGTATTACGACCTCGGCGCGCTGTTTCGCTTGATCCAGAAATCGCTCGATGCCATCAGCAACCCGCTGTTCGATCAGGATCCGATTGATGTTCGCTCGTTCGGCATCCAACGTTGGCATAAGGTGCCCCGGATTTTCTCTTCGAAATTCCGGCACGAAAACGTCGCGATAATACCTTGCTTCGTCTTCGGGTGTGATCACTATAAAGGACTCAAATCGGAAATCAAGATATTTTTCTATTGAAAGCCTTTGTTTAATTATGTCTTTGAAATTCGGGTCCCTGACCGAAGAAAAGCCGACAAGGCGAAGCCGCCGCTCAAAATCGCCAACCGAAAAATGCTTGAGTAGTTTGGCGATCTCGTCAGCGATCTCGATGTCTGTCGGCGGCTGTCGCGGTACACGGTCGGCCTCGAGTGAGAACAACCGCTGATCAATAAGTATCTGAAGCGCGCGGTCCAGATCTTCTGAACTCGGAGGATCGATCGGCGTATTCGGCTGAAGCGCGAGCTGCCAAAGAAGATCTGAATATGTGATCAACTTCGACCGCAGCCCATCGCGTACGGTGGCAACTGATTTGTCGACGATCTCCTGCGCCTGTGTCGATGTGTCAGATCCCAAAAAGGTCACCAGAGCGATCACCAGAATGGCGCATGAAAATTTTCGGTTTATGCCGTTAAACTTCATAATCCCAACCTAATTCTTGACGAGCATCGCGGGCCTTGTCAATAAATCACTGGTTGATAAGGAACAGATACCGTTGTTCTGAACGCGGCATCAGCCGACGTTGAAAGCGAATCCCTTGTTTTTCTAGCGCTTCTGCGAGGTTCTCACCGCCAAAGAGCATTAGTCGCCGCTGCCCGGCCCATTTTAAAAGTTTGGGCAGCTTCGACGTGAATTTGTCTAGTGCCCGGCAGGTTACATACCCGACCCCTACGGCATCAGCCTCTTCAAACTGGCGGTTTACGACGGAAACACGCTCGTCGATATTTAGCTCCTTTACTGCCGCGGCGAGAAAGCTCGCCTTTTTCTCTTTTGATTCGATCAAGATCGCCTTCAGGTCCCTCCGTACGATCAGGCAAGGTATCGAAGGCAGGCCCGCTCCGGCGCCGATGTCTGCGAATCTGGCGTTTTGCGGAAGGTAATCGAGCAGTGTGAGCGACTCAAGGATATGGCGGACCGCAAATTCTTCGGGACTGCACGGCCCGACCAGATGAAGTATGGGATTGTGCTCAAGGATCGTTTCGTAAAGTTCGGCGAGCCTCCCGATCGTGTCGGCGGGGAGATCAACGCCGAATTCTTCTCCGTGATCCTCTAGTGTTTTGATGAATTCCGTACGCATTCAATTGAGTTTTACCCAAAGTCGTCTAGAACGCAAAATGTAACCATCAACAACACATTGTTTCACGTGAAACAATTTTCTGATGCTGGCGAACAGGGATCCATCAACGACGATCGTTGGACCGAACGCAGCGCGGAATTTCTTGCCGGATTCAAACGAAAACATCTCATCGAGCCCGCCTGGGGATACAACGGCCGCGGGCGCAAAAAAAAAGTGTTGACATTGGCCGCAACCTAAGATACTGTTCGTTGTCTCCCTTTGTTTTTAGGACATATTCAGTCGGCAGATACTGGTGTTTCAGCGATTTCCGGTCGCTGAGAGTGCGTGCCGTCGTACGTAGTCACGGATGAGAGCCGAGGGGTTCGGAGGCCCACAGGTTCGTCGTCATTTCGGAAAGAATATCGGGTTAGATCCGTGTTTTCCTAAACCTTCACGACAAAAAAGAGAGTAAAAAATGAAAAAACTATCAGTAGTGTCCCTAGCATTAGTGATGATGATGACTGTTATGACCATGCCGGCGAAGGCCGAAGTGGTATTCAACGAGAGCATTCCCTTTGACTTATCGGTCTTTGTTCCGTGCGCTGATGGCGGCGTGGGCGAAATTGTGGAACTGTCCGGACCGCTGCACATTGTTATTAGCTTTACCATCAACAATAACCGAGTGAGCATCAGAGAGCATGCTCAGCCGCAGGGGATATCCGGCGTCGGGCAGTCTACCGGCGACAGCTATCGGGCCGTGGGTGTCACCAAGGACAGTGCGAATTTGCCGTTTACGAACGGAGCCGCAACAGCTACGTTCGTAAATAACTTTCGGATCATCGGCCAGGGACCCGGAAATAACTTTATGGTTCACGAGAACAGCCACATAACAATCAACGCCAACGGCGATGTTTCGTCGACGCACACGAATTTTCGTGTTTCGTGTTCGTAAGGGATATGGCTAAAACCTAGTTTGAAAGGGCAGCGGGAGCGCTGCCCTTTCCTTTGGCCTGACGCAAGGAAATTGAGGCCAACGGACTTCAATCGCTATTCACCCAACATTCCAACAAAAAAGAGCTGCGCAAATAAAAACTCAACTCCGGTTCGTATATATTTTTTTGGTGCGGACGAGAAGAATCGAACTTCCACTGCCTTGCGGCAACAGGCTTCTGAGACCTGCGCGTCTACCAGTTCCGCCACGTCCGCACGCGCCGAACTATCGATAATACGGGTTTGGAGCGGAAAATTCAAGAAGGCCGCTGACCTGCGTCCGGGCGCGACTCGCCGTGGTCTTATTTGGTATCATTTGATGTGGTGAAAGACGAGATCCGCCGGAACCTGGACCGCGTAAGGTCGGCGGTAGAAAAGGCCGCTGTTGCGGCTGGACGAGATAAGAACACGGTCAAGCTCGTGGCGGTTACGAAATCGCATCCTGCGGAAGTCATTCTCAGTGCGATCGCAGCGGGCGTGACCATTCTTGGTGAAAACAAGGTACAGGAGGCCGACGGGAAAGTCGCAGCGGTCGGGCGGCTCAAAGCCGAATGGCATCTGATCGGCCGCCTCCAATCGAACAAGGCGCGAAAAGCCGTGCAGCTTTTCGATGTGATCCACACGGTCGATTCGATCGAACTGGCCGAACGATTGGAACGTATCTGTATTGAAGAAGGACGCGAGGAACTTAAAATACTCGTTCAGGCCGACCTTGCCGGAGAGGCTGCAAAATCCGGCATTCCCGAGCGGGATCTGCCTGACCTTATCGAATTCCTAAACAGATGTAAATATTTGAGGTTCCTCGGGTTAATGCTTGTCCCTCCGTTTTATGACGATGTCGAGAAGGTGCGTCCCTTTTTCAGACGACTCCGAGAACTTCGGGACGGGCTACGACAGTCGGGGGCCTTTTCTGCAGGATCCGGCGAACTTTCGATGGGGATGAGCCACGATTTCGAAACGGCGATAGAAGAAGGGGCAACGATAGTTCGCGTTGGCACCGCTATTTTCGGAGAACGGAAATATGTTACCGCTGAATCTGACTGATACGTTATGCTAACCAATACAGTTTATCCGATAGTTTCGTTGATCGTTTGGGCCGCTTTTTTTGCATTTCTCGGTCTTTTGATCCTCCGCCTGATATTCAACTATTCTGATCTTAATCCTTTCGGCAAACTCGGCCGTTTCGGCACCAGTATCCGGAAACTGACCGAGAAGTTTGTTTACCCTGCTGCACGGTTTCTAGCTTCATTCCGAGTCGACACTCGCCTAGCGCCGCTGATCACGATGCTGATCGCGCTTGTGGTCGCCTATTTCGGCCTTGGCGTGATCTGGGGAACATTTTTTGTTATCGATGGCCTGTCAAAAGGCGTCGCATCCGGGAACCCCAAGATGTTCATCGGCTTCGTGCTTTACGGAATATTGAGCCTTCTGATCCTGTTCATTTTTATACGCTTTCTGTCGGCCTGGTTCGTATTTGCCCGCAACACTTTTCTTGGCTTTGTCGTCAAGGTTACCGACCCGATCCTTCTGCCTGTGCGCAAATTGATCCCACCGATCGGAATGTTTGATATATCGGCAATGATCGTGCTGCTGTTGATCAGCTTTCTTCAAAGCATAGTGCTTCGTATCTTTGTTTATTCCTAGAGTTTTGAGGGATCCCCTGCAGCATCTATATGGCGATTCTGGTAACCGAAAAAGACGGGACGGTGAACTTCACCGTTCGCGTTATACCGAGGTCTTCGAGGAGTGAGATCGTCGGTGAGTACGAAGGAGCATTGAAGGTGCGAGTGTGCTCACCTCCGGTTGACGGTGCGGCTAATGCCGAGATCGTCGGGCTATTATCCAAGTCGCTCGGCGTTGCTAAGTCAAACGTTGAGATCGTTTCCGGCGAAACGTCTAGGGCCAAACGGATACGAATAACCGGCGTAACGGATGAAGAAGTCCAGCGCCTGAGCGGCTGACCGACTTTCTTGTCGCCGAAGAACTCCTGCAAAACGCACGTGCCGCGATTGCCAGGATCCCGACTACTGCGCTTGTCTGTACGATGAATGCACGTATCACGACAGAGCTCTCCGCAGTCTCGCGAATCTCGATCGTCCGTCCGAACCACAACGCGACGACCACCATCATAAGGCCGCAAAGAACGAGAATGGTTGTATCTTTTTTCATAGTACCTCGCAATTATTTGATCGTACCCGCGTAAATTCGAGGTAACGCTAACCTAAACAAGATGTGAAACGTTGCGGTTTGGTGAATTAAAAATCGGCGTGATATATTTTTCACGAGAAAGGCACGACCGTTAGGGAGTGAGTCGCTTTGGTTAACCGGAGCGGTAACTTATATCCAGTAAGCTAATTAAAATCAATGTCAGGACACTCAAAGTGGCACACGATCAAGCATAAGAAGGGCGCAACCGACGCCAAGCGCGGAAAGATCTTCACGAAGCTTATCAAAGAGATCACGGTAGCGGCGCGAACGGGCGGCGGCGATCCGGACGCCAACGCGCGGCTGCGCAAGGGCATTTTGGACGCGAAGGCCGCAAACATGCCGAATGACACGATCGACCGCGCCGTAAAACGCGGCAGCGGCGATATGGACGGCGTGAATTATGACGAGATCACGTATGAGGGTTACGGCCCGAGCGGCGTTGCGGTGCTGGTCGAAACGATGACCGATAACCGCAATCGCACGGTGGCAGAACTGCGGCACATCTTTTCGAAAAACGGCGGCAATCTAGGTGAAGCAGGTTCGGTAGGGTGGATGTTCGACAAAAAGGGCTATCTCGTCGTTGATAAAGCTGCAAAGAGCGAAGATGAGCTCTTCGAGATCGCTATCGAAGCCGGTGCAGACGATATGAAGGACGAAGGCGATGTTTTCGAGATCTATACTGCGCCCGACGCGTTCGAAGCCGTCACCGACGCTATCAAAGCCGCCGGGATCGAACCGCAAGTCGCCGAAGTATCAATGATCCCGCAAAACTACATTGCTCTCACCGGCGGCGACGCAAAGACGATGATGAAACTCTACGACGCCATCGACGATAACGACGACGTTCAGAAAGTTTACGCAAATTTTGATATTGACGAGAGCGAGATGGAGTAGGTTGATGCTGCAAGGAAATGCAGGCCTTTATCGCCGAACTCCGTTTTCCCAATTTAGGACAAGCGTGAGCGGTTTTGTGTTGCGTTCGTCAACGAGGCTGTTGATAAAGAACCGTTGGCCGTCGGGTGAGGCGAGGAAGTTGTTCCTGTCGCCCGACAGGCTGGTCAGCGGGACCTTTGTTGTAAATAGGCCAGCCGGTTTTCCGAATGAAAAAGTGCCGGTGATATCTACCGGAACAGCCATCAGGTTACGGTCAGGCGAGAGGTAGAACAATTCACGCCCGGTGCGGCTCCATTGCGGATGGTCTCCGCCGCCGGTGGTTATCTGCCATTTTCCGCCGCCCTCGGGATAGCTCTGAACGAAGATCTCGAGCTTTCCACTTTCGTCGGAAGTGTAGGCGACCCAGCGCCCGTCGGGCGAGAACATTGCGTGAGCCTCGGTAAATTGTGACCGGAGATACTTGACGGACTCTCCGCCGCCCACTGGCAAAAGCATCAAGTCATTCTTAGCCGCGGTGCCTGAATCGAAGTCGAAGAGGATCATTGATCCGTCCGGGGTAAAATCATCAGGCCTGAGGTTTCCCGTGCCGCTATAAAGAAGCTGCTCGGCGCCTGTGCCGTCCGCCATCTTTTGATAAAGCTTGAGCGTCCCACCGTTGCGATTCGACGCGAACACAATACGGCTTCCATCCCGCGACCACACCGCGGTGACGTCGTCCGCCGGGTCAAACGTCATCTTGGTAACGCCGCCCGTCGCCAAGTCGAGGATGTGCAGATCTTCGCCGCCGCCATCCGACTTTACATAAACGATGCGCTTTCCATCGGGCGAAATCCTCGGCTCGCGGTAGTTGCCGGGCTCTGTCACGGCCGCAAGCTCTTTTCCGCTGCGGTCAAACCAATAGAACCGCGTCGTCTGGTCGCCATCTGTTCGGTAAAGTAAATTTCCGTTATTAGATGCTGAGAATTCCGCATATGCCGTGGGTCCCACTTCGGTCGCAAAATCCACAACGTCGTCGGCTATTGACGATGCTTCACCCGAACGCTCGAGCGAATCGGGATCGAAAGGCTGCGCAAATAGTACGCCGTTGCGCACAAAGAGCAAGTTTCCCTTCCCCGAGGTGGGCGGCACATACGAGCCCATGATCTCAGTCTGCAATATCATTCTTGGTGGCTCGCTTCCGTCAAGCCGGGCCGCAAATATTCCTTCAAGATCTTTGCTGTTGCCGCGTCCGAAATAAAGGAACGTGTTGCCGTCCGGCAGGAACGAGGGCCAGCGGTGAGAGGTTTCGGCTCGCTCCGGATCCAGCTCCGTCACGATGGTTGGCGTTCCTCCCGCGGCCGAGACCTTGTAAAGCGGAGATGTGACATTTGGGGAGTAAAGTATCGTTCCATTGCTCGACCATGCGCCGCCGCGCGCGTCCCAACCCGTGGGCGAAGCCTCGGCTAGTATCTGCGGCGTCCCGCCTTCAGCTGCTACTTTTTTGAGTTTGCCAAGCGCGAAGAATCCGATCTCGCGGCTGTCCGGTGACCAGAAAGGGAACGCGGTGCCTGCGGTGCCGAGGATGATTCTGGCCTCCATTGTGCCGAGCGAGCGTACCCAGAGCATGGTCTCACCTGAGGATCCTTTCGCCGTGAATGCTACCGAACGCCCGTCGGGCGATATTGAGGATGAATAGTCAAAGGCCGCGTTCTCCGGAGCCGGCAGAGCGAACCTCATTACTTGCAGCGGTACCTCCCTGTGCCCGAAATAAAGCCCAGCGAATATTAAGGACGCGAACAACAATATTCCGGCGGCGGCCCAGCCGCCCCAGTCCCTCAGCTTTTCAAAAACGCCGGCCGTACTCTTGCCGTGAGAAGTTATTTGAAAAGATGCGGTCTGCCCCGTTTGGCCGCTGTTGTTTGCCAATGCTTCCAAGGCGAAGGCAAGATCGCTCGCGGAATGGAACCGCTGCTCCTTATTCTTCGCCAAACAGTGCTCGACAATTCGATCCAATCCGGGGTTGAACGAATTGAACACGGAAACGTCCGGCAGTTCTTCTCGAAGGATCGCTGTGATAGTATCAGCCGTGGATTCGCGGAGAAATGCTTTTCGCCCGGTGAGCATCTCGTAGAATACAGCGCCGAAAGAAAAGATGTCAGTGCGGGCATCCACTTCCTGGCCGCGAACCTGTTCGGGAGACATATAGGCCATCGTCCCCATTATCGTGCCGGGATCCGTGGACAAATGATGAGTGATCTCATCCGAGAAGGTTTCCCCAGAAGGTAAGTCCGGCTGGACAAGCTTTGCCAAACCGAAATCAAGTATCTTCACCCGGCCGTCGGAAGTGATGAAGATGTTTTCTGGCTTGAGGTCGCGGTGGATGATGCCGCGCTCATGCGCGGCGGCGAGGCCCAGCGCGATCTGCATTCCGTAGTCCATCGCTCTGCGGACCGGCATCGGTGACGTACCGATCGCACTCCGCAGCGTCTCGCCCTCGAGTAGCTCCGACACCACGTAAGGAGTGCCGTCGGCGATGTCAATGTCGTAAACCGCTACGATATTCGGATGATTCAACGAACCCGCGGCATGTGCCTCCTGCTCAAAACGCGCCAGGCGATCGCTGTCCTGTGACTGGTCCGCCGAAAGCACCTTTATCGCGACAACCCGCCCGATCTTTGGGTCGTGTGCGGCATACACTTCGCCCATTTCCGCCCGCCCCCAACCGTGAACGGAGAATGTAACGGCCAAGTTGTTTAGTGTTCTCTAACACTGGGTGTGGAAACATTCTAGCACCACTTTGCAAATTCGTGTCTGCTCGGCGGCAATATTGCATCAACAATTGCGATAGAGTTTCACGCAGGAGCCTGCCAGGCGTTTATCGTGCTCATTTTGACGGTTCCGGCGGCGGCAGGGTAGTGCTAAATTCCGAATCCGTGACGGATCGAAATTGTTCAAGTCCGCAACACACGCGTTGCGGGCAGCATAACACTTCTCTTGCTCTTCGAACGATCGTGTGGAGCCGTCGAGCTATTTGTTTTATTGTCTATATACGATCCGGGCTGTCCGTTGATGGCAGAGACGCGATTACTGATTCAGGCTCCAGCGAAAATCGCGTGCGCGTCCCCACCACTGTCGACGGAAAGTTCTGCATTGCTCCCGGTGCGCACATCATGCCCTATCAATTACGCACTACGAAGCCTCTCGGTCGACAGGATCAATTTAGGGGCCGAACTGTATCCGCGTAATTCGGCCGAGGAATATGTTGGTTACGAATATATCTCCGCTTTCCTCGTCGCGGGCCATGCTCGTGGGAAACAGCATCGTACTATTGACAACGACCGGTGCCGCATCGGCCGTTGCAAAATACTTTAGAACTCCGGGAACCGGTGGATTGCCGAGCTGGTTTGCGCTGAATTCGAGCGTGTAATAGCTCGAGCTGCCACCTTCGTTATCCACGCGGAGCGAGTCGATCGCCGAACGCAAACCCGGTATTAGCGTTGATTGGCTGCCGTTTTTAAGGCTCACCTGGTGTACCTCGGCTACACCGGGGCCGAAAGGAAATCCGGTTAGAAAAGTAATGTTCAGCCTGTTACCCACACGGTGAACGCTGTCGGGTACAGCTTCTACCATCGGCGGACCGAAAGGGAAAAGCGGATTCGGCTTCGGTGCGAAAGTAGCGAAGGTTTCGAAGTCGCCGCTAGCTATGTCTACTTTCCTTAGCAAGTTAAAGCTCGCATCGACGACGTAAAGCTGTTTTTTGTAATATTCCACGCCGAAGAGGTTTGAAGCTCGAACGTTGTTGGGGAACCCGGGGCGGGGTTCTGGCCGGAAGTTCGGCAAGTCAGCAACCATTCGTACGGACATCGTCTGGCCGTCGGCGTTCGTTAGGTCCACGCTCTCACCGCTTGCCAACGAAGCCTGGTTTGGCAGGGTCATCGCAAACGGGCTGGTCAGAGTTTCGTAATTTCCCGGCAGCGTCAGTTCCAGAATTGAGCAGTAAAGCGGTGACGAAGGCGGATTTGGACTTGGTTCCTCGCGTCCCGGGCCGACGTTAAACACAGCGTCACCTGACGTTATCGTCACGTACAGGGTGTGGCCATGAAGAATGATGCCGGAGGGACCGGACGGGGCCGGAGCTCCTCCCAAATTGTTCACGCCCGACGGCAAACCGCTGATAAGCGTTTGTCGTGCGCCATTCGCTCGATCAACCAGCGAAATGCGGCCGGTATTTGGGGTTGGCGTCCCTGCCTCGGAAACAAGCATCGAGTTGTCGCCGGCGTTTATGATCTTATTTGGCAGTGTCAAGCCGGTGGTGAATGTGGAAGCC
Source organism: Pyrinomonadaceae bacterium (assembly GCA_049679665.1). Taxonomy (GTDB): domain Bacteria; phylum Acidobacteriota; class Blastocatellia; order Pyrinomonadales; family Pyrinomonadaceae; genus OLB17. The sequence continues at coordinate 56,884 of JBAUGL010000082.1, read as the reverse complement.
GTCTGGGCTTGGGCTACAAAACCTAAAGCGAATACTACGGATAACGCGACGGTGATCGTTCTAATTTTCAAAATCATACAAGCTCCTAATTTTTAATATGGACTCTGTGACTACACGCTTTCTAGTCAGTGAATACACCGACTTAGCGTGGAAAAATTTCGTTGCAACGAAAACGATCGGGTGGTAAACTCAATCGTTCCGAAACCGAACACAATCAACAGCCAAAGCTCAACCGATCTTCGTTGCGATTTAACCTTACGCATGCGAGTGACGAAGAATACTTCGGTCTGTCGGAAAGTTTTCTGAATACTTCCTGAATTTTAGTTATTCGGCTGATATGTCGTTGAACGATCATGAGTTATATACTTTCCATGACTTCCCGTTAAATGTCGGCGAAAGGTCATCGCTGCAAAACCGAAAGGTTAGGGATTTCTCGACTCGAATGCGCCAATGTCGATTCGACCGTTTATCACACGCGGAAAACGGCCACTGTTGCGCTGGTCGTAGAGCATCGGCGGATCGAAAATTTCCGGGTCAAAGTTCGGATCGCCGGCATTGATAGCGGGGCTGCCTAAAAGCAACGCATGCGTCTTGGTTTGTCCGCCATTATTTGCCAATGGGCCAAGCAGCGGATCAGTATTGCGAATATCTCCCGGGCCGTTGAGCAGGCCGCCTGGACCGGTCGAGCCATCGCCACCTGCTCGATCACTACTGATATTGTAACCGTGCGAGATGACCGTGCCATAGAATTGGTTCTCGCCCGACGTACCCGCGTCCAGAATCGAATTGGTGATCTCCAGTGTGGAGTTGAGAAAATTATATACGGGACCGAAAGAGTTGCCCGCCACCGTGCAATTGTTTAGCGTCAGTTTCGCACTGCCGGTTTCTTCGGCGTTCGCGTTAGTGACGCCTCGACCTGAGTTGCCGCTGACGCTACTATTTATTAGCGTCACCGCCGCATCTCCTTCAACAGCAAAACTGGCGATGCCGCCTTCCGAAAGGAGGTTGGGATCGTAGTTAGTGTAAAGGTTGTTGCTGACCGTACTGCCGTTTAGCGTTATGGCCGCGCGGCTGCCCGAATTCCAGGCCTGGTTGCAAATGCCGCATCCCGAGGCGGCTGAGTTGCCCGTAACAGTGCTGTCGGTCAGTGCCGCGGCCGCGCTCCCACCAAAGTCAGCATAGTTGTAAATGCCGGCAAAGTAGTCATCATTCGTAATGCCGCTGACCGTGCTGCCGTTTAATGTCAAAAATGCGTCACCTCCATCCCAGCCGGCGTTGTAAACGCCGATTTCGTGGTTGCCGTTTACAGTGCTGTTGAAAAGCGCAAGGGTCGTGCTGTCCGAATCAAGAACCCAGTTAATTATTCCAGAGCTACCGTTGTCGTTAACCGAACTGTCAACTAACGTCGCTGTTGTGTTTCCGTAACCGCCGTTGACGACCCCGGTCTCGGAGTTGCCGCTTGCGGTGCTGCCGCTTAGAATCATCGTCGCGTTTCCGTTTGCGTCGGCATTGTTGGTTACCCCCCGTCCGTTGCTGTTGACAGTGCTTCGGTTTAGCGTCACCGAAGCACTTCCGTGAAAAGCGCTGTTGAAAATCCCATCGGACGCGTTGCCGTTGATTTTGCTGTTGTTTACTACTAGCCGGGCGTCGCCGGGACTGATGTAAGAAGCTCCGTCGTTGAAGATTCCTATGACGTTCCCGGTGACCGTGCTGTCGTTCAGGGTCACCCTGGCGTCGCCGGAATCGCCGTTGTTGTAGATACCGTACGACTGTTCTACTGCGTTGTTATCCACCGTGCTGATGTTCAGAATGGCTTTCGCACGGCCCAAGTAGCCGTCGTTGAAGATGCCTCCGCCGTATTCGGCCGAGTTGTCGCTTATGGAGCTGTTATGGATCGCCATGGTTGCTTCACCGGAATCGCCCATATTATCTAAGAAACCCCCGCCGCTAAAAACGCCGCCTCCGGCAAAAGACGCCGAGTTATCGCTCAAGGTTGTGCTGTTTATCTTCAAAGAAGTGCTGCCTCCACCATTAGAGTTGCTGAAGATGCCGCCGCCGTAACGCGCCGAGTTGCCGCTGATAATGCAATTTCTTACGGTTAGATTCGCGTGGTCGCTGAAAATACCACCACCAGCACTGGAAAGATAGGGGTCGGATTCTGTGCTGACGCTGCCGTCTGCTATCGTAAGTCCGTCGATAGTGACGTTGACCTCGGGCATAATGTGAAAGACGCGGCTAGTAAAGTTTCCGCTGATGCTCAACCGGTCCGCCCCTTGGCCCTTTATCTCGAGGCTCTTATCGACGACAAGCTCGCCGCTTGTCAGCGTGATCGTTCCTCGCGCAACGATATTGATCTTGCCGCCGCTGGCGGCATCAACGAGCGCTTGCCGAAGCGTTCCGGGCCCGCTGTCGGCCGTGCTGTGAACGACGATCGTCCTTGCTTGAGCCGCCATCGCCATCGGCAAAGAGTCGCGATCCGGAGCCTTGTAAACGTAACCGCCGGTGGGCTGACCCGCCAGCGCCATCTCGCGCATAACGCGCTTTTGCTCGGCCTGGTCTTTCATCACCCTATCAAGCTCTTCACGCACGGACGCTCTCGCTCGCTCGATTCTGTTACGGTCCGTCCGCCGATTCTCCTGTCCGGGTGGAAAGGTCGGCAATAAACTAAACATGACCGCGATCGCGATCGCGAATTTAACGAACTCGTTGATACGATTCCAAAACATTTTTTATTCCTCCAATGTGCCGTGTCACCCTTGCTCCGCCGAATTACCTAAAAGTGCACGCTTCCGGTGTAGACTCGCGTGATGAGATTCGTTGAGTGATCTGCCGTACCTTCCATGTCGCCCGTTCCGTGTACAGTCGAATACGCTCCGGTTCCGTCAACGATGACCCAACGACCGTCTTGATCGAAGATCAGTTCGTTCTCGGTCACTGTCTCTCTGATTTGAGTTCGTATCCAAAACGTTCCGTCTTGTCCCTCGAATCGCAGCACGAAGTGCGATACGACGCCCCACGGAGATGGGATCGCGCTGACGTGCCGGCTCTCCGTCACTAAAATTCCCGAATCAGCAAACGCGCCGGACGTAACAAACGTACCCGGCACGGGGCCAAACGGTTTGTGCGTGGTTATCGTGATGGCTTCCGGGACTTGCGAACCGGCCTGAGATTCCACGTATCCGATGTGCTTGTCCCTTGCGAACACGAGGCACTGAGTAAAGGCCGCAAGCATCAAAATTGCTAATGACGCGACGCCGATGGTTTTTCTAAGAATATGGTTTTTCATGTTTCTCCTTTTTCTATTAGCTGTCTACATTACTTTTACAGGCCCGGAATCATTGCTCGATAATTTCGTTGCAACGAAAACCCATCGAGTGGTAGAATCAGCCGTTCCGAACAGAACAACGTCTTAATAGCCCGACCGATCTTCGTTGCGCTTTAACTTTAGGCTTGCGAATTGCGAAAGATACTTCGGATTCTCTGAAAGTTTCCTGAATGCTTCCTGAATCTCGAAGGCTCCGTCCTGATATGTCATTGAACGGCAATGAGTTATACACTTTCCAGGACTTTCGGCTAGATGTCGGCGAAAGGCTATTACTGCGAAACGGCGAGCGCATTCACCTTCCGGAAAAGGCATTCGAAATTCTTTGTGTACTTATTCGACAAAGTGGGCATCTTGTCAGCAAGGATGAGCTGCTGGCCGAGGTATGGCCGGACACGGTCGTCGAGGAAAACAATCTAGACAAGAATATATCCCTTCTGCGCCAAGTTTTAGGCGAGGTAAAGGCAAAGCAAAGATTTATCGAAACCGTCCGCGGGCGCGGCTACCGGTTTATTGGGGACGCCATAAGGTTGCCGTTCGCTGACCACAATATTGGAACCCTAGCCGCCCCTTCAAAGATCTCATCGTCTCCAGGGAAGGCGGTATCCGCTCCGAGACCCACGCAAGCTTCCGGAAACCTCGCAGCTGTGGTGTCCTTAGCCGAATGGCGGCATGAGCCGAAAACGACGGACGAAGTTGCCGTACATCCTCCAGTAACAATTCAAAAGGCATCATTAAGATCTCGGAGCTATTGGCTCGTGTCGATAGTGGCTGCCGTTTGTGCAGGGCTGGGCCTTGTGGCATTTGTTTTGTGGAGCGAGGACAAAGTGGACGGTCCGATAAGTTCGGTTGCCGTCCTGCCATTTGTCAATGTAGGCGGAGATGCGGAATTAGAGTATTTAGCGGACGGTATGAGCGAAAGCCTGATCGACCGGCTATCGGAATTGCCCCAGCTGAAAGTTATCGCGCGAAGTTCGAGTTTCAAATACCGGGACGAGAACGTCGATCTGCAGGACGCAGCACATGAGCTTGGCGTACAGGCGATCGTTACCGGGAGGGTAGCTCGGCGCGGTGATGATCTGACCATTCGAGTCGAGTTGGTTGATGTTCGCGATAACAAACAACTATGGGGCGAGCAGTTTACGCGAAAAGCAGGCGAGTCACTTTCACTAGACGGCGAGATCGCCCGAGCGATTTCGGGGAAACTGGGTTTGAAACCAGCGAGCGAACGGGAACAACAACACTTTGCAAAACGCGGCACCGACAATGTGAAGGCGTACGATCTCTTGCTCAAAGGTGACTTTTTGGCCGAAAAATCGGCAACTCGGTTAAAAGCCCTCGAATGTTACGATCAGGCGATCGGTTTAGACCCAAACTATGCTCTGGCTTACGCCAGACTGGCGGGAACGTACCAAAGCCTTGCCTCGAGTGGCGAGTTCGACCCTAGAGATGTTCTGCGCAAAATACAGGCGGCGGCGGAGAAAGCGATCGAATTAGACGAGAATCTGGCGGATGCGCACCATGTGCTGGCGGAACTCGCCCGCAATCGCCGGGATTGGACAACTGCCGAACGCGAATACCAACGCGCGCTTGAGTTAAACGCCAACCTTATACGGGCACTTCGTCGGTACAGCTCTTACTTAAGCGATATGGGACGGCACGAGGAGGCAATCGCTGAGGCCGTCCGCGTTAAGGAACTTGACCCGATGCAGTTGTCCAGCCAGGCGGCTGTTTCCTTAGCGCTGTACTCCGCCCGGCGCTTTGAAGAATCAATTGCCGAGACCGAGAGAACGCTGGAAATGGGTAAGATCTATGGCCTCTACTCTTTACTTGGGAAAGCCTACTCCGGAAAGAAGATGTATGCGGAAGCGATTTCGGCGTACAAAGAAGCGATTCATATGGGCGGCAAAGGGTCCTACCACCAAATATGCCTGGGTGCCGCGTTTGCAGGCGCCGGCGAACACCAAAAGGCCCGGCAGATCCTTAGGGAGCTCGAAACGAGCAAGGAATACGTCTCACCCGGTGAACTGACCATCTTATACGTGGCTCTCGGTGAGCATGACAAGGCATTTTTGACGCTGGAAAAAGCGTACCAGACGCACGACCTGCAGCTGCAGCATCTCAAGTCTGACCCCGGCTACGACTCTTTGCACGGCGACACGCGATTCGAGGACCTGGTGCGCCGTGTCGGACTACCGAACTGATCGATAGCATACCGCATACGTCATTCGTTGACGAAAAGCGCTGGACCCTGCGAGATCAAGCCAACCGCGCAAAGCGCCGGTTCGAATCGGGGAAATCGACGCCGAATGCTATCCACACAAAAATTCCGAATATGGCTGCAGCCGCGACGGAACGCAAATTTGGAAACGGAACCGGAGCGCTGGTGGTACTGCCAATCATTGTGACGATCATTCCGAGCAAGACAGTCCCGACCGCAGTCCATTGGTAAAGCCGCAAACCTGCCATACGGGGTGTTTGTGGTTCACCACGAAGTGATTCTTCTACAAAACGCCCGAGTCCAGTAAGGATCAGATAAACACCGACGATCAGTGAAAGAGGCGAACTCTGCAGCCAAAGTCTCAAAGAAATAACGGCAACAACCGCGTTGATCAGGATCGAATACAACGGGGTCGCATGAACAGGCACGCCAGCCATTCCAGACAATTTGCAAACTCGCGACCTGGGGTGCGTGTAGCGAATTCCGTTTCCGTCTGAAACCTCGCGACCGTGACAGCAGCCCTGAACGAGGCATCGAAGTCGACCGGCCGCCTGTCCCCACGGAGCTCCGACACAGAACGCGGCAAAGATCAGCCACGGGCTGCCGCCTGCAAGTTTCACGATCGCCAATGCCGAAATAGAGCCCAACATACCACCGTACCATCCGTATGGCCGCAGAAGACGCGACGAGCCTTCAATCCACTGCGCGCTAAGTGCAGACACGACGACCCCGGCTGTAACGACAAAAATCACATAGGGAACGTGATCGGGACCGGTGAGTGTCCCAATTATCGAGAGCGAGACAAATGCGCCAAGACCTGCATAGATCCCATGATTGATGATCCGCACGGGGCCGAACCGCCATTCAGTCCAGGAATTTGCCACCTTCTCGGTCAGCGTGAGAGCAAACGCCCACAATTTTCGGATGTTAAGGGAGATGCCGAAGATCACAAGTCCAAGAGGAATTTGAGCGAACGAATGCATTTCTGAGAAGCCGAAAATGGCGATCAAAAAGGCAAGTCCGTATATTACGAATTGCCACCGGGCGAATCGTCTGGCGAAAATATGCGCGGCTATAAATGTCCACGCAATCTGCGATGATCCGATGGCCGACGAATGCAGCCCGTGCGGGAAAGCGATGAACAAAAGGGCAGCCATCGACGTCGCCGTGAGCCCAAAAACTGCAAAGTCTCGAAGGTCCCGGCCCGTGGCGGCGATCACCGGGACAGCCAAGATCGGCGCAATCCCGGCCAGAGAGACAAGGACAGAACCTGCAACGGTCTTTGGGGCCGCGAAGCACAAAATCATCAACGGTGTAAACGCAAATATATAGGTCGAAATGCGGTCAGAAAGGGACGGCGTTTGCGTGCCTTTTCGCGGGAAGTGTATGAACGGACGGCTTTCAATGTTTCGAAATCGCGTGGTAGTTGCTTCATTCTCGTACCCGACGACAAGTGCGAGACAACCCAAAACTACGGTCGGCGACACAAGCCAAAACCCGCTGGATGACCCAAATGCGATGGCGACGCCAAGGCATAGAAGCGAGAACCCAGTGTAGATCGGGTGAGCCAAGAACCAATATGGACCTTCGGATACGAACCGCTCGGGCGGGTAAGCGTTCATAGGCAATCCCTTGCCATAGAAGTAAATTGCCGCCATTCCCGAAACCGTTATGACAAGACCGCAGACAGCGATGATCAACCCGATCGGAAATGACTGTATTGCCGGAGCGCGAACGATATCATTGGTCATTGCGGCCCAGACAGCAAGCGTCGCCGGCAGAACTGCAACAAAGAGAATCCCGTAAAGGGTCTTACCCGCGCTTATTGGGAGTTTAGAGCTGATCGCGCCACTGGCAAAAGTTTTCATGGCTTGTAGCCTCCGATCCTCATCTTTCTGAAATAGATCAAAATTGACACGGCCAGAAGAGTGGCCGCGTATCCAATGCTTCCGGAGAGCGGGCCGGAGATGGAATGGTCCGTAAACGCTGAAACGATGCTCGCCTGCGAAGGAAAGTAAGCTGGCAGAAATCGGATGATCGCCCTATTGTGAGCTTCCGCGTAGTAAAGTGGATTTTGAAGCCAGCCGGCGTCGATATTTACGAGCAGGACGATTAGTAGAATCCCTTCCAGTTCGCGTTTGACCAAAGAACCTACAAGAAGCCCGTAACAACTATGAACTAGACCGGCAAGCGCAAAGCCAAGGACCAATGAAAGAAAATGGGCCGGCCGGAAAAACACCAAAAGTAGAGCGCCGAGATAAAACGCGACCACGAATACGACCACGAAAAGGACCAGAAGCTTTGCAAGAACCAGTTCGGATGGGTGAAATCCGCACAAAACCAGGCGCCGGTTCACATCTGAATTTTTCTGCATTAAATTCATCGCGAGGAACGACGTTATCAAGCCTATAGCCGCGACGCCGATGAACACGAGCGATTGGTTTCGGGCACTCACTTCGATAACGGTATTATCGGCAACAGAAGCGAGGTTGAACATGACCGGATGCTCGCCGGTCGTTAGCCAAACGATCGTAAAGAAAAGCGCCGGAATAGTGATAAGCAGAGTGACGGCAAATCGGTTCCGAAGCATTTCTCGGGTCGTCAGAACTGCGCTCGTTTTGATATACGCTATTCGCATTCGAGAACTCCCTCGCGCAGAGAATAAATTCTATCGAACTTCGCCCTGTCGTTGATCAAATGTGAAACGATCAATGTGCAGTTCCCGATCGATCGCTGTATTTCGGCAAACTCCCAAAACCGCAAATATGTCTCCCAATCAAATCCCGAATAGGGCTCGTCCAGGATCAGTATTCGAGGCGCATGAAGGAGCCCTAGGGTTAAATTAAGCTTTTGCTTTGTTCCGCCGCTTAGGCTTGCGACCGGACGATCGCGATGGTCAGCGAAATTGAAACGATGAATCAGATCGTCTGCCCGTTGTACCCAGCCATTAGATAATCCGTACGCGGTAGCAAAATAGCGAATATTTTCGGTCACGGTCATCGATTCGAAAATTGCCAATTCCTGTGGGCAGTAACCGATCAGCCCATCCGCCGAAACGCTCCCCGAACTCGGCAAAAGAAGGCCGACTAGTATTTTCAGAAGCGTACTCTTTCCGGCTCCGTTTTCGCCGACGATCCCGATGATCTCGCCGGGCAGCATTTCAAAAGAAACGTCATTTAAGACTGAGTGACGGCCGTATGACTTTGATATTTTATCGGCGCTCAGGGCCGATTGCGTGCCGTTCATTGTTGTTCCTGACTGCCCCATCGAACAGTCTCGTGAATTACGCATGCGCGGGCGGCGTTCGTCGCCGCTGTTTCAAGGACACCCTCACTGCACCATTTAGACTCGTAGGTTGAAAGCATCCGAAGCGGAACGAAGCTACCGATCCCGGGGATCATCGACAGTGCCGTGCTTATGAGCGGTCCTTCCCTAAGTACCTGACTCGTTTGGGGAACGATCATCATTCGGCCTCCGTGAAACGCGACTTCATTGTCAGTGACGCGAGCACCTTCGACGGCAAGGCCTTTATGGAAAACGAGGCATAGGGGATGTGGCCCCTTCCAATCGATCCAAATTAAGCTAGAACCATCTGCAATGTGACGCCCCCATCGCAATTCATTTATCGGTAATTGCCAAGGCGGGATGCTTATCGAAATATGCTCGACATATCCGGCCCCGTCGAACTCGAAACCTCTTGAAACCACACGTGCATTAGAAGCTGGCTGAACGCAATTCCACTCGATCGTGCCGCTTTCTGTTTTATAGAGCGTTTGTTGAATCGGCTCGGACCGGGCGTTCCAGGTACCTTTAATGGAAAGCGGTTCACTGGACCACTCGATAAATCGTTTTGAAGCTTTTGGAGCAGAAAACTTTAACAGCGAGGTCCGTGTTTCGGGTTGACCATCTGATACCCGCTGCAAAACGCTAGTGTAGTTCAGGGTAAAACTTCTCCATTTCAAGGTTGCTGCATATCCAATGAATACATCACCGCGATCAGTGATGCAGTCCAAATACCACTTCGAAAGCGAGAAGTTCGAATTTTTTATAGCGTAACCTCGACCGGATCAAAACTATAGAGACTAAGGTGAAGACGATTCGATAATAGCGTCAAACCGATAGACTTCCAAGCTTTAATTTCCCGCGGTCAATCATGTACCAGCGATAGTTTGTTTCGTTCGTTAAGGTGGCGCATCTCCGGCAACAGTTTCTTCAGATTTTCTCCCGGACAGCCGGTCCTCGCGTAATCGTCATGGCCCTTGATATTTGCGGCTGGGACCTTGTATTTGCGTACGAGCCAGGCGACGAGTTTTTTCATTGAATCGATCTGGGCCTGCGAGGGATGTTCCTTGTTGAAGCTGCCTTCCAACACTAAAAGTGCGTGGCCGGCGGGGTCGTATTCGGTGTTGGTGTCGCCGACATATTTTAGTTTTCTCCCTTCCGCAATCCGCCCGTCAACCGCGATATAAAAGTGATAGGGAATATCGAACCACCTCGGCTTGAATTTGCCCGTGTCGAGTTTGTCGTCCCGCTGTGAGAATGCTTGAAGGTTCCGCATCTTTGTCGCGACCGGGACATCCGGTCTTTGCTTCGTCGCGGTGTGATGGATGGTGATATAGCGAATCGCGTGTTTTTTGCCTTCGCCCACTGGTTTCCTCGCGTTCCAGTCCCTACGCGAAATCATCGCGGGCTTTCGCGGCTTCATTTGAGCGGACACTGATACAAGGTCGATCGCTGCTGTCGTTCCCAGCAGCAAGAATAGAAACGTGATCTTGTAGGCAACCTTTTGCATATACTTAATGTAGCTTCTCGCCGCGTCCCATCATCTCTAAAAACTGCTTCATCCGGCGTTTGCGGGTTTCGGGGCGTTTTGCGGTGTGCAGACGGAAGGCTATTGCGAATTTATTTACCTTGTTGAGCGATTCGAAAAATTCGTATGCATCCTTATTCTTTTTCACTTCTCGGAGAAAATCCGCGGGGACTTGCATGTCTTTTGGCGAATCGTAGGCCCGATCCCAACGTCCGTCATTCTTCGCCCGTTCAATTTCGGCATGGCCGGCGGGCGTCATACGCCCGTCCTTAATAAGGCGTTCAGTTTTCCCGCAATTACGCTTCGACCAAATGCTCCTTTTTCTCCTCGGTGTGAATTTCTGGATGAACGATTCTTCGTCGAACTTGTTCCGCTGTCCGTCGATCCAACCAAAGCAGAGAGCTTCGTCAAGGGCTTCGTCGTGTGTGACCGTTTTCTTCCCCGAGCCCTTCTTGTAGATCTTTAGCCACACACCATCGGACGAGGTGTGATTCTTTTCAAGCCATTCACGCCACTTGTTCTGCGTCGCGAACGGTTTTATCGGCGAGGGTTTGTTAGTTGACATTTAAAGATAGCTAAACACCCAGCTCTTGCTTCTGCGCTTGAGACGGCCCCACCATTTGCAAAGCGGATACAGCAGGATAAGGCCGACGAACCAGACAGCATACACAACTGGAAGCGAGAATCCCGCATCCGTTGGGATCTGCGTGCCGAGTCCCGGATTTGTCACAAGATGCCCGAACTCCTTTCCGGCCGCGATGGCAAGAAGTACACCTGCTCCGTGTGCTACGAACCACTGCAAGATGTAAAAGAACATCGGGACTCGGCCGAAAACGATGCAGATCTTCTGCCAGATCGCTTCGCCGCTTATGCGGTCGGTCAGCGCAAGAACGATGATTGATGGGCCAAGCGTCATCAGCAGAAATAGCAGCGATGGCGGATACTTTGCCGTGTTGAGGAACGACAGCAAGGTGAACCCCGGTTTTTCCTGTATCGACCACGGCTGAGGGTCACCATAAACATTTGTCAGCCGTATTAAAACGAACAACAAGGTTGCCGCAATGCCGATCGCAAGCAGCCATCTGTGTCGTGGCTCAGATTCCCACCTGTAGATCGATCCGAACGCCCAACCCGCCGCCATCACCCCGATCCACGGGATCAGCGGGTACAACACAAAAACTAACGGGCCGCCAAAGAGCGAGACCAGGCCCTGCTGGTGCAGAATCAGCCAAAGCGCATCCCAGCTTCCGACCGACGCCGGCTGGCCAAACGCAATCTGCGGCGGGATCTGAAACACGTCAAGCAGATTGTGAAGGGCGATCATCGCGAGCCCGAAAATCCCGACCCATTTCACCGGCAAATAGATCACGCCAGCCATGACGATCATCGAAACCCCGATCACCCATATTACCTGCGCCATTCCGAAGAACGAGTAGTCGAGATTGAAAGCGAAGCCCAACCTGATGATCGTAAATTCGAGAAGGATAAGCCACAGCCCGCGCGTCCACAAGAATCGCGAGAGCTCGGCATTTGTCTTTCCCGCCATCCGCTGCAGGTAGATACTGATTCCCGACAAAAATACGAATGCCGGCGCGCAAAAATGTGTGATCCATCGCGTGAAGAATAATGGCACGCTTGTTCGCGTAAGATCGGTCGGGTCGAATAGCAGGCCGGCCGAATGAACAAAATCGCGCGTGTGGTCGAGCAGCATGATCATCATCACGACGCCGCGAAGAAGATCGACCGCGAAAATACGCTGCTTGAGTTGCTGTTCCGTCATGTTCAACTGGCCTCCACGCCACGTAATACGCCGGTAACACGCCTTTTAGTTTCGTCGGACGGAACTTTCTGCTGCTCCACCACTCGAGCGAGCCGTCTACGATAACTGCACCTGCGTTTATCATCGCCTCGATGATCGCGGCGCGGCTTTCAGGATGTTCGTGCACGGCGGACCAGAGCGTGCCTCCCGTCGTTGAGAGCATTGACGGTTTGCCGCCAAAGTTCTTCACTGGAGACGTCGTTCGGGATCTCGGGGCTCTTCATCGTTCAGATCGGAGCGGTAATTGTATTTGAAGCCATTTAATAAGGCGTACCTTGCGATTGCGCTAACCGCCACTCGCCCTTGATCGGTCCGGACGAGTGTACATACATACCGGTAACCCGCGAACGCAGTATCGTAACCGACTGTTCGCCTCTCGTGTATGTGATCTGATATCCGTCCGGTCCGTTCGCTTTTTTGCGTTCTGCAATATTGATATCTATGCCGAATGCCTGAAGGATCTTTTGGTCGGACATCGACGCATCGATGGTGTTGCCGTTGACTTTATGAGCTTCCCCGACTGCTTCAGAAAGCGGAAAAGTTCCGCACCCGGCGAGCACGATTGCCAAGATCAGTATGCAGGCAGCCATAACGGCGTGTTCACGTGTCGGCCTATTTGTAATGATGATCATATTGTTCCTCCGCAGGCCACTGAAACCACAGATTGTAATTATCGGGGTCGCATATCATTCCTAACCAGGTGCTGCGTGACGCTTCAATACGTCGGCAATCTACAATCAAAATTTGCCTGGAACGATCTCCGCGCTAAAATAAGGCACATGCTGGATCGGAACGCCCGCAATTCGCCTTAACATCACTATCTGTCCAACATGCGTCAGTGCGTCGCCGATCGGGCCTTGAACAAACTGCTCGACCGGGTAGGCAAGCGGCGTGTCGGACGCGAGAAATACGTCGAGATCCTTTACCGCGGCAGCGAATCGAGATGTTTCCTCGCTCCATGGAAGCGGCTTGGATACCGGCTCGACAAATTCTCCATTCATTAGACGGTAAGAGCCGACAAGCAGATCGCCAATGTGTGCAAGAATTTCAGCGGATGAACGTGTATCTTCCGTAACGCGAAATTCTGCAAAACGAGCCGGCGCATTTGCTAACGCGATGCTCCCGCGAAACCATACGGTTCCAACCATGTGCCGCAAAAGTTGGCGTTTAGGGTCGGTTGTCATTCTGTGTTCTGTGGGGTTTCTGGCAGGTAATCGCCGACGAATTTCCGCTCCATACCGTTTCCCCAGCCGCAGCCGTGATCGCTAGTAATATTTGCGGCACCGGCTTCGCTAACGAAATGCGGCGGAAATGAGAGCAGCCGGAGGATCGAACCCGGCCGCAGGTGTTCGCTTGCCCACGATATCGGCGAGTCGCCATTCGCGTCGCGGGCCTCGCGGTCAGCCCCGTGATCGAGCAGGTATTCGATCATTCTCTCGTCGCCGTACGCGGCTGCTCGATGCAGCGGGGTCTCGCCTTTTGTTCGGACGTCACGCATAAAACCGCCGGTTTCCTTGCCCGGAATGGTCTTTGCGTTCACGTCAGCGCCATTCTCTACGAGGACTTTCATGACATACAAAAAATACGGCCGGCCCGCTTTGCAAAGCGAGCTGTGAAGCGGCGTTTCACCGGTGTCGGGAAGCGCATAATTTACATCCGCAGTGTGAGCGATCAAAAAGTCGGCGACTTTCCAATGGCCGAAAAACGCCGCGTGGCCGAGTTCCTGGTCTACGTTAATGCTCCTCAGGTCGCCGCCAGCTGCAAGTACGGCCTTAAGCGCTGTAGTGTCGTTATAGTAAACGAACCACTGCAGCGGTTTGATCTCGCCCTCGTGCAGCACTTCCTTCCAATCAGGCATCGTAAGAAGCTCGAAAACAAGGTCTGTGCGCCCACGGCAGATTCGATCGAGAATTTCACTTTTTTCCATCACGCTGCACCTGAATAAACATCTTCAACCCACAATTTCGCGGCGCCTCGGTCGCGAGTAGAACGCAAAAACTTTTCCCAAACGGTTTTCTCGTGCATCACGGCTGCCATCTCCCAGACGCAATAGGTCGGCTTGTGCTCGCCATCACGCGGAAAAATCTCAAACGCCGACATTTGTTCGCCGTCTTTGTGATAGACCGTTTCTCAAAGTTCGTTCGATCCGCGCCACGTCGAAATTAACAAGAAGTAAAAATCTTCGCCGCACCGATGCAGAATGACGAAACCCATTCCGCTGGCCTCGAGCCGTGTTTTTTCAACGCAATCGCGAGCGAGCGTGATTATGTGGTCGGGAATCGCACCGTTCGCCGCTTTGATGTTATACCACTTAAACGCGGCTTCGGGCGTGACTATCGGGTCGAGCGTGGATACAACCTTCGAAATGTGCATATATTCGTCCGCGACTCCCGAATCCGTTTGCGAGATATTTTGTAGCTGTTCGACGACGGCCGCAATTGCAGAATCGCTCATTGTCACGCTCCAAATCTAATCGCCGCTCGCTCCTTCGCCTTGGCCGCTTCGATTTCACGATCTCGCGGCGGAGCGATAGTCACAAGGGTATTCAACATTTCCTGCGCAGCCGCGGCGACGCGCTCGACGGCCCGCTCGAATGCCGCTTGATTTGCTTTCGACGGCTTATTCATTCCGGACAGCTTTCGCACGAATTGGAGTGATGATGCCTGTACCTCATCAGTCGTCGCTAGAGGATCGAAATTGAATAGCGTTTTAATATTTCTGCACATAGTAATTTTAAACTCCGACGTTATAAATGAACGGTTTGCAGGTAGGAGGCCGATCGTTCAACTCGCCGCCAAGGCAATTATACGCTGAGTATTCTCCGGCGAGAAAAACTCCGGGACTGGCACCGTGCCGGCGAGCGTGCCGAGAAACCGGTTGGTGTCGGCCTGGTTTGCGCGAAGCGACGAAAAAAGCTTCAGCATTTCGGGCGGAGGCTGTTCGTGCGAAGCCATTTCGCAGTTAAATTCGTACATTGCCATTGCTTCGTCGTTGCGATCTTGTTCATACCTGGCAAGCGACTCGTCCATTTTTCCTCTGCCGGAAAACCCCTCATCGAGTGCCGCTGCCAATCGTTCGGCGTCGCGAAACGCATCGCTTATCCCTTGAGCGCCGATCGGGTCCTTATGATAACCAGCGTCGCCTGCGAGCGCCCAACCAGGGCCGTATGGTTTACGGAAGAAATTCGGCACGTCGCCAGTACCGAAAAATTGAGATTCACGCTTGCCAGCGCGGACGCGTTCGAGAAGCTCCGGTGCGGATTCCAGTGCCTTGAGGTAGCTTCCTTCAATATCTGAGCGGAACGTATCGAACTCACTATACTTCGCTGATATCGGCAAGCACACTTGGCCGCCATTAGTAGGGATGTAGCCGATCGCAAGTTCGGGTCTCAAGTAAAACTCAATCCCGTTGACCGGCACACCGCTCCAGTACGCGTAGTACCAGCACGCAAATGTGGGCTTTTCGCTATATTTCGTCGCATCGACCGCGCGTGCAACTATCGAATTCCGGCCGTCAGCACCGATCACAACGCGAGCATTTTCCGTCACCGGTGATTCGCCTTTTGATGTGCAGCGAACGCCGGTAACACGATCGCCGTCCATGATTATCTCGTCCACGGGGCAATTTTCCCGTACCTCCACACCAGCTTCGGCGGCCGCATCAACAAGTACTTTATCCAGCTCGGTCCGACGAGGAGCGTAACAATCTGAGGTGCCGTCATAAGGCGGGAGCGAGCCGCTGAGAGCGAAATCGCCAACGTCAAATGTTAGTTTAGCTATCAGCGGACAATCCGTCGCCGCGATCTTGTCCAACAACCCCCAGCCATTCAGCCGAGCTGTGCCTGGCGGCCAAATAATGTGGGTCGAAATAATATCGCTCGGGAAGGTGGCCTTATCAACCAGCAGAACTTTATAGCCGTATTGGGCAAGTAACATCGCGGTCGGGGAACCCGCGCATCGGGCACCAACAATAATTGCATCGTACATATTCTCCTCCTGAAATGCTTTGAGGGAAGGTCGGCTAATGCAGGGTCGTTTATCTATTATAGTTTACGTGTCAACCGTGCGATGTGCCCACGCAAGGGTGACGCGGGCCATCTCATCAAACACGTCCTCGGCAATAGTTCGTTTTCGCTTGAGGATCTTGAAACTGTGGTCGGCTGTATCGAGAAGATGAAGCGTGGCCTTTTTGCCGAGGCTTTTTACAACAGGTTCAAGCAGTACAAGCTCGGCCAGAGCATCGCGAGTTCCGCTTAAAAAAAGCATTGGGATCTCGACGTCATACAAATGTTCTGCTCGTTTCGTCGCGGGTTCCCCGGCCGGATGCAGCGGAAATGAAAAAAATACAATGCCCTTGACATTCTCCAACGGCGATTGGGAGGCAGCCGTCGAGGTCATCCGCCCGCTGAACGAATGCCCGCCCACGAATATTGGTAGATGAGGCGCAGCTTTATGCGCCACTGCAACTGCCGAACGGATCGTATCCGTACAGGTAGCCAGCGAATCGCGTCCGCGTTTATTTTCCGAGTAAGGGAAGTTGTATCGAAACGTTGCGATGTTTTGCTCGGCAAGATGCTCCGCTATCGTCGCGAGCAGCGGGTTGCGCATATTTGAGCTTGCGCCGTGCCCTAGAACGAGAAGGTGCGTCGCACTTCCGGGCCGCATAAGCAAAGCTGAGACTTCCCCCTTTTCGGGCGTAGCGACGAAACGCAGCTCTTTTGTTTTCTCATCCACGGAAGTCTTAATTTACTAAACTCGCTCGTTTCATACCTTCGTTTGATAGTTTTCGGTTCGGATATCGTTTGAGGACTCGCCGAAATGCCTCGATGGCCTCAGTCCTACGGCCCATTGAAAGCAGCATTTCACCGGCGGCTTCCCAGGCCGGCTTAACGGTTGCCGGCGGCCCGTACTCGAATATCAGTTTGTCCTCGGCCTGGCCTGCGTCAGTTATCGAGCGGATCGCATCGTCGCGATCGCCCTCCGCGAATTTGATCGACGCATCGAGGATCCGTTCCATCACTGACGAGATGTCGATGTCCGATTTAGAGATAGTTGAATACCGCGTAACAACTTCATCGCTGCCTTGCGTCGTTAGATTTGCGGCCGTGATTCGGGCGCGAAGACTTGCGAGTGCCTGACGCGCGGCAGGGATATCTTTATTTTGAATATGCGCGAGCCCAATCGCCATATCGTGTGCGGCAAAAGCATCAAGTGAATTTATACCGGCAGAATCGACGGGCTGAAGCATCGAAGCGCCGCCTGAACCACGGGTTTCTACCAGCCACGTGGCGCGGCACATTGCCAAGTGGGTGCGGGCGTAAGCCGACGGGTTCTTCTGCGTGTCGTCCTCAACAATAGCGACGAGTTTTGCGGCTTCGTCGTCACGTCCGGTTTGAAGATATGCATGTTCAAGCCAATGCAGCGGATGATAACCGCCGGTGCCTGCATCTCGCGCGGTTTTCATCGATGCGGTATTTGCCGTGATCGAATCTTCCCACATGCCGAGTGCAAAGAATATATGCGACGGCATGTGCTGTGCGTGCGACGCTCCGCGGGCGACGGTACCGTAGAGCCGGGCGACACGCAGGCCAAGTGGAGCGTGCACCGGGTCGTCGTAAGCATGGATGAGATAATGAAGTGCTCCCGGATGTTTGCGGTTCGCCGTGTAAACCTCTTCGGCAACGGCGGCGGCGCGCATATAGTTTTCCGTGTCCCGAACTTCGCCTGTAAGGCCAAGTAGCGATAACGCATAAAACGCCCGAGCTTCGAGATCGTCAGGATAGCGCCGTGCCAACTCTCCCATCGCGTTGCTGTACGCGGTATTTATCTGTTTCTGATCGCCATCAGTGTAAAGCAGTTCGACGGCGGCAAGGTAGAGCTTTTCACGAGTCGTCGCTGCCGCAGCCTGACGTTCGGCCGGTGTTGTCCCCAGTTGGGCCAAAGCAGCAACCGCGGCCCTCCGATCCTGTTCGCCCCAGATCGAGTGGTTGTATGTCATCGCTTCGCCCCAGTAGGCCATGGCAAATTTCGGTTCGGCCGCCTTTGCCTCAGTAAAGGCACGCCGGGCGCGGTCATACTCGAAACTATGGAGCAGCAGAACGCCGCGAACAAAATGCGCCTGCGCCTCGGCCGTCCCGGACGTGGGGAAGCTAATCTCACCCAGATCGACGATTCCCGCTGGCTCTTTGTCCGAAGTCGTATGATGCTGAGCTTGTACGGCAACCGCGAGCATGAAAAATACGATCAGTATCCGGCTTATAATATGAAGCACTGCTCTCACCTCGATCGAATAAATTTATCACCAACTTATAACACAATTTGAAAGCTTTCCGCCGATACTTTGAGCGGTAGTATTTACTTGAAATTCTTCTTCAATCTCTGCCACACCTCAAAATACTCGCGCTGCAGCTGTGAGGCTTCCATTGCAAACTTCGTCGGGCGGATGATGTAGCGCGATTCGAACATGAACGCCATTGTGCCTGAGATCTTCTGCGGCGCGAGGTCAGCACTAGAGGCTTTTTCAAAGGCGTCGAGGTCCGGGCCATGGGCGGACATTTGGTTGTGGAGCGAGCCGCCGCCGGGAACGAAGCCTTCTTCCTTGGCGTCGTACGAACCGTAGATCAAACCCATGTATTCACTCATCGTGTTGCGATGATACCACGGCGGCCGGAACGTGTCCTCAGCGACGAGCCAGCGGTCTGGGAAGATAACAAAATCGCAATTCGCAGTCCCTGCGAGATCGCTCGGGCTTGTCAGCACGGTGAAAATCGACGGATCGGGGTGGTCGAATGAGATCGAGCCGATCGCGTTGAATCGTCTCAGATCATATCTATACGGCGCGTAGTTGCCGTGCCACGCGACAACATCGAGCGGGGAATGATCCGTTTCACAAGCCCAAAGGTTACCGCCGAATTTTGCGACGATCTCCATTGGGCCCTCGCGGTCTTCATACAACGCGACCGGCGTCTCAAAATCACGCGAGTTCGCCAGCCCGTTCGCCCCAATCGGCCCAAGATCGGGAAGCCGAAACTGTTGACCGTAGTTTTCGCAGATATACCCGCGCGCGACGGTTTTGATTGGGTCGCCGCTGTCGCCCGTCGTGTTCGACGCGGCTTCAGCCGCCGGTTCAACACGAAACTTCAATCCACGCGGTATGACCGCAACAGAGCCGGGGCCGACTTGCAGCAAACCAAGCTCGGTCAAGATCCCGAGCCGTCCCATCTCCGGCACGATCAGCATTTCGGCGTCGGCATTATAAAAAAACCGGTCGTCCATGCCCTTGTTGCAGGCATAAATATGCACCGCCATTCCAACCTGCGCAAACGAATCTCCGTTCCCCGCAATCGTCGTGATGCCGTCAACAAAATCCGTTGGTATTTCCGGAATCGGCAGCGGGTCCCACCGAAGCTGGTTCGGCGTCGTCACAACCTCATCAAAAGGCGATGATCTGAACAGCCTGCTGTCGATCTGCTCAAAAGGCTTATGCAGAACACTGGGCCGGATACGATACGTCCACGTCCGCTTGTTGTGGGCGCGCAGCACGGTAAACGCCGTCCCCGAAAACTGTTCCGCATAAAGCCCCAGCGGCGCCTTCTGCGGCGAGTTCCGACCGATCGGCAACGCATCTTCAACCGCCTCAGTAACGAAGTCGTTTCCGAATCCTGTTTGGTATTTGAGATCCATTAGGAAGAATTTTGCCCGCGAATTACGCGAATGTCACGAATGAGAACAAGAAATACTTCTTCATTCGGTTCTATTCGCGACTGTCTACTGCCGGCTGAAAACCGCACCGTGCGGGATGCCGCGACCGCTTTTGCCGTGCGGCCAACTCTCGCGGTCGAAATTGAGCCCGGTTTTTGCCGCCCCTTTTTCCTTAAAAGTTTCGTCCGGCCTGAGCTTACCGGTTTTACTATTGATATTTACGATCATCAGTCTACTGCTCAAGGTGCCTTTACCGCCACTAATGACTATACGTTTGCCATTTGGTTCAAGGGCGATCCAATGCGGTTTATCCGTTTTCTCAAACGTCAAACGGCTTACCTCGACCGGTTTTGACGGATTTGAGACGTCGAGACTAACAAGCGCGTTCGATTGCGGCACTGTTGCCACCCAATAATTTCCCGCAACGACCGGCAAAGCGCAATCGTCGCCGCCAAAAGAGTAAATAAAATCCGCAGTCGGATCATTACCCGCTAATCCAGAAAGCTTGTACAAACCACATGAGAAAGTCGAAACGAGTACGGTTTTTCCGTCAGCGAGAACACGCGGTTCCGCCGCGTCGACGCCAAATTCGCCCTTCAGGTAGATCGATTTTACGAGTTTAAGATCGGAATATCGCCAGACCTGGACGACATGGCTCGGTTCCTTAGCATGCATATCGGAGCTCGTGACGATTATCCGATCAAGCTTTGGAAGAACCGCGAGGCTGTAAGGGCGGATGAACTTTTCGACTTCGGGATCAGCGGCATCAGCTATTCGCAAGACGCGTCCTGTTGGATCCAACTCGGCCAGAGCACCGGGAGCGGAGTTGCCATGACCACGCATTTGAAATGTTGCCAGAACATTCCCATTCGAGTGCCGGACAAAGCTGTGCGGGTGCATATACTCGCCGGCCTCGTAAAATGAACCAAGTAACTTAGGTTTCAACGGCGTGGAAAGATCGAATCGGAAAGTTTGCCCTGCGCCAAAGCCGTTAGCGAAAAGCACACCGCCTTTTGGCATTTCGTGCTCCGTATGGTGGGGAACTGTTCCGTTTACACCAACGGACAGCGTCTTGAGGACCTCTCCGTACGTCTTCGATCTTGACCGCACGTCGATGACGGCTAGAAAGTCCGATTGTTTCTTATCGGCATCGCCGACCCAAACAAAAAGGTATGGACTCGATCCTAATCCGCCGCCCTGACGGTTTACGACGAGAAAGGCGCTGAACAATAAAATGTAAACGCCGTTCACTAAAAATTGAAGGAGTCTAGTTGGCATTATAACTTGTGATGCTACTTGATTTCTTCCGTGCTGAGTCTAAGAAACCGGGCATTCCACAAACGCGGCGGTTGTTAGCACGATAGAAGCGGCAACAATCACCGAATTGCTGATTTTCATATTTTTCAACAGGTCGAAGGAAGACCTTAATCAAAGATTACCACGTCGCCGCTGCTCTTCCTCGATCGAAACGAACAGCGCCTTGATATTGCCCTTGCCAAAGCCTTATACAGCAAATCGCTTGGACTTGCGTTGCTCCGTCGGCCGCAATTTCCCCGCTCTTATTCACTTGACCGCGTTGTAGCGAATGGCCAGAACGCCCGATTTCGATTCCTTAACTTCGATCAATTTTAATTTCAACGGATTCTGAATGTCTTGGAACAACGGCTTGCCCTGTCCGAGAATGACGGGAATAACAGCGATCCTGAATTCGTCGATCAGGTTAAGGTTCATAAAGGTGGTGATCAGATTCGCTCCGCCATAAAGCCATATAT
This sequence comes from Pyrinomonadaceae bacterium, assembly GCA_049679665.1. GTDB lineage: Bacteria > Acidobacteriota > Blastocatellia > Pyrinomonadales > Pyrinomonadaceae > OLB17. The sequence continues at coordinate 35,240 of JBAUGL010000082.1, read as the reverse complement.
GTTTTCCACGTTGCTGTTTTAGTTTCTGAATCAGTTCGGGAATATCTGAATTCACAACTATTGGGTTTCCTTCGAATTTGTCTTTCGAACGAGAGAAGACATAATTGTCCATTTCGCTCTGCTTGCGGGAAAACTCCGCGAAGTCGGAGCCGTCGTCCGATGGCGGCGGGCTTGACCACTTTTCGTAACTGATCCGACCGTAGAGAATGGTATCGATCTCTTTAATAAAAACGGACAGGGCCGACCCGGCGTCCTGATCAAAAACGATCCAGTCGATCTCTCCGTTCGGCCCTTCAATAAAACCATCGAATGACACGGCCAGACATAATATTACTTTTCTCATGATGTGGTTGCTGACGCGGCGGCAAGGAAGGCCCTTATTTATTGCTCGCGCGGCCTACACAATGATTACGGATCAAAGGTTCCCGCGCCGCCGTTGTTCTTCCTCGATCGAAACGAACAGCGCCTTGAAATTGCCCTTGCCGAAGCCTTTGCAGCCTTTGCGTTGAAGGATCTCGTAGAAGACGGTGGGGCGGTCTTCGACGGGCTTAGTAAATATCTGCAGCAAATAGCCTTCGTCGTCTCGGTCGACCAGGATGCCTAGGGTTCTTAGTTCTTCAATGTCTTCGTCGATCTCGCCGACGCGCATCGTGAGCGTTTCGTAATATTCGTCCGGCACGCGGAGGAATTCGACGCCGTTGGCCTGTAGTTTGGCGACCGATTGGCGAATGTCCTTGCAGAGCAAAGCAACGTGCTGGGCTCCGGCGGAGCGATAGAAGTCGATGTATTCCTGGATCTGCGATTTGCCGCCCTTGCCGATCGCGGGTTCGTTGATCGGGAATTTGATGTTGTGGCCGCCATCGCTCATTACGATGGACATGAGCGCGGAGTACTCGGTCGAGATGTCCTTGTCGTCGAATGTGATATAGCGTTCAAAGCCCATTACGTCACGGTAGAAATCGCACCAGTAATCCATTTTACCGAGCTCGACATTGCCGACGATGTGATCGACAAGCTGTATACCGGTTTCTTCACCGGGAACGAACTGTTCGACAAAGCCGGGTAGAAACACGCCGGAATAGGCATACGTCGTCGTCGCAGGTGCCGCCGCAGTAATTCCAGGTTGTGTGGAGCCCTTACTTACGTGCGGGCTACTGACACCATCCTGGCTACCGACGCCGTACGACAAGAACGAGTGGATCGTATCGCCGTAGGTCGCGATCGACGCGTGGCGCACCACACCATTTTCATCGCCATGATCGTGCGGCTTTTCGACAGGCCTCGCGCCTCGTTTTACCGCCTCATTAAAGGCGTGATCCGCATCCTCAACTTGGAATGCGATGTCGTGCACGCCATCGCCGTGTTGCTTGATGTGCTCTGCGCCTGGATGCTCTGGGCTGAGCGGCGTAGTCAATACGAAATTGACCCGATTCTGCCGCAACAGATAACTCGTCACCTCACGGTTACCTGTCTCAAGTCCCATATACCCGGCCCGCGAAAATCCGAATGCCTTCCGATAATAAAACTCAGCCTGCTTCGCATTGCCGACGTAAAACTCAACGTGGTGTATCTTTTTTAGTCCTAAAGGATTTTGTGTAGTCATTGTTACAATTTCTTTCTCCGAACATACCCTATTTCTTTCTGCTGTCTTTCCGGAGCCATCATCGCCCGGATCGCCGCAAACACTTTCTTAAAATGTTCGTCGTGCGTGCCAAGTTTTCGTTCCATAGCGCCCAATTTCTTACTCACTTCCTCGTTTGTTGCCACCAATCTCCGCATATTTACAAACGCCCGCATGATAGCGATATTCACTTGGATCGCCGGGGCGCTGTTCAGGACGCTCGACAGCATTGCAACGCCCTGCTCAGTGAAAAACGAACGACAATTTTCGTCGCCCGCCGTAGTTGTTCGAACTTGATGTCACAAATTGTGATATCAAGCTATCGAATCTCCCCCGTCAGTTCCATCAAAAAGTCCTCAGGAAAACGATCGATATTTCGCCTGACAGATTGATTCAGAACACGTGTTTCAACGCCGTAGAGAGCGGCCAACTCGCTGTCAAGCATTACCTGGTGCCTGCGAACGAGATACATCTTTCGCTCGACCTGATCGAGTGTAACTACTGCCGTTTCCGTCGGTTTGCTTCCGATTGATGTCATATTGGATCTGAATACAGAAGTTTCACATCGCCGACGTAGCACTCAACGCGATGTATTTTTTTTAGCCTAACGGATTTTTTTGTACTGTCATATTTGCTAACCATCAAGCCAACAATAATCATCAGCTTTCGTTTTCCAGGAGATACTTTTCAGAGTGTTCGAAAGCATCTCATGCAGATCGCGCGGAATGTCTTTGGTAAACCAGCAGACGCACAGGTGCGATCGATACTCGAAATCATTGGTCCCGACCGTGGCATGGCATTCGAAATTTCCGAGCCACTGGATGTCTAACAGCGACGTTCCTGCACTATCGAGAAACAAGAAAGGCGTATCATCGGAGGCAAAGCCCTCCATTAGTTGTTTGGGTCTTGATCTCATACTCCGCGTGCAGATCTCGGGCGTTCCCTCGAGTACCCCGGAATAGGTCAAACTCATCGAAAGGCCAACAACGTAGATCTCGAATCCATCAAAAGATCGAAATGTTCTCTCATGGTAATTCGAATCCGACTCAGGGGGTGATTCTCGCTCCACTATACTATGCCCTCGCAAATGACTCTATATATTTTCGCGTCACTTCCTTCAAATCTTCATACGACGGGATCACATAATAAACCGGTTGTATGGCGGAGTAGTCAAACTCGGTGTTTATTACCTCTTCGAGATTGAACGGCCGACGCTCCACACTATCGCCAAATGCGTGTTCGATCTCGCCGATGCTCGACAAGATCCCGGCCCCGTATGCCTTGACTCCGCCCGCTTCTTCGACCAAACCGAATTCGACGGTGAACCAGTAAAGCCGTCCGATCTCTTCAAGCCGCCGGTCGTTTGCGATCCGAGCGCCGTGACCTATAAATTGCGAATAATCAGCAAAATTCGGGTTTGTAAACACCGGAATATGTCCGATCGCTTCGTGAACGATATCTGGCTCGGGCGTGTATCCGGGCTTTGATTGATGGCGAATGTATTGCGTCGACAGCATCACGCGATAGTAGAGCCACGATAGAAATGCCCGCGTTTCCACAAGTCCTTCGATCGGAGCAAGACGAAATCCGGTAGTTTCCTTTAGCCGGCGGTTCATCTCCGAAAGCTGTGGAATACGATCGTTAGACATCCCAAGTTCTTTTTTCGCAGTCAGATAGAACTGGCTGGCGTGTTTTTGGTGAAGGCCCTCGAGCTGCGTTGCAACATGCCGCCAGATTCCGTGCTCCTCTTCAGTGTAATCGACGTCGGTGATCACTCCGGTTTCGCGAAATTTTCTCGAAAGGCTCGCGATATGGTTTCGGCGGCTGCGATAAGCTTCGTCACTCGCACCGGGATGATCGAGTTCGAGCTGATTGATGTCCTCGAACTTCATGTCTCGGAATTCCGGAAGATCCTCGTCGTTCACTTGAAAATTATCGAGAGTAAACGTGGGTGTGGCGGTCGTTTTGAACGTTTCTGTAAGCATAGCGGCTCCTTTCATATTACGATGCGCTAGAAAATAAGTTAGTTATCTGCAACATATCCATTGTAATGGAAAGAGCAGATTGACTAAATAGGAAACGTGAGTATATATATTAATATTACTTTAGATTATGAGTTAATTAGTTATTGTGAGCTCATAATCTATAGCGTATATGATTGACGATATAGACCGCAAGATATTGAGAGAACTTCAGAAGGATGCTCGTACAAGCTATGCCGAGTTGGGCAGGCGCGTCGGTCTAACCACGCCAGCCGTCATCGAACGCGTCCGAAAGCTGGAAGACGCAGGCATCATTACTGGCTACAGCGCCGATGTAGACACGGCAAAGGTCGGGTTACCGATCACGGCATTTGTGCGGATGAGCATAACGGGCGTCGATTACAGCCATATTATCGAGGTCGCACAAGGGTCGAACGAGGTGCTCGAATGTCATAGGGGCACCGGCGGCGATTCGTTCATAATGAAGGTCGCGGTCGCTTCTGTCGAGCATCTACAGGAAATGATCGACCGCCTCGTACCTTATGGGATAACGACGACCACAATTGTGCTTTCGTCGCCGGTGAAACGGAGAATAATCGAAATTTGACTGAAGTTGTGGAAACAGATATGAAAAACGTCGCATTCTTAATCGCTCTGATATTTGCACTCACGTTTTCGGTCGCCGCGCAGCCGAGAACCAATTCGAAACTAACGCTCGAATCGGGCGTGAAGCCGCACGCCAGTATCGATGGGATCTACGCAAAATTCAGCGAGGCGTATGACAGGCTTGATGCAAAAATGGTCACCGATCTTTACACTGACGACGCGCTTTACCTGACGCCGGAAAGCGGCATTGAACGCGGACGCGCCCTGATCTTTCGCACGTTCAACGGGTTCTTTAATTCGATCAGAGAGGAAGGCGGCAGGCTGGACATTTCGTTTAACATTATCGAACGCAGAGTGTCGACAGGTCTAGCGTACGATGTCGGCGTGTACTCACTGACCAGCAAGGGCAAGAACGGCACGTCTCGAACATCGAAAGGAAAATTCGTCGTCATTGCCCTGAAGTTGAAGAATGGTCAGTGGAAATTTCAACTTGATAGTTACAGCGACATGCCAAAATGACAGCTGTTTACCGTGAGTCAGCATCGACGCGACGGCCGAAATAGCGTTGTAACGGTCTACGTCAACCTTTCCAAAACGCCTTTTCGTTTTACGATGTTCTTGTAGTCCCACTGAATCGACTCTGCTTTTTTTAGCCAGCGTTTCAGGTCTTTCACGTTGACTTCATCGGCCGAGGCAAATGTGATCGAAGCATCTTTGAACTTGCCCGTGCCAATCTTTAGCTTTTCTTCATCAAAGCTCGCGCCGCTCCAGAACATCAGCCGAAGGCCGCCCTTCAATTTGCTGTAGCCTACGATCGGATTGCCGTCGAGAAACCAAACGGGATGTCTGTGCCAAATTTTACTCTCCGCTTTCGATAAGTGGACGCAGATCTCCCTAGCAAGCGTGTTGCAAATCTCGCGATCCGAAGGAGTCTGGGTGTTGTTATATTTCTGGATCTCCTTGTTCAGCATTTTGTTTTATTCGTTCCACGCGACATGGCTTTTCAGTCTCATGATCGAACGTTCGAGGCCAATGGTTTCAAAAACCGACAGCATCGACGGGCCGACGGCGACACCGGTTAGCAGCGTCCGGGCGCCGTTCATGATGACGCCGAGCTTTGTGCCTTTCTCTTCGGTGAAGGCTTTGACGACGGTTTCGATGTTCTCTTCTGCAAATGACATCCCGTGGGAGCCCTTACCTACGTGCGGGCTCCCGACACTGAACGCCGCTTCGAAGCGATCGGCGAGTTCCGGCAGCCAAGTTTTCAGGTCGGGAAACTTGTTCAGATTCTTCTGGATGGCGGCCGGGTCGAAATCGAAATCTTCACTGAAATAAGCGCGGCCCTGCCTTGAAAAATCCTTTAATGTAAAGAACCGCTGGCGGATGAGATCGACGGTATTCTCGAACCACTTGGCTGATCCGATTTCGTGCGGGTTAGCAGGCAGATCGGACTCGACTCCTCCCGGAGTGGGAGCGCCGCCGTCGTCGACTTCGTATTCATCTCGCCACAGTTTGGCAGCCTTCAACTCGCCTTTGACGAAAGGAAGAAGTTCGCCGATCGACATCGTGCGGATATACTCGGCGTTCATCCAGATGGCTTTGTCGTCCGTCCATTTGCGCGGGTCGTTTTCGGTGAAATTGAACACGGCGTTGGAGCGGTGTATGCTTTCGAGCGCAAACTTTTCGACCAATTCTTCGAGCGAATAGATCTCTCTCTCCTCTCCGGCGGACCAGCCGAGCAATGCGAGGAAGTTGCGAAAGGCTGCGGCAAGAAAACCGGCATCGCGATAGGTCGTTATCGAAACGACCTCACCGTGCTTGCGTTTCGACAGCTTGCCTTTATTCGGCGCCATTATTAGAGGAAGGTGAGCAAATGTCGGAGGCGTGACGCCCAATGCTTCGTATATCAAAACCTGTTTGTGCGTATTTGTGAGATGATCCTGGCCGCGGATGACGTGCGTGATCCGCATCTCGATGTCATCACATACAACGGCGAGATTATATAAAGGATGCCCGTCCGAGCGAAGCAGCACAAGATCTTCGGTTTCGTTGTAATCGCGATGCTGCATCCCGTACACCCGATCCTCGAATGTTGTTTTGCCGGTTTCGGCAACCTTCAATCGGATCGCAAACGGTTCGCCGCATTCGGCGCGCGCGTGGCTTTCTTCGTTTGACAGATCGCGATACGGATTGTCGCGCATGTTTTTTACGCCTTGCGCGGCGCGTGCTCGGTCGGCAATACCTTCTTTTACATCTCCGGTCGCTTCGACCTTTGGCGTGAAATCCCGATATGCCTTGCCTTCGTCGAGTAATTTGAGAGCGGCCGCCCGATGTTTCTCGGCATTGTTGGACTGAAAAACGATCTCTTCATCGTGCTCAAGCTCGAGCCACGCGAGGCCATCGAGAATTGAGCGGGTCGATTCGTCGGTCGAGCGTGCAAGGTCTGTATCTTCAATTCGCAGAAGGAATTTGCCGCCGACGTGACGGGCATACAAATAGTTGAACAAAGCGGTCCGGGCGGAACCGATATGGAGATAGCCAGTTGGGCTCGGGGCAAAACGAACGCGTGGTGTCATAAACGTCGATTTTCAATTATTCGAGCAAATAACGCAAAGCTCAACTTTTGCGGCTCACCTTCCAGGCAAGAAATACCGTCGGGATGTAAGCGAAGACGAGGTCAATGACCCTGTACCATGTGGGGGCAGGGATCATGACGTTGGCGGCTATGCCACCCGCGAGGAATAGGGCACCGAGTATGATCGCGATCATTTTATACCGACTTGCGGCGATGAACATCGCGGCTAACGCACCCACAAACGGCCCAATCGCATGTGCGAGAAACGGCACGATAAAATCGATCGGCCGTAAGAAGTGAATTGTCGACGCGACGCCTTCCATGCTAGTCCCATCAAAGCCTGGCGGAGGAGGCAAGATAGAGTGGCCTCCGGCTATAATGCCCATGTTCACAAACCCGCCGATCAAAAACCCGATAACTACTGCCAAAATGTTTCGAATGACGTTCACTATTTTCTCCATTAGCCGCAAACTACCTGCAAACACAAAAAGCTGTCAAACCCTATCGTTTGACAGCCAATACAAACTCATATTAACTTCCTAAAATCGAAATGGCGGAGACGACAGGATTCGAACCTGTGGTAGTCTTTTGAACTACAACGATTTAGCAAACCGCCGCTTTCAGCCGCTCAGCCACGTCTCCACAAATTGCCCCAAAAAGCAGATTTTATTCTAGCGGAAAGGCAAACATTGTCAAGTTCGAGGCATCGTACGAACCAACGACAGGTGCCGTCGAAAGCTTGACACATTTGAGATTTGCGAACAAAATACGGAAATTGCTCGAACGAGCGCCGCGAATTAACGCCGGAACGGGTTTCGTCGTTTCATAGCGGTATTTCCTTAGGCATTGTCCCGGACAAGCTTAAAAGAAGACTAATGGGGTTTTTCAAACAACCAATTCGATCGAACTTGCTGGTAATTATTGCCTCTGCAATAATCCTGGCACCGCACGTCGGCGTCTCCGAAGTGCGAGCGGATACGACCGCAACTACAGGCAATTTAGGCATCATCAAAGGCGTCGTTCGAGATTCCGGCGGATCTCCGATCGCGAATGCTACGGTTGCGATCTTCAAGGCCGGCACCTCAAGGCTACTCAAACAGGTCCGTTCGCGCACGGATGGATCATTCCTTACAAGGATACTGCCCGGAACTTATACGATCTTGGCGGTAGCACAAGGATTTAATTCTCAGACTCTTGCCGAGGTCGAGGTAAACCGCTCAAGCGAATTGGTTTATGGGTTTAAGCTCGAACGATCGGGTAGTGGAAACACGCTTCCTGAAACTCGTGTGGACCGGAACAGCTCCAAATGGAGGATAAGGGCGACGCAAGGGCAGCGATCCATTTATCAGGGTGCTGAGGGCGACTTGCCGGCCGACGAATCTGATGTTTCCGCGACGGAGACAGCCGCCGACGATACCGGCGACGAACTCGACGTGGCAAGCGACCGGAAGGGCCAGACGGTCGTCGAATCGTATATTTCAAGTAATGGGAACGGGAGCTATGTGGGCTTAAATGCTGCGACATTGATTCCGATCTCTGAAAACGCCGAAGTAATTTTCGCCGGTCAAACCGGCCGCGGGAGTCACTCCCCACAAAGATTTGAGACGAGTTTCAGATTTCGCCCATCCGAGGACCACAATGTAACGCTGAATGCATCCTACGGCAATCTCGGTACGTTGAAGCTCGATACCGAAGCCCGAACGCTGGGGCAGGTGTCGCTGCAAGCACTCGATGAATGGAAAATCCGTGGCGGGATGATCCTTGTCGTGGGCATTGACTATTCACAGTTTACCGGAGCGGGCAGTGATTTTTCGGTCAGCCCTCGCCTCGGTCTTCAGTTCGATCTTGACTCTAAAACGAGGTTTCGAACCGCCTACACCACGCAAGCGAACGAAAACCCAACGTGGTCACAGGCCATTGAGCTAGAAGGCTCGCCGGTCGTATTTCGTGAACCTGTTTCAATCGAGGATCTTGTAATTGAAGGACGCCGTCCGCTGATGAATAAGAGCCGTCGGTTCGAATTCGGAATCGAACGAGTGCTTGATAATAGTTCAACCGTCGAGGCGAACGCTTTTTTCGACACTACTCTCAGCCGCGGTGTTGGTCTGACTAATATTCCGTTCGATACTCTTAGCGATGAAGGGTTTGGTGATTTTGTTACGAATCAGCAGGGCCGGTCACACGGCGTCCGCATTGTTTACTCGCGGAGGTTGAACGGGATATTCAGCACCGCCGGCGGATATGCGTTCGGGAGTGGCCAGAAACTCTCGACAAAAGCTATTTCCGATCCTGACGAAATATTTACTTACGACATATTTAGTACGTATTTTGGCCAGCTTCAAGCGGACTTGAAGACGGGCACGAGCATAAAGGCCGTCTTTCGACTTTCTTCAGACGCGACCGTATTTGCAATTGACCCCTTTAAGGGTCGGCTGGCGATCTACGATCCCGGCTTAAGTGTCGTATTTACACAAGATCTTCCGTCTCTGGGATTGCCGTTTGATGCCCGGGCCATAGTTGACGCGCGCAACCTATTTGATTTACACCCGGAAGTTGCAGGCGAGAGCGGCGTGTTGCGTATCAATGGCCAGCGCCGTGCGTTGCGCGGCGGTATTCTCGTTCGATTTTAGAACAGTCCGCGGGCCTTAGGAATCCGGTAACCGGTTCGGTTTCGGCTTGCCTTTTTTAGGTTCGCGGCTGTTTTTTGTCCAAATAATTGGATTTCGGACAAAAAACTGAATAAAAAGCGCTGCGATATAGCGTATAATTTTGGTATTCATTCGGCATTTTTTGCATAAATGGACGTGATCGGGCCCCACAACCACGATGATGCAAATGGAACACATTTTGCGTTAAATCACTGTTGGTGACGTTTGCCTGACGCCGATGAAAGGAAAAGTTCTCACAAGCTGGAGTTTGATATGGCTTCTCGTAGCGGTGCTTTTGGTCGCCGGCGGAGCCCTCAATCTTTCGCAGCGTACATTTGAAAAGCTTCCTCCGAGTGACGGTGTGCTCTGGGTGCAGCGCAGCGGCGGCATCTTTGCGGAACACGTCAATCGCGGAATGGCTGCCTCACGCGCGGGCATATCCTCGGGTGACCGCTTGCTCGGAATAGGTTTCGACGGTGAAAAAACTGACGAGATATCCACGGCGGCCGATGTTCAGATGTTTCTTGAATCAGCGGGCATCGGCGGGAGCCTGACATACCTTTATCAAAAGCCGACTTATTCGTTCACGGACAACTACTACTACGCGGACCTGCAGAACATCGATTCAGTTCCACGTTGGACCCCGGCGATAATTTTCCTTACGATAGTTGGCTGTATTTGGCTTGCGATCGGTGTCTTCGTTTTGTTCAAGCAAGGCAGCCGATCTCCGTTCGTGCTTCATTTTGCCTCGATTTGCCTGGCCGCGTTCGTTTTTCATACGTATAAGCCGCTTGGGGCCGGCGAAGATTTTGATCTTGCGGTGAGCTTGCTTGACGATATCGCGTTTGCGATATTTGTACCGCTGTTTCTGCACTTCTGCATTCGCTATCCGGTGCGGAGCGATGTGTTTGATTCGCCGCGTTGGAAGACCTATGTGCTGTATTTGCCTGCGGCGGTGATGGTGCTGTCGCTGGTTACCCTCTCTTTGTTTCTACAGATTTTTCCACAGTCACCGGTTTCGGCGCCGCTTGCCTCGCTGGTTGACCGTTTTGACCTGTTCGGATCGATCTATCGACTTCTTTTCTATCATTTTGTTGCCGGCGTTTCAGCCGGAGCTTTGTTTTTGTTCTGGCGGTTTCTCAAGAATCGACAGCCGATGGTTCGGCAGCGTCTGAAATGGGCGATGTGGGGGACTTTTGCCGCGGTGATTCCGATCGTGGTTTTTCAGATCGTCAAACGGTTTGTTTTCATCCCGGAAGACAATTTCAGTGTTGCAATAACCACTTTGCCGCTTGCTCTAATTCCGCTAAGTTTTGGCCATTCCGTCGTTCGTTACCGGTTAATGGATGTGGATGTTGTTGTTCGTCGGGCTTTTGTGTATGCGTTGACGACCGTTGCAATTGCTATGATGATCGGCGCTGTCGCTCTCGGCCTGGTGTTTCTTGCGGTTGGCAATGATCTGTCAACAACCGAGATCACTTTGCGGGCATTGATCGCGATCGTTTCTATGGGCGCGATCGTCATGTTGAGCGAGCCACTGAAGAAGTTTCTACAAGAGCGCGCCGACCGATTTTTTTACGGCGAGCGCTATGATCTTCGACAAGGCTTGCTGGATTTTGGTAAAACTCTTTCGGCTACTACGGCAACCGGGCCGCTTCTTGCGTCATTGACGGAGAGAGTGCAACAAGTCTTGGATGTTCAAAAGCTGGCGATCTTTATTGAAGATGTTCAGACGCCGAGTGGGTATAGAATCGGGCATTCGGCCGGCGTCAGCGACAACTACAAAATACCTGTGGATTTTCGGCAGATGATTCGGCAGAAATCCGCTGAGAAGGGCATTGTCCGGGCCGATGAGCTTGACGTTTCGGAGACCTACCTGTCGGATGGCGGCAACGGCAACGGCAACGGAAAAGGTCCCGGTATTGTTCGACAGGAACTTCATTATTATGTCCCGTGCGTCGTTCGAGGCAAGATGGTGGCGGTTATCGGGCTGGGCAGAGCGAGCGATGGCTCGCTGCTTTCATCAGAAGATCTCGAGATACTCCAAACGGTGTCGGGTTACATTGCCGTCGCGGTCGAAAATAGCCGTTTGTATCAAGAACAGCAGCAGCAGACGGAAGAACTGGCGCTTTTGAAAGAATTCAACGAGTCGATCGTCGAATCCATTAACGTAGGATTGCTGGCCGTGGACGAAGACGGCAGGATAACCCGTTGCAATACAACATTTGAGGAGATGATCGGCCTACAGCGTGATGATGTTGTCGGTAAACTGGTTCTGGAAGTTTTTGACGAGAGCTTCGCGCTAAACCTGGACAACATACTTGGACAATCGCGCTGGCATTTGACCGAGATCAGAAATGCTTACAAGCTCCATGCATACGATTCCAGCGGGCGATCACTGATACTTAATGTCGCGGTTGCCCCGTTACGCTCTATTTCCAGCCAACAAACCGGAGCGATCATCGTTCTTGAGAACGTTTCGTCGCGCGTGAAGCTGGAAGAATCATTGCAGCAGAGTGAGAAACTTTCGAGCATCGGACTCCTCGCCGCCGGGGTTGCGCATGAGGTTAATACACCGTTAACCGGGGTTTCCAGCTACACACAGATGCTGCTCGGCATGATCCCCGAAACCGACCCGAAACATGCTTTACTTCAGAAAATGCAGCGGCAGACCGACCGGGCTTCTAATATAGTTGGGAACCTATTGAACTTCTCACGTACAGGCAGTGCGGCCGAGTTCGGCGACGTTGATATCAATCTGCTTCTCAACGACACGCTCCAGCTTTTGGAACCGCAGCTTCGAAAATCAAATATCGAGGTTTTAAAACGATATTCGGATGTTTTGCCGATAGTGACCGGGAACGCTGGTAAACTCCAGCAGGTGTTTACGAACCTTATTCTGAACGCAGTTGACTCAATGTTTGGCGGCGGGTCGATCACGCTCCAAACGATCGTCGAAGCTAGCGGCTCCGTCGCGGTAGATGTTACGGACACCGGTGAAGGAATCGCTCAAGAGAATCTCAAAAAAGTATTTGATCCGTTTTTTACGACCAAGGGTGTTGGAAACGGGACCGGATTAGGGCTTGCCGTTTCGTATGGCATAATTCAGGAACACGCAGGTACCATCGAAGCGCATAGCCAAGATGGAAATGGTACAACCTTCCGTATGAGGCTTCCGGCGCCAAGAAGCCACAGGAAACTCGCCGTCAGCTGACTAATGACTTTGACCGAGTGAACCTCGCGAAATAAACCGCCGCAAGAAACGCAACGAACATTATCGCCGATGCTGTCCAAAAGGTGCGGATAACCGTTGAATTGTCTACCTTATTTATCGCGTTATTCAGCAGAACGCCGCCGACGGTCGGTCCGATCGCACGAGCAAGACTGGCTCCGGACTGCATTAAACCGAGGCTGCGACCCTGGGCATCATCAGCGACGCTTTTAGAAGCAAGGCTCGTGAGCGCAGGTGACGCCATTGAATTTCCCAGCGACAAAAAGGCGCTTACGACAAGTATTCCGAGCAGTCCGCCCGTGGCCGGGCCAATAAGCGGAAACCAAAATAAGCTTGCCGCCATTACTATGCATCCGATCGCCGTCAATCGGGCCTCGCCGAATCTTCGTACCAGAATGCCGAAAAGGATGCCTTGCCCGATTATCGACATCAATCCAACGTACGCGAACAGATAGCCGTTATCTTCGGCGTCGTATCCGAACCTGAAGGATGTGAAGAGGACGAACGCATATGTCATGATCGAGAAGGCAGTTACAAGAAGAAAATAGACAAGATTGATAAGGCTAAACCCGCGATCTTGAAACGCCTCAAACATTTGAGACAATCGGCCCTTACTCCCCTGTTCAATCGCAGCGCCGGGCTTTATTGATTCGGGAAGAATGAAATAGAGAGCAATGGCATTCGTGAGCGACAGGCAGGCTGCAAAGTAGAACGGCACGTGAACGCCGTACTTGCTCAGAATTCCCGCGATTGCCGGTCCGAGTATGAAACCAAGCCCGAAGGCCGCTCCGAAGAGACCCATTCCCTTGGCTCGGTTTTCCCTGGTTGTGACATCCGCTATGTAAGCCTGGGCCGCGGATATATTGCCGCCGGTGACACCGCCAATTACTCGGCCGAGGAATACAAGCAGCAGCGTGTTTGCAAACCCGATAACGAAATACCCAAGGGCAGATCCGAGCAGGCTGACGAAGAGTACAGGCCGACGCCCGTACCTGTCGGAGAGCCGTCCGAGAATGGGAGAGAAGAAAAACTGCATCCAGGAATAGATCGAAAATAGCATCCCGATCTCGAACGGCGTTGCGTTGAACGGTGTGGTTTCGGCATAGAACGGAAGGATCGGGATGACCATACCGAAACCGATCAAGTCGATAAATACCGTAACAAAAATGATTATGAGCGGGGTGGTAAAGAATTTTTCGTTCCCGTTGGATCCGCCCGCTTTATCCGCTGAATTCATTGAATATTTTCTCGAGACTTTGAGCGTTCGGCTCAAATTGCCATTTATAGTAAAATAGCAACAAATTAGTAAAACACCAGCTCTCTCTAAGAACACAATAACAATGCCAGGAAAAGTGAGATCAAAATTAATACCGTTCTGCATCGTCAGCTTGATCCTTTTTACGTACCATGAGATACCTGCCCAAAAGGCACGAGCGAAAGCCCCCAAACCATCGAGTATTCAGGCGATCCAGAGTCAGCCGGAGATAACCTACGTCGTTTCAATGTCGAAGCCCTGGACGCACTTACTTGAAGTCGAAATGCGGGTCAAGTGGGTTCAAATGCCCGAGAGGATCGAGTTGAAGATGCCCGTGTGGACGCCTGGCAGTTACCTTGTGCGCGAGTATTCTCGGCACGTCCAGGATTTTGCCGCAACGGACGGTGGGGAGCGCGACCTACCTTGGCGAAAGACCAGCAAGAATACCTGGCAGATCGATTCCGCCGGTGCAAATGAGCTGGCTGTAAAGTACCGCGTATATTCCAATGAGTTGACCGTTCGAACCAATGAACTTAATGACGAACATGCTTTTTGGAACAATTCAGCTCTTTTGATGTTTCCAAAGGGTCAATTAAAGGCCCCATCAACACTCCGAGTAGTACCGTTCGGAGATTGGAAACTCGCAACGGGCCTCCCAAGTGTTCCGGGCCAGCTGAATACATTTCGTGCGGCGAATTTTGACGTCCTGTACGATTCGCCGTTCGAGGCCAGCAACTTTAATGAGATCACCTTCAATGTTCGCGGTGTACCGCATCGCTTTGTTATTACTGGCAAAGGGAACTATGACCTGAACAAGATCGCTGCCGATACGACAAAGATAGCTGAGGAGTGTTACAACATATTCGGCGAAATACCGTTCGATAACTACACGTTCATTTTAAATCTTCGCGGCGGAGGCGGGCTTGAACATCTGAATTCGACAGCATTGCAGTGGAACCAATTCGGCTTTAAGCCAAATTCCCGCTACTCCGACTTCCTTGGCCTCGTTGCTCACGAATATTTTCACTCATGGAATGTTAAGCGGATTCGCCCGGATGCGCTGGGCCCGTTTGACTATGAAAACGAGAATTATACGAAGCTTCTGTGGGTAGCCGAAGGCGCTACGTCATACTACGAAGGGTTACTGCGCCAGCGTGCCGGTCTGATCACGGCAAAAGAATTTCTCGATGGAAAAGCAAATATTATCCGACAGCTGCAGTCCCGCCCGGGAAGATTTGAAACAAGTCTCGAGGATGCTAGCTTTGATGCGTGGATCAAATATTATCGCCAAGATGAAAACTCCATAAATAACCAGATATCGTATTACGACAAGGGAGAACTTGTGAATATGCTTCTGGACGTGACTATACGTTCGGCGTCCGGCGGGACTAAGTCTCTCGACGATGTAATGCGGACGCTTTATAACGATTTTTACAAAAAAGGAAGAAATTACACTCCGGCCGATTATCAGAAAGCGGCCGAATCTGCTGCTGGCGTTAGCCTGAATGATTTCTTTACGAAGTTCGTTCGAGGGACATCTGAGATTCCTTACGATGAGATACTCCGGGGTATCGGACTGCGGCTCGAGAGCAGTGGCGAAAACGCTGGAAAGGCATTCCTCGGCGCCGACGTTACCGACGCGGCCGGGCGGCTAACTATTCGGACGGTTGCGGCTGGCACGCCGGCCTACGAGTTTGGCCTCAACACCGGCGACCAGATAATAGCGGTTGATGGGCATCGCGCAAGTGTCCAGTTCCTGAATTCGTGGATCGACGAGAAAGAACCAGGCGACCGGATCAACCTATCGATCTTTCGGTTCGACAAGCTGCGTGATGTTGACGTAACACTCGGTTCACGGCCCCCAAATGAATTCAAGATCAAGCCGGTTGATGTGCCGTCCGAGATCCAACAAAAGACCTATCGCGGGTATCTAAACGACGACCTTAAGTGAGACGATTTATCCGCAGAGTTAAGATTAAATCTATATGTCGCAATTAATACCCATTTCGAGGATGAGTATTTTGGTATGTCTGGTTCTCGGAGTGGTTGGCTGTCAATCCAATGCTCCGGTACAAACCGGCGCAGTTCCTTCATCGATGCGGGATGTCACTGCTGTAAGGCTCAATTTTCGATATGAAGCCGATGTTCCACCGCCCGACTTAATGGTTAGTGCCGGGCCCGATGCTGAACGGAATTCAGCCGTTCAGGCCGATTTTGATCAGAATCGTCCGCAGGCGCTATTGGACATGACGTTTTCGTCGCCGGACAAGAAGCGTGTGCTTGCGGTGTATCATAAGCCGACCGACATTCAATCTGAATATCGCCTGGATATGTACAGTTCTGAAGGAAAAGCACTCGGAAACACGACATCGGAATCGATGGCCGTTCACTTTCCCGATTCAATAACGTGGTCGCCGGATTCGACGACGGTCGCCTTTGTTGCCATGGCCAGGGTAATTCAAGGCACTTCGGATGCCGGCATTCAATCTGCCCCTCCCGCGCCCGCCAGCGAGACGCAATCCGATCCTGAGGTCGTCGCCAATACGGATCCAATCGGGAACACTGCCGCCGTAGACGGCGAAACGAACGCCGCTGAAGCTCAGGGTAAGGCACTTACCGAGATTCCGGCCCCTATCCTGACATTTCGCACGGAACAACTTTATACTGCGAACTCGGATGGTGGCGCCCTTAAAGTAATCACACAGAACGAGGGCTTGATCTATTTTTATTATGTCTGGTCACCGGATAGCTCAATGCTGGCGGCCCTTGCTTCAACCGCTCGTGAATGGCAATTCCTACAGTATCAGGCCGATTCGAAAGGTGAGGCGTTCATTCCTCAGGGAAGGCTCAGGTTACTTGAAAAAACGGGCCGGGAACGCCGTCTCGACGATACTTTAACTACGGTTAGACCCGTCTGGTCACCGGATTCAGCAAAGGTGGCAAGCGGTTACGACACTCAAATCAGGATTTTCGACGCCATACGGGACAACCCAACGCAAGCCGCCATCCCGCTACGCAACCACTTACTGCTGTCCTCGCAAGTATTTGACCGCGAACAAGCGAGCAAACTGGAAGTCGATGCAAACGTGATCTCAAAGGCAAACTCGTCCACAAATACAAATAACGAGCCGTCTTCATCACCGGCGGCAAACACCTCTTTCCCGGCATCTACTTTGCCTGATGCCGCGAACTTGGTTTCGTTTAATCCGGTAGTAACGCTTGAATGGACTGCCGATGATATGCTTTATTTTCGCACGGCGTTCGTTCAGCGCATGAAGAATGAGGCCGACAGCGTTACGAGTTTTGCGCGCTGGCACCGGTTGATCCTCACCCCGCAGGCACTGGTTTTGGAGAATTGACCATATGTCTAAAAATCGTACTGTTGGAGAATTGTACTTCGCGAACGCGAAGGCACGAGACCGATTGACCGAATCACTTCAAACGATCTCGGAAGCTGAGACTTCGGTCTTACCGGACGGCGAAAAGTGGACAATAAAAGAGATCGCCGAACATATTTCGATCGTCGAAGAGGGAATGCTTCGAATCTGCTCGAAGCTTTTGGACGCCTCACAAACTGACGAAAGCCTGTCAGACGGAACGCTGACATTTTCCGAACGCTTTCGTGAAGGTGTAGAGGAGCTTTCAAAGATAAAAGTCGAGGCGCCGAGTATGGTTGTGCCTACCGGTAACGTATCAACGGGCGCATCCGTGGCCAAGTTAAATGAAAATCAAAAGCGATTGGAAGAACTTCGACCCCGATTTGAAGAATTCGATTCAACAGCCGAGAAGTTTTCTCACCCATTCCTCGGGCCATTGTCCGCTGCCGAATGGCTCGCTCTGATCGGAGGCCACGCCGCTCGGCATACAAAACAGATCGAACGCTTATTAGAAAAGATCCGAACGTGAACAAACAATAACCCCGGTCGCGAGGAGGGCGTTGCGGCCGGGGTTATTTGCGTTCAAACAATTGTCTAGCAGCTAATTCATTGAACTTGTTTGAAGTGTTTGCTTTGATGCTGGGGCGTCAACATTCGGTTGCCAATTGCCCGCTCGAAATAGCGCGAGCTGGCCATTTGTGATAACCTTTTTTGCTTGAATCTATAAGAATATCTTAAGGTAATCAGGGTTCGAGCAATCACATATGGATAAATTTCTCATACGCGGAGGAAACCCGCTAAGTGGAAAGATCGAGGTTAGCGGCGCGAAGAATTCGGCATTGCCATGTCTCGCCGCAACCCTTTTAACGCCGGAAACGGTCATTCTGCATAACGTTCCGTACGTTAAGGACCTTATAACACAGCGCCGGCTGCTAGAGGATCTTGGAGCAACCGTGCTTACGCCAGAGCTCCGTACTCATAAGGTATCCGCGAAAAACGTCGAAGTCTTCGAAGCTCCATATCATCTTGTTAAGACGATGCGGGCGAGCGTTTTGGCACTCGGGCCGCTGCTGGCGCGATTCGGCCAGGCCAAGGTGAGTTTGCCGGGCGGATGTGCGATCGGGACGCGACCGATCGATCTTCATCTAAAAGCGTTTGAAAAGCTTGGCGCGGTCGTATCACTTGAATCGGGAGATGTTGTTGCGAGGGCCCCCAAAGGCCGTCTTGTCGGCACTGACCTAACCTTTGAAAAGGTGACGGTCACGGGCACGGAGAATGTCATGATGGCAGCCGCGCTCGCGACCGGCACGACTACGATTAGTAATGCCGCCAGGGAACCCGAGATCGAAGATCTAGCGGAGCTTCTGAACAAGATGGGAGCGCGCATAAAGGGAGCCGGAAGATCGCTGATCGAGATCGAAGGGGTTGATTCCCTCGGCGGAGCTGAGCACACTATCATCCCCGATCGCATTGAGACCGGCACATTTCTTGTGGCGGCCGCGATTACCGGCGGCGATATCGAGGTAAAAAGCTGTCGACCGGAACACCTGAAGCCAGTTATCGAAAAACTACGGCAAGCGGGTGTGGCGATCGATGAACTCAATCAGAGTACCCTTCGCGTTCGTCGCTCATCAACCGGCCTCTTAGCTAAGGACGTAACGACCGAACCTCATCCGGATTTTCCGACGGATATGCAGGCTCAATACATGGCCCTTATGACGCAGGCAGAGGGTGTTGCGACTATTACAGAAACTATCTTTGAGAACAGATTTATGCACGCCTCCGAACTGATTCGTATGGGGGCGAATATTCAGATCAGCGGTAATACGGCCGTGGTGCACGGAAAAACGCCGCTAACCGGAGCCCCGATCTTGGCTTCCGATTTGCGGGCTTCGGCGTCGCTTGTTCTTGCTGCGCTCTGTGCGACAGGTGAAACGCTGATCGAACGCGTGTATCACATTGACCGGGGCTATGAGACGATCGTTAAAAAACTTCGGTCGATCGGGGCAAATATCGAACGACTCACTGACAATATGGCGAACCCTGCCGATTCCGCCGGCATCTGAATTACCCGTTCGATTCAAGGGCCGTTTTAGCTAACATTGATGGTATGACTGACGAGAGCTGCATTTTCTGCAAGATCATTGCGGGCAAAAGTTCCGCCGAAAAGGTTTACGAAGACGATGTCTGTATCGCCTTCAATGACATTGGTCCACAGGCTCCAACACATATTTTGATAATCCCGCGCCTTCACGTGGATTCGCTCGATAAGGCATCGGCCGCACACAAAGAGATGCTTGGGCACCTTATGCTAACGGCCGGGCAGATCGCCCGTGAAAAAGGCATTGCGGAGAGCGGCTATCGAATCGTGGTTAATACGAATTCTGATGGAGGGCAGACCGTTTTTCACCTCCATATTCATCTTTTGGGCGGTCGTCTCTTTGTATTTCCGCCCGGATGATCACTTTACTTCATAGATCTATCGAAACGATGAAAAAGGTTTTTCTTATACATTTAATTGCTGCAATAGCTCTTTCGCTGGCAAGCTGCTCGTCGAACGAATCAAACATTCGAGTGGACGAAGTCGCCATTGCCGAGCCGACAGTTGAAGCCGTCGTGCCTCCGTCCCTTCCGATCGAGGTTGTAGACGCGGCGTCGGCCCTCGCCGAAGGAAATAGGCTGCTTGAGGCCAACGAAACGGAAAAGGCGATCGAGACTTTTTCGAAGGCGCTAGAATTCGACCCGGATCTTGGCGACGCCCACTTCAAACTTGGCATCGCCCATTCGTTGATAGAAAAAGAAGCAGAGGTAAACGCATTATCGGAAGTTACACCAACCCCCGACACCAAGGAGAAAAAGCCTAAATCTCCCAAGGATATAAAGCCTGAGTCCGAAAAGAATTTTGAGAATGCGGTCAAGGCCTATAAGAAACATCTGGCAAAGCATCCCAAGGACGACATTGCCCAATACAATCTCGGGCGTGCATACAACAAACTGAACGAAGACGAAGACGCGGCGAAGGCCCTTCGCGAAGCGGTGCGGCTAAAACCAGAAGATACTGAATATCAGACGGAGCTCGGTTCGATCTATATTAAACTTGCCAAGTATCCGGAGGCGGTTTCCGCGCTAAGAAAGGCGGTTCAACTGGATTCATCCAATTCTCAAGCCGAAGACCTTCTCGATAAGGCAGAAGCCGGTCGACGGAGAACGGACTTTACGCCGGTGAAGAAAGATGCAAAAACGGATAAGGCGTCGCGTCCGGCTTCAGAAAAACGTGAGGGCCCGAAAAACGAGGACGCAAGGCCGGAAAAGTCAGAAAAGCCTGAACCACCAAAGAAAGACGAAACTTCAAAGAATAATCCCAAGCACTAAAGATCGGCGAACTCGGGTTTATTTCGATCTCATCGGTTTTTCGCATCCTTCGCTGGCCTCGTCATCCGAAACACTGAATTTGTCATTACGACATAATCGGCGATTATCCTTATTTCCTTTTTATTAATGCCATTCGTTAAATTTACTGCTTCATTCCTATTTTCTTTGATCAAGCTTGTTAAAGCAGGCAGTAGGTTCCAATTAATATCCATCACTGAATTGACGTAATTTTTGTAATTTTCCGTTTGAGGTTTATCTTCCACATTCAGAGTGGGAATCGCGTTAATCGATTTGGCGATTAAATCGCTGAGCGCAGAAACTCGTGCCCGTTCGATCTTTTGAGCGGCTGTAAGCAAGTTAATGAAACTCGATATTTTTCGGGAAGAATTCTCAGCCTTGCCGGTCAACTTGATAGCTTCATCAAGAGAATAGCCGGCGAAAACTGGATCATGGTGTTCAAAATAATAGACGGTCGTTTTTCTGTGCCCGTCGGATTTGGCCAATCGATCTGTCATTTTTTCTATAGCATGGTTTGCTGAACTGGGGTCATCTGCTTTGAGTGACTTATCAACCACTTGTCTGTAGAATTGGTCGCGCCACCGTGTCCGAAATTCCTCTGATATTTCAGATTTGATTTCAAGTTCCGCAGTTTTTTCGACAATATCAACCGCGTATCTGAATTTCCCCATTTTCAAGGCCAGATGAGCGGCACTGATATACAAATCACTTTTAAGACCGTGATTGTCGGTTTGTTCAGCTTCCGAAATATAAGCACTCAGCTTGTCGGAGCTATTTCTGATCCTTTCACCTCTTTCCAAAGCCTCAATGGAAGCGTGGGAAGCCTTTGCCTTTAGAACCGATTGAATCGTGCTAGCTTCCTGCAGTAGTTCCGGGAATTTAGTCGAAATTGCTGGAATAACCAAGCTCAACAAATTATACCCTGAATCGAAATCACCGCCCGGCATTTGAGCGACACTCCTTGATTGGTTGACAACTATTCTAAGGAATTTTCTTTGAACCCCAAGAGGAACGGTTGATTCAGTTGAATAACCGGACATCGCGAGAAGCTCAGTGGTGCCCACATCAACTCGCCCGGTCTCTAACGCATTCACGACGGCTGATAAAAGCCTGAAAAATTCGAACGATTTTCGATCCCGAAGTTGACCGATTAGAAAAACGGTTTCTATTTCTAGCGAGGATTTACTCGCAATTGATCTGATAGCTGAGTCCGTCGCTAATCTTTCGCCGTCCTTTTGCGATAACAAAGCGAACAGGCCGCCTGATTCATCATCTTGATGGATTCTATGTTTTTCTCTTAATTTGTATGCTGCGTCTTTTGCGTTGAGATCGAGTAGCGTAAGAAGTGCAGATCGTAAAATACTTAAATACTTGCTTGGAATCTCGTCTTTGTTTTCATAAAGATCATCGATGGCACGGCTGGCTGTCTGTTCGGCCCTTCCTGAATCATCGTTTCCGTCCTGCCAAAGCCAAGACGCAATTGTGTACCTGATGAATACCCGAACTGCAGCAAACGGAACCTCTTTAATCTGATATTCAAAATTATCGACAAGAATTTGTTTCTCGACGGTTTGCTGAGGCAGATAAGAATGGTGTTGACCAACCTTTTTCTGGCTAAAAGAAGATAACGGAAAGGAAAATAGTAAACCCAGCAAAAGTAACTTTTTCATGATTACGACCTGATTGTAGAGAATACATGCTCGTCCGTCGACCTCTATTTCTTATTGCGACAAGTTGAGAGAGGACGAAGCCTATTGCTCAAGATTACCAAGATTTCCATTCTTCCAAAGTCCAGCCCAAACCTTTTTGACTTCCCCATCAGCATTAATAACTAATGTCATCGGTGTAAATAGCATTCGTGACTTTCGCATTTCTTCCGGTGATATACTTCCGACGTTGACATCATTAAACTTATGCTCTTTTAAATGCGCCTTTATCAGATCAGAATTGTCGTCAGACGTCACTGCCAAGATTCTCCACTGTGTAGTATCTAGGCTTTCAATTATTGATCTCCAGTAGGGGTACTGTTGTCAATCCTAAAGCCGACAGGACCCACTTAATGTTCGTGTTCTGATTCATTTGAAGAATTCTCCTTGCTCGAATTTTTGGACGGATTAGCTCGAAGGGCAAAATTTGAAGTCGATCAGCCAGCCAATCGCCTGTACGCGTTATGGGCACAACGCTTGATCGATCTGTCTTTTCGAGTTCCAAACGTAACATGCTCGTCTCGGGTAGTCAATCTGTCAGTCGTGAGAAGTTCATGGGTGAAAAGGCATTAATTAGATGATGCATTACTACACATTTTGAATCGACCGTGTGTCAACTTGACATTCTACTGCTAAATCATCAAATTAACCGAAGGCCCTCCCTATCCCGGCCTAAGGCATCTATGAAGATCGAATTTGATACTTCCGGGCATTTATCCCTCGAACGAAAAATACGAATGCACGAAGCCCGAGAAGCGATAGTTACGAGGCTCGCTAAGGACCTGCCCACTAACATCGATCTCGAACGGTTCCTGAATGTTGTAGTTTCCGAGATCGGTCGAATGCTCGACGCGGACCGATGCGATCTGCTGCAGTTGAAAGAAGGAAAGGAACTTCGCATCAGCCATGAGTGGAGAAAGGATAAAACCGTTCCGAAGAGCGAAGGCACGACGATTCCGTTTGATGCAGCGGCGCTCTCGGCAAGGTTCGACATAAGCAAACCTGTTCGAATAAACGACACGACAAAGTCAAAAGATGCGACTCTGAAGTTTTTCACAAAAGCCCTCGAAACGCGGTCGCTTCTAATTGTTCCCATTGCGTTAAATGGTGACATTCTAGGGTTATTGGGACTGCACGATACAAAAACGCCTCGTGAATGGCTCGATGAAGAGGTCGCATTTCTCGAGTCAATTGCACAACAGCTAGCCATCGGGTACCAATACACGAGTCTCTACGTTGCTCAACAGCAGGAGACTCGCCGTACGAATGCGCTGCTCGAGATCGCGAATACGCTAAACTCGCATTCCGATTTTAAGGAGGTATCTACCCGAGTTCTTGAACGCGCGATAGACCTTGTAGGAGCCGATTACGGCGCGCTTGGCGTACTCGATAAGACGGGGAAAAAGATATCGCTCGCTTCGTTTAAGGCCGCAGATGGCATAAAGCCGAGCCGAGTTCTAAAAATGATCGAGGAACACGGCAAATCACTCGATATCGATTCTTTTTCCGCGCTCTCCGAACTCTTGCGGGAAGGAAAGACGCTTCGGCTGGTCGATAAACAGCTGCCCTTTGCCATCCGATTGGTTTTCAATACTCAGCTTGGTGGGAAAGCGGCGTTGGTTACCCCTGTCCGCGTCGCCGGACATGCGTTTGGATTGCTCGGTTTTGTACGCAGCAAGGAGAGTTCTTTCGAAGACGATGATATAGCGCTTGTTGAAGGTATAGCGGATCAAATAGGTACGGCCCTCGAACGCGACCAACTCTCCGCGGAGGTGATGCGACTAAAAAGTGAACTTCATCAGCGTCACAGTGAAATCATCGGTCAGGCGCCGTCCATCCGTCGGGCGATAGAACTTGCCCTGAACGTGGCTGGAACGAGTACTACGGTACTGGTTCAAGGAGAATCAGGGACCGGAAAGGAATTGATTGCAAATCTAATCCATTACAACTCCGGCCGCGACGGAAAACCTTATATCAAGATCAATTGCGGTGCGATACCGGAAACTCTATTGGAATCGGAGTTATTTGGTCATGAGGCAGGTGCTTTTACTGACGCACGTACGCGGAGAATAGGTCGTTTCGAAGAAGCGGATGGCGGGACACTTTTTCTGGATGAGATCGCAGAAATGTCTACGCAGGCTCAGGTAAAGCTGCTCCGCGTCCTGCAGGACGGCGAACTTACGCGAATTGGAGGGCAGGTGGTCATCAAGACCGACACGCGTGTCATAGCCGCCTCGAACGTTGATCTGGAACGGGCCGTTGAAGAAGGGCGTTTCAGGAAAGATCTTTATTA
Source organism: Pyrinomonadaceae bacterium (assembly GCA_049679665.1). GTDB lineage: Bacteria > Acidobacteriota > Blastocatellia > Pyrinomonadales > Pyrinomonadaceae > OLB17. Next base: position 10,555 of record JBAUGL010000082.1, on the reverse strand, counting down.
CCGTTTGTCGGTATTCCCGATCGGCTTGCCATCGCTTCGAGAACGAGTCGAAGACATTCACCTGCTTGTTTTTCATTTTCTCGAGCGCTACAAGGAAAGAGCCGGACGTTTTGTTTCCGGGATCGGTAAAGAGCCCCTGCGAGCGCTCGTTAATTACGATTGGCCCGGCAACGTCCGCGAACTTGAGAATGCTATTGAGCGCGCCGTCATTATCGCGTCAGGCAGGCAGATCGAGCTTGACGACCTTCCGGAGGCGATCAGTAAACGGGCCTTTGAAGCATTTGCTCAGGCTCGTCACGAGCGCGCGAAGGCGGCGAGTGAGGGCCGTTCGATTGGGATCGAGGTTGAACTTCCCGCGTCGATGGACGAAATCGAAAAGCAAGTGATCGGTGCCACGCTGGATTATACCGAAGGTGATAAGTCTCGTGCGTCGCGGCTTCTTAATATCGGCCGGAAAACGCTGTACCGCAAACTGGAGCAGTACGAATCGGGTGATATTTAACGGCTCCATCGAGCGAAATATTTGCGAAAAGCGATCAGAATCTGTATCTTCAAGTTAGGCTGAAAAGTATGAGTATTTCGACCGTAAACGTTCAACCTCTTGCTATAGACGTCGCCTGTCACAACGATTCGCTTCAAGTCGAATTAGCCGATGGACGTGAAATATCAGTGCCGTTAACGTGGTTTCCCCGCTTAAACAATGCCTCGCCGCGAGATCGAAAGAATTGGCAGTTGATCGGAGGCGGCCTTGGCATCCATTGGGACGCCCTCGACGAAGACATTTCGGTTGAGAGTTTGCTCAGGCTTCGATAACCACTGTCCCGATCCTAAAACTCCCTCATGCCCGTGCGCTTCCTGTTCTATGGATATTATCGTTGGTACAGCTGGGCATATCGATCACGGTAAAACCGCGCTCGTAAAAGCACTTACCGGCGAAGACACTGATCGCCTTCCTGAAGAAATACGGCGTGGAATAACAATAGAACTTGGGTTCGCCGAGATGGTGATCGACGGCGTCCGGATCGGATTTGTCGACGCCCCGGGACACGAGCGATTCGTGAAACATATGCTTGCGGGGGCAAGCGGGATCGACCTTGTCCTGCTCGTAGTCGCGGCGGACGAAGGGGTGATGCCGCAGACCCGCGAACATTTTGATATTTGCCGACTTCTAGACACAAAAAAGGGCCTAATCGTCCTAACAAAATGCGATTTGGCTGATGACGAACTCCTGGAGATGGTAAGAGTCGATGTCGCAGGGATGGTCAAAGGCTCTTTTCTTGAAAATGCCCCGGTCGTAACCGTAAGTTCGAAAACCAGTAACGGGATAGAGGAACTTCGCACAGCAATATACGAGGCGGCCGGGACGGTTCCGAACCGAAGCGAAGAGACTATAACGCGGCTGGCGATCGACCGGCGTTTTTCGAAAAAGGGTTTCGGCACCGTAGTTACGGGCACTCTGACCTCCGGCGAAGTACATGAGGCCGATGAAATGGAATTATTGCCCGCCGGAATCGGCGTAAGGGTTCGGGGACTACAGACTCATGGGCTGGCGGTCACGGCGGCTCATGCTGGACAGCGGACTGCGATCAATCTTGGCGGCGTTGACAAAAATGACGTTGATCGAGGCATGCTCTTAGCTGAAAAAGGCAGGCTAGCGGCAACTCGGATGATCGATGCTTTGGTCGAAGTGCTTGGGCGCGACGAGCGGCCCCTGCGTACGCGGCAGCGAGTGCGCCTCCATTTGGGAACGGCGGAGATTCTTGGCCGTCTACAGGTTCTGAACGAATCGGCCGCAATTTCAGCCGGTGAGACCGATCTCGTTCAGATCAGATTGGAATCACCGATCGCAACCATCCCCGGTGAACGATTTATCATTCGAAGCTACTCACCGCAAATGACGATAGCGGGAGGAATTGTAATCGACGCATTTCCGGTAAAGCATAGGCGAAGGGACATTGATGCGGTGCGTAAGACACTTACGGGACTTCAGAATGCCGGATGTAACACTGAACGTCTGAATCGCCTGGTCGAAATGGCCGGCGATGAGGGCCTAAACCTTTCCGATCTTCGGGCTCGTACGGGTTGGCGCGACGGAATTCTTCGGTCGGTCCTAAACGAGAATATGGCCGCCGGTTCGATCATCGAGGCCGGCCGGCGCTATATAAGCCGCGCCAGCTTTGAGGGACTAAAGGCGCGCACAATAGAAGCCGTTGCCGTTTATCACCGCACCGAGCCATTAAGCCCGGGGATCTCGCGTGAAACTCTCCGAGACAATATCTTCCGATTCTTGCCGCACGATATATTCGGCAGCGTGATCACTTCACTGGATGCGGCCGGTCAAACAGTATCAGATCGCGAGATCGTAAAACTAAACTCATATAATTTGCAACTCAGTACCGACGAAGTGGCGATTCGTGACCGGATCAAGCGAATCTATTCGGAGGCCCGTCTAGAAGTACCGAAACTCACGGAGGTCTTGGCGGAAGTGGAAAAGGGGTGGAAACTACCATCGGAGAATGTCAGAAAGATATTTCATCTGCTGATCAACGACGCGGAATTGGTCAAGGTCAGCGATGAATTCTATTTTAGTCAAAGCGTGATCGACGGCCTCGCGGAAAAATTGCGGAACACGGCCCGGAATTCCGGGGACAACCTTATCGATATCCCGAAATTCAAAGCCCTCGCCGGCATATCACGAAAATTTGCCATTCCCTTGTTGGAGTACTTCGATAGGGAAAAGGTCACAGTTCGTTCCGGCGATAAGCGGATGATCCTATCGTGAAGAAATTTCTTACCGCGAAATGGTGCGATCTTCTAATGGTGAACTATGAGATCGACGCAAAGGTTTTGTCCGGTCGTGTCCCGCACGGGATCGCGTTGGATCTCCATGATGGCAAGTGCTTTGTGAGCGTCGTCGGTTTTATGTTTCGTGAAACTCGTGTAGCCGGGTTTCTTATTCCCTTCCATATAAATTTCGAGGAAGTAAACCTGAGATTCTATGTTCGGCGCGAAACGGAATGCGAAGTTCGGCGTGGCGTTGTTTTTATAAAGGAGATCGTGCCGCGTATTACTATCGCTGCGACGGCCAGATTTCTTTACGGTGAACCTTATGAGGCCTGGAAAATGGGTCATACGAGCACGACCGAAATGGTTTCGTATTCCTGGCAAAACAGCGTGATAAGCAATACGATCAGTATTGACGTCGGTGAAAATCTCGGGATTCCTGCGGAGGGATCACACGAGGAATTCATTATCGAGCATTATTGGGGATACACGAGACGAGGGCCGGACCGCACGGATGAATACAAGGTTGAGCATCCGAAATGGGAGCTGTTCGCGGCTAAAAACCCGTGCGTTGATGTAGATTTTGAAAAGACGTACGGAGAGGATTTCGGACTATTGGCGACCGCGGAACCCCATTCAATTTTGCTTGCGAAGGGCTCCGAGATAGTAGTCTATAAGGGCGAGAAGATCGTGGGCTGAGGGCGAATATCCCGCAAAGTCCAAGAAACAAAGAAGATAGCGATGGTTAATCCGCGTCTTTTTGCATCTTTGAGATTTCTCGTGAAAATCAATTTATGATCATCGGCATCGTAGCGGTCGCAGAAAACAACGCCATTGGCAAGGATGGTAAATTGCCATGGCACTATCCGGCCGACCTGAAGTTTTTTAAGGAGACGACGACCGGGAACGCGGTCGTGATGGGGTTTAATACCTGGCGGGCGATCGGAAAACCGCTGCCGAATAGGCTAAATATCGTCTTGAGCCGGTCGGCGCCGAATGAGTGCGACGCGAATCTGCTCTATCTACGGAGCAAGGATCACGTCATCAAACTCTCGGAATTTTTGAAATGCGACTTGTTTATCATCGGCGGTGCAAAGACGTATTCCGAGTTTGCGGGTGCGATCGACAAATGGATCGTCACGCAGGTGCCTGTTGAAGTTGAGGACGCGGATACGTTCATGCCTACAGATTTTTTGCATGGATTCGGACAAACAGACAGAGTACAATTAACAGACGGCTTAAAGGTGGGAATTTTTAGTGCGAAATGAGACGATCCGATCGTCCGCTTTTACTATTTGTTGCGGATGATTGCCGAATTACTAACGTAAAGGAGTAAACGCATATGATGGGCGGAAGATCTTGGGACGATTGGATCGAAGAATATGCCGAAGGGCACCGGCACCCCGTTAATCGCTTGATGCACAGCATCGGAATTCCAATGATCGCGGTCTCCATTCTACTGATTCCCGTGTGCCTTTTTGTCACGGGATTTTGGCGTTTTGCGTTGGGGTTATTCATTGTCGGCTGGATACTCCAATTTATCGGCCATTATTATGAAGGCAAGCCGCCGGAGTTTTTCAAGGACTGGCGTTTTCTCTTCGTCGGTCTGCGTTGGTGGTTTAAGAAGGTTCTAGGTGTAAAGTAGCGTTCACGAATAGCGAAAAGGAAGGTTTTCCAATTCGGTGGAGATCAGGTAAAAAGCCTATGCGTTTCCACCACAATCAAACCTTCCATCACCCGTGACTTCTTTGAACATTCACGACCGGACGCCTCGGTTCCAAATACATCCTAAGAAAAGCCATTTGAAGAAAGTTCTCATTCTTGTATTAGATATCGGCACGTCGAGCGTTCGGGCGGCGCTGTACGACGACGCGGGCAACGTCCTGCCTCGGACGATGGTCAAGAACGAACGCTCCCTGAACGCAACCGATGACGGCGGTGCTGAGATCGACGCCAACGAAGCATTTGATCAAGTTGTCACCGCGATCGACGAGGTTCTGCGAAGATCTGAGAAAATTGCTGGCGATATAGGCTATATTGCGTCGAGTTCGTTTTGGCATAGCCTTGTTGGTGTTGACGCAAGCGACAAAGCGACGACAAAAGTTTACGGCTGGGCAGACACGCGAAGCCGCGATTACGTTGCAACACTGCGAAAAGAATTTGACGAGGGCGTAGTTCATAACCGGAACGGCGCGAGGTTTCATTCCAGCTTTTGGCCGGCGAAACTTTTGTGGCAGCAGAGCGAATTTCCCGATGTTTGGAGCAAGACTGCAAAATGGCTGTCGCTGAGCGACTTCATCGCGTTGCGTTTGTTTGGCGAGGCGGCGACAAGTGTTTCTATGGCGTCGGCGACTGGAATTTTTGATATAAGAGAGTGTGTCTGGGACGCTGATCTTTTGCGGTTTCTCAAATTAGAACCCACTAACTTGCCTGAGATTGTTTCGGACGACGCTCAGACGTTTTCGCTTAGTTCCAAATTCGGCAAACGCTGGCCGCGATTGAAAGCTGCTGATTGGTTCCCGGCAATTGGCGACGGCGCGGCCAACAACATCGGTGCCGGGTGCGTCAAGAAAACCAAGGCGGCCTTGATGATCGGCACATCGGGTGCGATGCGCGTCGCCTATAACGGCGACCCGCCGGACAAGATCCCAGACGGCCTTTGGTGCTATCGAATCGACCGTAAAACCATAATCATCGGCGGAGCCTTGAGCGACGGCGGCGGACTTTATTACTGGCTCAAACAAAACCTGCGTTTGCTTGCGGATGATAATAAAACCGAAGCCGAGATAGCAAAACGCGAACCCGCAGGCCACGGACTCACTTTTCTGCCTTTCCTCGCCGGTGAACGCAGCACGGGTTATCACGAAAAGGCCACGGGTGCCATCCTCGGACTGCATTCTTCGACCGACACGATCGACATCGTCCAGGCTGCCCTCGAATCCGTAGCATACCGTTTCGCCGAGATCTTCGATCAGGTGAATGGTGTTTGCAGCATCCGCGAGATTATTGCCTCCGGCGGAGCATTGCGCGAATCGCCCGTCTGGACGCAGATAATCGCTGACGTTCTCGGCCGAAACCTGTCGCTGCCCGATACTCGCGAAGCATCTTCCCGCGGTGCCGTTTTGCTTGCGCTCGCGACAATTGGCAAAATAGAAAGTGTTGACCTGGTTCCAACGCCAAAAGGTAACCACTTTACTTCGAACAAAGCGAGACAGGGCCTTTATCTAAAAGCACGGCAACGCCATCGCGATGCGTACACAAAGAATGTTTAATTTGACAAAAAATCTTCATGACAACATCACCAAAATTGAAAAAATCTATCAACATTGACCAGCTTTGTATAAACACTATCCGTACGCTTTCGCTTGATGCGGTGCAAAAGGCGAATTCCGGGCATCCGGGCCTGCCGCTGGGTATGGCCCCGGCGGCATACGTGCTTTGGACAAAGTTTCTACGGCATAACCCTAAAAATCCGAAGTGGTTTAACCGTGACCGATTTTTGCTCTCGGCCGGGCATGGCTCGATGTTGATATATTCGCTGCTGCACCTGACCGGATATGATCTGCCTCTCGAAGAACTAAAGCGATTCCGCCAGCTCCATTCAAAAACACCTGGACACCCCGAAAACATTCTTACGCCCGGTGTCGAGATAACGACGGGTCCACTCGGGCAGGGTTTTGCAAATGGTGTTGGCATGGGCATTGCCCAGGCGCACCTCGCCGCTCGTTTTAACGAAAAGGGTTTCCCCGTTATTGATCATTTTATCTATTGTATTTGCTCGGACGGGGACCTAATGGAGGGCGTTAGTTACGAATCAGCGTCGCTTGCCGGGCACCTCAAGCTGGCGAATCTGATCTATCTATACGATGACAACAAGATAACGATCGATGGTTCGACCGATCTGTCGTTTTCCGAAGATGTAACAAAGCGATTTGAGTCGTGCGGCTGGGCGGTTTCTGAGGTTGCAGACGGAAACGATCTAAAGGCGATCGAAAAAGCGATCAAGGATGCTCAGAGGATCAAGGATAAGCCGAAACTGATCCGGATCAAGACAATAATTGGCTTTGGAATGCCGAAGCAGGGCACTTCAAAGGCACATTCGGATGCTCCCGGTACGGACGCGGTCAAGGAAACCAAGAGAAATCTCGGTTGGTGGGAGGACAAGAGTTTTTACATTCCGAAGGAGGCGCTAACGCAGTTCCGACAAGCGATAAAAATCGGCCTAAAGCTCGAAAAAGACTGGGACGCATTGGTGAAAAAGTACGAGAAGTCCCACGGTGCGCTCGGCAAGATACTGCACGAAACGCGGCTTGGCGAGTTGCCTGAGGGCTGGGAACAATCGATGCCGAGCTTCGATGGCGTCGAGGCAAAGGCGACGCGGGCCTACAGCGGCGACGTCATCAACGCCATAGCCGACGCGCTGCCGCAGCTCATCGGCGGATCGGCCGATTTGACGCCCTCGAACAATACCTATATTAAATCCTCCGGAAATTTCGCCTCCGGACATTACAAGAACCGCAACATTCACTTCGGCATCCGTGAACATGCGATGGGTTCGACGATGAACGGGATGGCCTTATACGGCAGTGTGATCCCATTTGGCGGGACCTTTCAGACATTTTCCGACTATATGCGGCCCGCTATCAGGCTTGCAGCATTGTCGCACGTGCAGACCATCTTTGTATTCACGCACGATTCGATCGGTCTCGGCGAAGATGGGCCGACGCACCAATCGGTCGAGCATCTCGCAGCCATGCGTGCCATACCCAATCTTGCCGTAATTCGTCCGTGCGACGCGCACGAGGTCCGCGAAGCCTGGCGTGCCGCCCTGAAACGCCAGAACGCACCCACAGCTTTCGCACTGTCACGTCAAAAAGTGAGCCTCATAGACCGCAAGAAGCATGCCAACGCGCGCGGCCTTCACAAAGGAGCATATGTCCTGGCCGAGGCGGAAACGAAGGCCGGAAATGCGGCGACGCCAAAACTTATCCTGATCGCGACCGGTACAGAGGTTGGCCTGGCAATGGAAGCTCGCGAGGAACTAAACGCCGGCGGCACGCCCACGCGCGTCGTCTCAATGCCGTGCTGGGAATTCTTTGACGCGCAATCTGCGAAATACAAAGAATCAGTGCTGCCCCCGAAAGTCACCGCACGCCTCGCGATCGAAGCCGGCGTTTCCCTCGGCTGGGCAAAATACATCGGCGACTCCGGCGACACCTTATCCGTCGACCGCTTCGGCGCATCCGCTCCGGCTGAAGATGTGTTTCGCGATTATGGGTTTACTGTTGATAATGTGATCAAGAAGGCGAGGAAACTCGCTTGAACTGGCGGCCCGGATTTATCTTCTTTTGGCCGCCAGCTCGGGTCGATCATGGAAGAGGGTCGGACTGGATGCGTGTCGCCGTTGACGTACCGACGCCGGTGAAATGTCAGAAAAAAAACCGAGTATGCTCGCGCTTCTCGGTTACGCGTACGCATCCGCGGGAAAGCACGACGAAGCTTATGCGTTTCTCAGGGAATTTAATTCTCAGTCAAACAAGCAGGGGGCTTCCCAGATCGAGACCGCGATGATCTATACCGCACTCGGCGAGCAGGACCGCGCTTTCGAATGGCTCGAAAAGGCTTACGTAGAGCGAGCCTGGCAACTGGGGTTTCTCAGGGTCGAACCGGTTTTCGACCCGTTGCGAGAGGATCCGCGCTTTGCGGACATGATGCGGCGCGTCAATCTCATGCCTTGATCACCGCAATCCGGATTAAACTGTTTCCACCGTCAATACAGGCTGCGGACCGCATTTCGCAACCGTGAAACTACATCCTTTTCAGCCGGCGTGGTTGCCGTGTAAATAACTTGTGTGTTGAAAACGATGATCGACGCTTGTCGGCTTGCCGGTTCGAAATCGATGTAACTGATAAATCCGTTCTGGTCGCCGCCGTGACCAAGGAATGTACGGCCGTCGCGTTTATTAAGGAAATAGATTAGGCCAATGTGCGTCGTGAAGCCGCTGTTTCCGTTGGCGTCGGCGGTGGTAGGCAGTTGAGGTTTCCACATTTCTTCGAGAGAAGAGCGTTTTAATACCGTATCGTAAAGAACCCGGTCGCTATCGCTTCCGGTTCCGACTCCGGTCAGGAAATTCAAATACTTCACCATATCGGAGATCGGCGAATTCAGGCCGCTGTTTGAAACGGTGATGCCTGTGTTTGCGTCGAAACGGCCCTCGGTCCGTTTGCCGTTTTCGATGTAATAGGAATGCGAGCGGTGTCTGAGCAAGTGCGGCGGCGTTGTGTCGAAATAGCTGCGGTACATTTCAAGCGGTTTCAGAATATTTTTGTCGATGTAGACTTCATAATCGTCGCCGCTTAGCTTTTCGATGATTCGCCCGAGAAAAATGATTCCGGGATTCGAATAGCTGAACTTGCTGCCGGGTTTGAAGAGTATCTCGGTAAACGGCAACATCGCGACAAGCTGCGAGTATTCGGTCGGCTCGAAAGGTTCCCACCCTTCGCCCTTGTCCCACGGCCAGGTCGAATTGCGAAATCCGGCCGAATGCGTCATCAAATGGCGGATGGTGATGTCGTCCATCGAACCGAATTTGTTGTGTACCCGGCGAAGCTCGGGCAGGTATTTCGTGACCGGATCATCAAGCTTTAGCAAGCCGCGGTCGCGCAGCTGCATTATCGCTATGCCGGTGAAGGGTTTTGTGTTCGACGCCCAATGATAGATGGTGTTCGCGTCAACCGCCAGCTCTTTCTCAATATTGGACGAGCCGTAATGCTTTTCGGCAATGATTCTATTATCTTTTAGAAATACGAAACTGCTACCCACGATGCCGGCTTCTTTCAGTTCTTTTTCATAAAAAGATTCAAATGTTTTTAGCGTCGATGATGGTACCGGTGATTGTGAGCTCATCGTAATTACATTCAAACAAAATAGGATTATGATTAGCGGGACGTGATAACGCATCGGCAGCTCCTGGCTTTAAATCGAGATAACTTCAAGATAATAATTAGCCGCTGCGGTATCTGCAAGCCTATGGCGTGGTTTCATCTCATTTTCGGGATCGCGCTGTTCATCGTTTTCACAACGACGGGCAGCTATATGCGTGCAGATTTTCCGGATAAGGACGCGATACCACAGGAACTGCGGCTGCTGATGCGGTCGCGGCATATTTATATTCTTTTTTCGGCGCTGATTCATCTTGCGCTCGGAGTTTATTTACAATTGCGGCCGCAGTTTTGGAGAAAAGTCGTGCAGCTTGGCGGATCAGCGGTTCTGACCATTTCAAGCGTGATTTTGATCTGGGCGTTTGTTGTTGAAACTTACAGCCTTCGGCATTTTTCGGATCTGAGCCGGAATGGAATTTACCTTTCGCTTTTGGGGATCGCGCTGCATTTGATCGGTGGGTTAGTTCGTCAGAACCGGGAGCAGTAGCGGGTCTCCTTTCCCACGCCTACAAGAGGCCGGTTTACAGCTACTGTAGGCGCTCCCGGTTCTGAGGTGTGACCTGTTATATTATTTAGATAATGAGCGTTTACGAAAGTTTGTCAGAAACCCAAAGGTTCGCCTGCCGCGTGATTGCCGATCACGCGCGATCCACGGCGTTTGCCATCGCTGACGGCATTTTGCCGGGCAACGAAGGCCGCAACTATGTGCTGCGCAAGATAATGCGTCGAGCGATCTACCACGGCCGCGAGCATCTTGGCTACGCAGACCCGTTTTTCTTTAAGGTTTGCGATTTTGTCGTCGATCAAATGGGTGAGGCATACCCCGAGC